>NZ_AOTD01000211.1 GCF_000344295.2 Campylobacter showae CC57C | reverse complement strand
AATAAACTCTCAAAAAAAGAATGAAAATGTTTAAAAAAATCTCAAAAAAAACGCTTTGGCAAATCATCGCCATGATCGTATCTAGCGCCGTTTTTAGCGGTTCTGGGATCCTGATACTAGCCTTTATCAACAAATACCTCTTAAATTTAAAAGAACAAGACGCTCAAATTTTGCTCGCATTTTTCGCGCTTTTGTTTTTATTTTTGGGATTTTCAGTGCTCTCGCGTATCGCTCTTAGCGTTATCGGCAACGACTTTGTCTATGAGCTACGCACCAAAACGATAAAAAGGATCCTAGATACCGCAAATCAAAAAATCGTCGCCGCAGGCAAGTCGAATTTGATCGCCTCGCTCTCAAGCGACGTGCGCAGCCTAACCGACGGCTTTATGCAGGTGCCAAGCATCATCCAAGGCGTGCTTATAATCGGCGCGACGGGCGCTTACGTGCTGTTTATCTCGGCCGAGATTTTCGTGTTTTTGGTCATTTGGATGAGCGCGGCGACATGGATTTGCCGATACTTCATAAAAAATATCCACAAATACTACGAACAATGCCGTAACGGCGAGGATGCGCTATACCGAGACTATCAGACCTGCGTCGAGGGGCACAGGGAGCTTAGCTTAAATTTAGCCCGCGCGAAGCGGCTTTTTCTTGAGCGTTTCATACCCAACGCAAAAAGCCTGCGCGCAAATATCGTAAAAGCCGAGATCCATCAGTCCTTTATGAGCAACTGGCTAAACACCGTGATGCTGGGCGCCGTGGGCATCGAGATATATTTTTGCCTAGCCTACGATGCCGCTAGCCTACAGGATGCAATCACGGTTGCTTTGGCGATACTTTTTTTGCGAGCGCCTCTCATGATGCTGCTTTACTCAGTGCCTAGCGTCTTTCGCGCGCGTATCGCCTACGGGCGGCTTAAAAAGCTTGACCTAGCGCCCTTTGAGCCGGAGTTTGAGTTGGGCGAGACGGCTCCGCAAATTTGGCAAAAACTACGCCTAAAAGATATAAATTTCGCCTACAACGAAGGTAGCGAATTTGCGTTAAAAGATATAAATTTAGAGATCGGACGCGGCGAGACGGTCTTTTTGATCGGCAAAAACGGTAGTGGCAAAAGTACGCTATTTATGATTTTAGCGGGACTTCTAACGCCAAAAAGCGGCGAGATGTTCGCCGACGACACAAAAATCACGGAGTCAAATTTAAAAAGCTACGCAAACACGATCAGCGCTGTTTTTACCGACTTTTATCTCTTTGACGAAGTGATGAGCGACGATCTGGCTCTGATAGAGGGGCTACTAAAAAAGATGTCGATAGAAAATAAAGTAAGCGTCAAGGACGGAAAATTTAGCACGCTAAACCTCTCCCAAGGCCAGAAAAAGCGCCTTGCGATGGTTGCGGCACTGCTTGAAAAGCGTAAATTTTTGATCCTTGACGAGTGGGCGGCTGATCAAGACCCCGAGTTTAGGCGGCATTTTTATACGGAGTTTTTGCCTGAGTTAAAGGCACAAGGCTACACGATTTTTGCGATCAGCCACGACGATGCGTATTTTGACGCGGCGGATAAAATTTACGAGATACGAAACGGGCAAATCGCGCTCGTTAAGGGCTAAAATTCAGCTAAAAACGGTTAAAATAACGGATATCATTTTAAACAAGGAGACATAATGCAGCTAAGCGAGGAAGCAAGAGAAGCCAAAGAGATGGCGCTAGGTATGATGAACGATAACTTCATCGGCCTTACAGAGGATATGTGCGCAAAATTTGGCGGCTTTACCAGCCCGCAAAACGTCAAAATGACCGATATCACCGAGGACGGCATGCACATCGCCTGCGACGAGGGCGAGGTGTTCGTGCCGTTTGAGAAAAAAGCCGAGCTAACGGTTGAGAGCCTACGCGACGAGGTGATAAACGTCGTAAACAGCATGGAGGGATAAATCCCCCTTGCGCCTCTTTAGCGGGATCGCATTTAGCTTGCTTCTATATCAAATTTAACTCTTAAATTTTACTCCACTTCAAATTTATTTTAAAACCTTTCAAATTCGGCCTTTAAATTTCACGATTTAAACGCGCAACATACTCCTTAAAATTAAATCTAAAATCTCGCGAGCGTAGCTATAATCGTAAATCAAAATTATAAGAATTGATTTTTATTATTAATTAATACCAAAAATAGTAGAATAACGGAACTTTTTATCATTATTAATTATGATAAAATGAAGGGAGTCAAAATAAGCAAAAAAGATTAGGCGCGCAAGGCGGCAAATTTATACTTTTGTCGCTAGTAGCAGCCGCGAGCCTAAACGCGCAAACCCAAAACATCACGCTTGACGCCGCCATAGTAACGGCGACGGGTTTTGAAAGCGCGCTAAAAGACGAGACTAGAAATATATTCGTCGTAACCAAAGCAGACATCGAGGCCTACGGCTACCGCTCGGTAAAAGAACTCGTAGAAAAGATCCCTAGCGTCGATTTCGTCAGCACCTCAAGCCTAGGCGAAAACATAGATATGCGCGGACAAGGTATGCGCGGAGACGGCGCGACGCCAACTATAGCCGTAAAAATCATGCTAAACGGAGTACCGATAAATATGGTCGATGCGGCGCACGGCATCATACCGCTTGAGATGATCGCGATCGAGGACATCGAGCAGGTCGAAGTGATGCCAGGAGGCGGAGCCGTGCTCTACGGTAGCGGCACTAGAGGCGGCGTGGTAAATATCATCACCAAGCAAAAGCCGCGAGATTTTTTCGCAAACGTGAGCTCCAAGATAGGCTCGTATAGCTACCGCGACGCCGCAGCCACCGTTGGCGGAAATGTGAGCGAGGATCTGTTTTTAAAATTTAGCGGCAAAGCGTTCGGTCAAAAAGGCTACAGACACGACTACAAGGAGCGCGGATACTACCTAAGCGGCGGACTAAACTACAAATTTAACGACTCCCACTCGCTAAATTTGACGCCTAGCGTATTTAAATCAAAAAGGAACGATCCGGGTACCCTAACCCAGGATCAAGTTTCGCAAAACCGCAGACAAAACGCCAATAACGGCCTAACAAAGCTCTTTGAAAACGAAAAAATCGACATTAGCGCCGTTTACGAGGGTAAATTTAACGACTTTTACTCGGTAAATTTGATGCCGTATTATCAAAAAATCAAAATCAAAACCTCATCTACCGAGTCGGCTCGTGGCGTGCGCTATCCGTCGCAAGGGCTTTTCGGCGATAAAAAATACGGCGTAAATTTTAAAAACAAGCTTGACTACGGCAGCGGCGAGTTTATCTTCGGCTACGACTACGAACAAAACAAGGGCGATAGAGAGTCGCACTACGAGGTAAAAACATCGCCCGTGATAAGCCTAAAGCACGATACGACGCTTGATCTACAAAAGACCACTCACGCGCTTTATTTTATGGAAAAGCATAAATTTACGCAGCTTTTTGATCTAAGCTTTGGGTATAGATTTGAGCGCGCGCAGTACGAGGCTAGCAGGGTTTCAGACATGAAGGGCTTTAGAAACGGCATACCTTTTCCTCCGACGACTAGCTACAACGCCATAGGCGACGGCAGAGATATCGACAACCACGCGTTTGAGTTTACGCCGAATTTCAGATACTCCGACACCGGAAACGTATATTTTAAATTTGAGCGCGGCTACATCTCGCCCTCGCCTTCTCAGCTAACCGACAAAGATCAGGTGACCAAGCAATACAAATTTAACGACCTAAAATCGGAAAAATTTAACACCTACGAGATCGGGCTAAAAGATCACGTCGCGAGCATGCCGGTAAACGCTACCGTGTTTCTAACCGATACTAGCGACGAGATAGCCTATGCCGAGCTCGGAGCCAACCACGGAGACGCTTGGAAATACTACAACATCGCAAAAACCAGACGCTACGGATTTGAGTTTTTTAGCAGGCAAAATCTCTTTGATAAGCTGATCTTGAGCCAGTCCTACGCCTACGTAAACGCCACGATCAAAAAAGGCGATAACGCGGGCAAAGAGGTGCCCTACGTTTCAAAACACAAATTTATATTCGGCGCGGACTACGAGATCGTGAGCGACTTGCACCTGTTTGCGGACTATAAATTTTACTCAAAGAAAAAGGACGTAAACTACGACAACATCTCCTCTCGCAGCATCGTGGACGCAGGCGTTTCGTATAAATTTAAAAACGGGTTTGGCATAACAGGAGGCGTAAAAAATCTCTTTAACAAAAAATACTACGACTACCAAGGCAAAAACAACCAAACCGGCATCTACGAGTATAGTCCGGCAAACGAAAGAAACTACTACGTAGAGTTTAAATACACCTACTAAACCGTTAAATTTAGGGCTTTGTGCCCTAAATTTTATCTTTTAGGCGCTGCGTTTCCCTGCGAAACGTTATTTGGATTTTGTTATCTAACGCTATGAAATTTCGTCAAATTTTATTACCGATTAATGATAGCGGCGGTATAATAAACCGCTTTTGATAATTAATATTAGGATTAAAATGTTTGAGTATATAGAAGTCGGCGGTATATTTATGTGGCCGATATTTTGCCTCTCGGTGCTCGGTGTTGCGGTGCTTCTTGAAAAGGGAGCGTATTTTTTATTTACCGAGATAGACGCGACTAGTTCGTTTAAGATCAAGCTTTGCAATCTCATTTTAGAAGGCGACTACGCAAAAATCAAAGAATTTTGCAAAGGCTACAAAAACTCGCTTGCCAAAACCGCGCTTTTCGTCGCGGAAAATTTAGGCGAAGGCGCTAGCAAAACGCAGATCGACTACATCGCCGAGGAGGCCGTATCTATGCAGCTAACCTCGCTTGAGCGGCGCACGTGGATACTGGGCCTTTGCGCTAGCGCGAGCCCGCAGCTAGGGTTGCTTGGCACGATAGTCGGTATGATAAAGGCCTTTAGCGGACTTAGCGGCGGAGTGGACGCTCCGCTCGTAGCAGTCGGTATCTCCGAGGCGCTTTACACGACGGCTTTTGGGCTTATAGTGGCGATTCCTTGCGTGATATTTTTTCTTATGATTAGCAAAAAGATAGATTTCATCCTAAACGATCTAAACCGCATTATGAGCCTGTTTGGCCGCAGTTTTGAAAGGAGAAGCTGTGAAGTATGTCTGCAGAGATAAAGCCAGATACGCCGGCATCTCGATGCTAAATTTGATCGACGTGATATTCGTGCTTTTGCTATTTTTTATGGTTACAACATCTTTTAACAAATTTGCCCACATCGACATCGCCCTGCCCCAAAGCGCGTCAAATTTAGACGAAAAAGATACCAAAAACGTCGAGGTTTTTTATATGCTTAGCGGCGAAGTGCTTTTGAGCGTAGGCGGCGAGCAAAAAAGCTTAAATTTAGCAGATCTAGCCGCTCAAATCGCAAATTTGACCCCAAAACAAAAAGAGAGCATCAAACTAAACGCAGATGAAGCGATAAACTACGGCGAGGTCGTAAATTTGATCTCTATTTTAAAAGATAACGGCACGCAAAACGTCGAGCTAAATATCAAGAAAAAGCCCAAAGGATAGAAAATGAGCCTAGTTTTATCTCCCTGTAAATTTAACCAAGGAGAATAACCATGATTGCCAAATCAAGCCAAGGAGCTATCGCGCTTTCGCTGATAGCTTGCCTAAATTTATATGCCGCGGAGGATAGCTCCACTAGACTAGACGCCACCGTCATAACTACGACGGGCTTTGAGAGCGCGCTAAAAGACGAGGTTAGAAACGTAACGGTAATAACCGCAAAAGAGATAGAGGATAGAGGATACCGCGATATCAAAGAAGCGCTAGAAAAGGCTCCGGGCGTCAGCCTAAACGGCAACAACGTAGATATGCGCGGACAAGGCTCCAGGAGGAGCTCGTCGGCTAGATCGACCACGACCGTAAAGGTGATGGTGGACGGCGTCGCTTTAAACATGATCGACACTACGCCTACTAGGATCCCCGTAGATATGATACCTATCGAGGACGTAGATAGGATAGAGATAGTCCCGGGAGGCGGCACCGTGCTATACGGTAGCGGCACGATGGGAGGCGTGATAAATATCATCACCAAAAAGAGTAAAAAGAAATTTTACGCCGGCGTATCTAGCAAGCTCGCCTCCTACTCGTATAAAGACGTATCCCTAAACGTGGGAGGCGGAGTAACTGACGCGCTATCTTTGAAACTAAACGCGAAAAAATCGGACTCAAACGGATATAGACGCGGGGATAAAACCAAAGAGGACTACCTCTCTGGCGGCCTAACCTATCAGATAACGGACGATCAGGCGCTATCTATAAACTCAAGCTATTTTAAAGACAAAAGCCGCACCACCGGCGCTCTAAGCAAAGCTCAGCTAGAGCAAGACAGAAGACAAGCGGGATCAAGCAAAACCGACTATCTAAACAAAAGAGTTAGCGTAAACGCCGACTACTCTATAAATTTAAACGACGCGCTGACGTTTAATCTATCGCCTTATTATCAAAAACTAACCATGGACTCCTATAGCGCCTACAAAGACGGCGGCAGCGGATCACTAGGGCTAACCGACAAACAAGCCGGAGCTAAATTTAAGGGCAAATACGGCTACGGCAGCGGAGATTTTATATTCGGCTACGACTTTTTAAGACAAGAGGCCAAAAGATCTATACTCTCGAAATCTACGAGCAGACGCGGACCTATCACGGTAAGCGCCGACGTCACGACCAAATTTGACGTAGAAAAGAAAACGCATTCGTTTTACGTACTAGAAAAGCACGACTTCACCGATCAGTTTTCTTTGAGCGCGGGATATAGACTTGAGCTAGCTAGAAACGATATGGATAGACGCTCACACTCCGTCGTAAAGATGACGCCGGGCAGGACGATAGTTAGCGATTCGTCCTTTAAAGGCAAGAAAAACTCGGACAACCACGCCTTTGAGATAACGCCTAGCTTTAAGTACTCAGACACCGGCAACGTTTATTTTAAATTTGAACGCGGCTTCGTCTCACCATCGCCAGTTCAGTTCGTAGACAAGCCAAACAGAACCGACTACGTAGTAAACAATCTAAAATCCGAAACCTACCAAACCTACGAGCTTGGCGTGAGAGATATGATCTATAATAATTTCATAAGCGCAACCGTGTTTTTAACCGATACGAAAAACGAAATCTACACCAGAACGCTCACAAATAACATAACCGACGGTTGGTTTTTTATAAATTTAGACGACGTCAGGAGATACGGAGCCGAACTCTACGCCGAACAGCAAATTTTAGACAATCTAAAAACCAGCCAGACATTCTCCTACGTAAAAGCCGAATTTAAAAAAGGTAACAACAAAGGCATGGAAGTGCCGACCGTACAAAAGAGCAAATTTGTCGCTAGCATCGACTACGAGCCGATCAAGGATCTAAATTTACTCCTTGACGTCAAATACCTATCAAAGCTAAAAAGAGCGATCTACTCTGGCGTAACGGATATATCCGGCTACGAGACGCAAACCGTATCCAGAACGCTAGTGGATCTTGGGGCGAAGTATAAATTTAAAGGCGGATTTTCAGTATCTGCGGGAGTTAAAAATTTATTCAACAAAAAATACAACGCCTATCAAAGCGAGCTAGAGGACATATACGAGCCCGCCGACGAGAGAAACTACTACGTAGAGTTTAAGTATGCCTACTAAAAACGGAGTTACGGCGGTTTTGGCGGCGCTTACGGCGCTGCTTTTTATATTTTCGCTTAGCCTCGGCGGAGCCGATATCTCGTGGCAAGATATAATCAAATTTGCAAGCGGCGGCGAGATAGACGAGATAAAAGAAACGATCTTGCTAGAAATTCGCTTGCCGCGCGTCATAATGGCCTTTTTAATCGGCATGCTTTTAGCAAGCTCTGGCGTCGTCGTACAAAGCGTGTTTTTAAACCCGTTAGCCGATCCCTACATCATCGGCATCGCCTCCGCCGCGACCTTTGGCGCCGTGGCGGCTTATCTTTTAAAGCTTCCCGATTTTTACTACGGCGTGTTTGCCTTTTTTAGCGCGGCGATACTTTCGGTGCTCATTTTTAAACTCTCTAAAAAAGGCAAATCCATCGCCACGCTTCTTATTATCGGTATCGCGTTTTCGTCGTTTTTGGGCGCATTTACGAGCTTTGCGACCTACCTCATCGGCGAGGATAGTTTTAAGATAGTAGCGTGGATGATGGGCTACGTAGGCTCTGCCAACTGGGAAAAGATCGCATACATCAGCGTTCCTCTCGTGCTATCTATGGCGTATTTTTACTTTAAGCGTTTTGAGCTAAACGTCATCCTAAGCGGCGACGAAGAGGCTCAAAGTCTAGGCGTGGATGTCGAAAAGATGAAAAAACGCCTACTTATCGTTTCATCCTTAGCCGTGGCGTTTTCGGTCGCGTTTACGGGCATGATAGGCTTTGTGGGGCTCATCATCCCGCATACCTTGCGCATGATACTAAAGACCTCGAGCAACATCGTTTTGATACCCATTAGCGCCTTTGCGGGCGGGCTTTTCCTGCTAGCCTGCGACACGATAGGCAAAAGCGTCCTAAGCCCGACCGAGGTGCCTATAGGCGTAGTTACGGCGTTTTTCGGCGCTCCGTTTTTTCTATTTTTAGCTATCCGTTCAAGCAGGAGCATATAAGGTGAAAGTAGAAAAACTATGCTTTAGCTACGGCAAAAAAGAGATACTAAAAAACGTAAATTTAAGCCTCAAAAACGGTAGGTTCGTAGGGATTTTGGGTCCAAACGGATGCGGCAAATCCACTCTTTTAAAAAATATCCTAAGAATTTTATCGCCAAATAGCGGCGTGATCACGCTAGAAAACAAAAAGCTGGAGGATTATTCGCTAAAAGAGTTGGCTAAAATTTTAGGCTTCGTGCCGCAAAAAACGGTTCTAAGTATGCCGCTAACGGTCGAGGATATCGTGCTAACGGGGCGCTTTTGCCATCTAAAAAGCCAGTTTAGCGGATACGACGCAAACGACGTAGCCAAAACCTACGAGATCATGCGTCTGCTTGACGTGGAAAGGTTTGCTAAACGCAGCGCCCACTCCTTAAGCGGCGGCGAATTTCAGCGGGTGCTGCTAGCTAGAGCGCTAGTTAGCGAGCCAAAGATTTTGCTTCTTGACGAGCCTACGAGCGCGCTAGATCTAAACTACGGGGTTCAGATGCTAAAGATCTGCGAAAATTTGACTAGAGAGCTAAATTTACTCTCCGTAGCCGTGCTACACGATCTAAATTTAGCGGCTATGTTTTGCGACGAGCTCGTGATGCTAAAAGACGGCGAGATACGCTACGCAGGCACGGCAAAGCAGCTTTATACGAAAGAAATTTTGTATGAAATCTACGGACTAAACTGCGAAATTTTAGAACACGACGGGATGCCGTTCGTCGTGCCCGTAAAGCGATAAATTTACAAATCAAATTTGAAAGGATTTTCTATGAAAAAAATAGCCGCACTTTTACTTGCAGCCGGTTGTCTTTTGGCGAATTTAACCGCAAACGCGCCCAAAAAACTAGTCGTACTAGACCCATCAGTCGTCGAGATAGTCTATATGCTAGGCGCGCAGGATCAGCTAGCGGCCATCGCTACGCTTCAGTTTTCTAAAATTTGGCCCGAGGATCAAACCGTAAAGCTAAAAAGCGTAGGCACGTACACAAAGCCAAATATCGAGCAGATCGTCGAGCTAAAGCCCGATCTTGTTATCACCAGCTTTCACTCGGCAAACGTAAACGAGAGCCTTGCTAAATTTAACCTAAAAACCCTCACGCTAAAAGCAGATAGCGTCGGCGATATCTACAAAAATATCGAAGAAATCGGCAAAGTAACAGGCAAAGAGCAAAAAGCGAGCGAAGTCGTAAGCGAGATAAAATCCAAAATCGACTCTTTTGCAAACAGCGAGGTAAAGGGCAAAAAGATACTAGCGGTATTTTCCTCGACGCCGCTTACGGGCTTTAGCTCAAAGACGCTGCCGGGCGATATCTTTACCAAACTCGGACTAAAAAACATCGCCGATAGCGTAGAGGGCTCAACTCCGATCGTCTCGACCGAGTTTATCTTATCGCAAAATCCAGACTACATCGTCGTTATCGGCGGTATGGGCGGCGACGGCGAAAATTTCCTAAAACAAAATCCGGTGCTTAAAAAAACGACCGCCGCAAAAAACGGCAAAGTACTCACCGTGCCCTCCTCGCTGCTACTTAGAGGAACGCCTCGCATAGGCGAAGCCGTAGATAAATTTTACGAGATGCTAAGCAAATAATGCGTTATTTTCTAGTCTCGCTCGTCTTAAATTTAGCTCTGCTTTTTTTGCCGTTAAACTCGCGCCCAATAGAGAGCGCAAAACCGCAAGAAACGATAAATATAAAGCTAAATTTGACGCAAGAAGAGCCTAGTAAAGAGACTAGAGAGTACGTGCCGCCTCAAAGCGCCGAGCCATTTGAAAGGCCGAAAGAAACGCAGCCCGAGCCGGTCAAATTTGAGCCCGAGCCGCAACCAGAAATTTTACGACCCGAGCCAAAGCCGGTAAAGAGCGAACCCATAAAACCCAAGGAGGAGAAAAAGCAACCGCCAAAACCGAAAATAAAAAAACAAATCTCGCCAAAGCCCGCGCAAGCGGTAAAAGACGAGCCTAAATTTGAACCCACACTCGCGCCCGCGCCGACTCAAAATTTACCCGCCGAGCAAAGCGCGCAGCCTAGCTCAAATTTAACTCCCGCAAAGCAACCCGCCGCGCAAAATAACGGCGAAGCAAAAGAGCAAAACGCGTGCAAAGAGGGCGTCGGCTTTACCGTGGCGCGCGAGCCTGAGGCCAAATACCCCAAAAAAGCGATCATGCTGCGGCTAAGCGGGACGTTTAAGGTCGAGGTCGATTTTAAATTTGACGGACAGATACAGATCGTCGCCGTTCGCGGGAAAAACAAAATTTTTAACGACGAAGCGGTGAAAATAACAAAGGAATTAGAAATTAAAGCATTAAAAAATATTTCGCATTGTATAATTACCAAACCTTACGAGTTCAAAACGGAGGAATAGATGTTTGAAACCAGGCAAAAAGGGCACGCCGGACCGACGCGTCCTAAAAAGATAAAGATGGCGACTAACGCCGAGGTCGAGAAATTTTTAACCGAGGAGCTACCGACGCAAAAGGACGGCGTGATATACATCCACGTGCCTTTTTGCGATAATATCTGCTCGTTTTGCTCGATGAACCGCACGAAGCTAGAAGACGAGCTAGACAGCTACACGCAGTATCTGCTGGGCGAGATCGAGAAATACGGTAAATTCCCGTATCTACAAGCTAAAAATATCCGCAGCGTCTATTTTGGCGGCGGGACTCCGACGATACTAAAAGAAAAGCACCTAGAGCCGGTTATCACGGCTCTGCGCTCAAATTTTAATATCTCGGACGACTGCGAATTTAGTCTAGAAACCACGCTGCATAATCTAAATTTGAGCAAAGTGCGCCTACTAGAAAGCCTAGGCGTAAACCGCTTTAGCATCGGCGTGCAGACATTTTCGGACAAAGGTCGCAAACTGCTAAACCGCGTCCACGACAAAAAAGGCGCGATAGAGCATCTAAAAATGATCAGGCAAAATTTTAGCGGCATGGTTTGCACGGACGTTATCTTTAACTACCCTGAGCAAACGATAGACGAAGTGCTAGAAGACGCTCGCCTAGTAGACGAGCTAAAGATCGACAGCACGAGCTTTTATTCGCTTCAGCTTTTTGAGAAATCAGAGCTCGCAAAGACGGTCTCGCAGGACTACTACGACGTGAACTACGAGCATAAGCTGCACAACGCTTTCTTTGAAAAGCTGCTAGGCACGGGCAACTACGAGGTGCTAGAGCATACTAAATTTAACCGCATCGGCCGCGACCGCTATCAATATATCCGCCTAAGCCACGAGGGCGCCGATATACTGCCGCTAGGAAGAGGCTCTGGCGGAAGGCGAGGCTACTACGACATATATAACGCTAAAGAAAAAATGCGTATGATAAACAAAGTAGACGATAAACAGCGTGCCGAAGCGCGGCTAAAAAGCCTCTTTATGTACCCAAAAATCGACCTCGCGCAGGTAAAAAGCCTAGTTAGCGACGAGACCTTTAGCGCGCTAATGGAGTTTTTCAAAAAATGCGAAAGCAAAGGCTATATGCACATAGAAAACGGCTTTTTAAACTACACGACCGACGGCGTATTTTGGGGTATGTCGATCGGCACCGAAGTAGCAAATATCTCACAAAAGGACTTTGAATGAAAAAAATAGTTATCTACACGAGCGCGACTGGAAATACCGAGAAAGTCGGTCTTGCCATCGCAAACGAGCTTGGCTGCGAGGCGGTCAAATTTAGCGAGAATCTACACCTAAATTTGGACGGCTACGACTTTATCGCGCTTGGATTTTACGTCGATAAGGGCGATGCCGAGCCTAAATTTAAACGCTTTTTGCGAGAGATAAAGGGCAAAAAAGTCGGCCTGTTCATGACGCTAGGGATGGATCCTGAGCACGAGCACGCGATGAACTGCCTAGAAAAGGCAAAAGTCGTGCTACGCGAGGGCGAAAATGAAATTTTACGCGAGTTTTACTGTCAAGGCGCGATCGATCCAAAAGTCATCGAGCAGCTACGCAAAATGGGCGAAGCAGCGCCTAACGACCCGCGCTACGCCGTAACTCCAGAGCGCGAAGCCAGATGGGCTAGAGCCGCAACTCACCCTGATGCAAACGACCTAGAAAATGCGAAGGCGGCGTTTAAAGGGATATAAATTTGCCGCCGCCTGGCGGTCAAATTTGCTAGTCAAATTCGGCGCATTTTAAATTTGTAAATTTGCGCCCTATTTTTGGCTTTACTTTAAATTTTACTCACCCAGACCTGCATCTTGAAAGTGCTAAATTTGGTTTTTAAATTTGATGTCAAACCCTTAACTTGCCTTAAATCTCTTTACTTTTATGTGCCAAGAGGGGGTGCGAGTACAAAACGAGTGCCGTAAAGCAAAAGCTCTCTTTTCTGTCAAGCTTTTTATTTTTTTGGGCGGCGGAAGGGGCTCTACTTACGGTCTGGCTTGTAGCTGCTAGCGCAGCGACGCAGAAAACTCCACCATCCCCACTGTACGTTCAAGGGGTGCGTTAGCGCTGTCGCGCCGCATGTTTGTAAATTTGATGGAGTTAAATTTTACGTTTTCAAGGTGCGGGTCTCGGTAGGTAAAAAGCGCTCAAAAAAGAAGTCGCAAATTTATCGCCAAATCATCCTTAATACTCCAAATAAGCCAAAACTCGCTATAATCTCCTAAAAAATTAAAAGGAAAATTTATGATACAGACTTGTTTATTTCCGGCTGCGGGCTACGGCACGAGATTTTTGCCTGCAACCAAATCGCTACCAAAAGAGATGCTGCCGATCCTCACAAAGCCGCTCATTCACTACGGCGTGGACGAGGCGCTGGAGGCCGGCATGAAAAATATGGCATTCATCACAGGTCGCGGCAAACGCGCGCTGGAGGATTATTTTGATATCAGCTACGAGCTAGAGCATCAAATCTCGGGCACGAACAAAGAGCACCTACTCGTCGATATCCGCGAGCTGATGGCGCGCTGCACGTTTTCATTCACTCGCCAAGAGAGCATGAGAGGCCTAGGCAACGCCATCCACACGGGCAAAGTCCTCGTGCGAGACGAACCATTTGGCGTAGTGCTAGCTGATGACCTCTGCATCAACGAAGAGGGCGAAGGCGTGCTATCTCAAATGGTAAAAATTTACGAAAAATACCGCTGCAGCATCGTTGCCGTAATGGAAGTGCCGATCGAGCAGAGCAAAAACTACGGCATCGTCACGGGCCGCGCGATCGAGGATGATTTGCTCATGGTTAGCGACATGGTCGAAAAACCGGACCCAAAAGAAGCTCCGAGCAACCTAGCCGTCATCGGCCGCTACATCCTGACGCCTGATATTTTCACGATCCTAGAGCGCACCAAGCCCGGCAAGAACGGCGAAGTGCAAATCACCGACGCACTAAAAGAGCAAGCCAAAGACGGCATGGTGCTGGCGTATAAATTTAAAGGTAAACGCTTTGACTGCGGTAGCGTCGATGGCTTCGTGCAGGCGACCAATTTCTTCT
This sequence comes from Campylobacter showae CC57C, assembly GCF_000344295.2. Classification (GTDB taxonomy): domain Bacteria; phylum Campylobacterota; class Campylobacteria; order Campylobacterales; family Campylobacteraceae; genus Campylobacter_A; species Campylobacter_A showae_B. Next base: position 51,840 of record NZ_AOTD01000211.1, on the reverse strand, counting down.
ACGAGCTAGGCAAAAATGCTAAAAAATGAGCTATTTTTCGAAAAAACGCCGCTAAGCGCAATCGGCTCCTACGCCAAACGCATGAACGACGAGCTAAAAGGCGGCGAGATCGGCTACTATCATTTGCCCGAAATCGGCGCAAATTTACTAAGCGAAATCGCCGAATTTGAAACGACGCTCGCACACGTAAAAAGCGTCGTGCTAGTAGGCATCGGCGGTAGCAGTCTGGGCGTCAAGGCGCTAAAAACGATGTTATCTGGCGCTAAAAGGAACCGCGAGCGTGAGCTTTATTTTCTCGATAACGTCGACGCCTTTAGCTTCGAGCAAGTTTGCGAAAGCATCAAATTTGACGAAACGCTTTTTATCATCTCATCAAAATCAGGCACCACGATCGAGACGATTACTCTGTTTAAGTGCATTTTGGGAGCCCTTTAACCCCTCAAATTTGAGTACAAATTTTATCGTCATAACAGACCCCGCCTCGCCGCTAGAAGCCTACGCCAAGCAAAACGGCATCAAATTTTTTAATATCCCTAAAAACGTCGGCGGCAGATTTAGCGTGCTTAGCGCGATCGGTCTGGTACCGCTAATGCTATGCGGATACGACGCGGCGGCGCTGCTAGAGGGTGCGCGGGCGTGTAAAAAGCGTTTTTTAGAAGACGGCGACGATACGCTGCTACAAAAAGCCTACCACTACGCGACGCATAAAAACGCCAAGATCAACGTGATATTTAGCTACGGCGATAGATTTTTGGAGTTTAACGACTGGTACGTGCAGCTATGGGCGGAGAGCCTGGGTAAGAAAAAGGGCTACAAACGCTACGGACTCACGCCCGTCGGACTCATCGGATCGCGCGATCAGCACAGCTTTTTGCAGCTCATCATGGACGGCGTGAAGGATAAAACGGTAAGCTTCATCAAGGTGGCGGCCGCAGGAGCAAACACTGCGATACCGAGCATTAGCCTAAACGGCCTTGAGGGCTGCGACTTCGTAAACGGGCTAAATTTGGGCGAGCTAATCAACGCCCAGTGTAGCGCCACCATGCATGCGCTCGTGCAAGAAGGCATCAGCGTAGACGTCATCGAGCTTGAGCGGTTAGACGAGGCGAGCGCGGGATTTTTGATTTATTATTTTGAGCTTCTCACGTCAGCTACGGGCATAATGCTAGGCATAAACACTTACGATCAGCCAGGCGTCGAGGTCGGCAAACGCATACTAAAGACGATGCTAACGGCGGGCAAGCAAGACTAAAGTGCGGCTCTAGAGAGTGCAAATTTGACGCGAATTTTGCTTTGTAAAATTACAACGTTAGCTCACGTAAATTTTTAGCCTACAAGATTGTGTTTGCAGTATCGCTAGCAATTTTGGATTTAAATTTGCACAGTTTTGTTTTAGCAAATTTGAGGCGGAAATTTAATGCGTATCCGTCAGTGTTGGCGAACAAAGTAATAAGCCGCCTCGCGACACGACTTTTTTATTTGCTTTTATTTACAGTGCTGCAACGACTCTAACTATAAAATTTGCGTAACATTATGCAACTTTTTAGCACTTTCTAAGGCTAGCAAACTGGCTTGTTTTGCAATAATTTTACCTTGCCTGCTTACCTACGCCAGCAAGCATATCAGAGAGACAGCTTTAACACAAACCAATAGTTAGTCGAATTTGTCTGTAAAATTCTAAAATTTTACTTATCAAAATGGCATTCAACAAACGCAATTGTAAGCAAATTTAGGCTTTCGTCATGTATCATCTTATGATTTTCAAACCCGCGCTATCTAGTTACAAAATTTACATTCTTACATACTCTAAATTTAATGTATGAATTCTCAGAAGAATTAATTTTGCCTGATCAAAAGTTAAACTTGTTTTTTATACCGGATAGCAATGCTTGTCTATATCCAGCAAAACAGTATAAGCAAATTCCAAAATTTACTCACAAATAATAATTTTTGTTATTTGCAAATTATTTTTCTTTAAGTTTTATATGCTATAATTTCATCATAAATCAAATCAAAGGAGACAAAATGTCAAAAGTTGTTACCCAGTTAAATCAGATTCAGGCCGACGCTCATGCGTTATTCGTTAAATTTCACGACTATCACTGGTATGTAAAAGGCATTCAGTTCTTTAGCGTTCACGAATACACCGAAAAAGCTTATGAAGATATGGCGGAGATATTCGACGACGTCGCTGAGCGTGCTATACAACTAGGCGGTAGAGCTATCACCAAAATAGAAAAGCTAAACAAGCTAGCTCATCCAAAAACAGATAACAAAGATAGCTACACTCCGACCGAGGTTTTAAAAGGCGTTTTGGCTGAGTACGAGCACTTGCTGGGCGAATTTAAAAAGCTAGAAGAAGTCGCTGAAGAAGCAAAAGACAGCACGACTGTAACTATGGCGCAAGATCAAATCGCAAAATATGAAAAAGCTATCTGGATGCTAAAGGCTACTTTGGCTTAATTTTTGGGGCGCAAGCCCCTTTCTCTATTCTTTTTTCTTTTAAATTTTAATTTCTACAAAATATCAACTTAGTTATCTTTAACATTTTCAAAATAAGCAGAAACCCAATACTCCGAAAACTAATTCAAATTTAGATTCTAAAGTGGTGATTTAACTGCTTTATCGAGGTATTAAAGAGCGTACTCAAAAAATAAACTTTAAATAGAGAAAAAGAAGAATATCTCGGGATAAACCCGAGATATTTAAAATTAGAATGTGTATTTAGCTTGGAATCTTAGCTGTTTAGTTTTATCTTTTGAGTCATCTTGGTGTTTGTTGATCTCATACGCATAGAAGCTTGAGAACTGAAGTTTAGCACTGTAGTCGTAAGTTAGTCTTGCTACATACTCTTGATATTTCTCTTTATCGCCTGAAGCAAGCTTAACTTTACCGTTAGAGTAATCGCCGCCCACTCTAAATTTCTCAGCAAAAGTGTATCCTGCCTTTAAGAACCAGAAGTTTGCTTTACCCTCAAGAGCAGTATAGTCAAGAGCAGATTTTATCTCGCCTACATCTATAAATGAACCTTGATCCTCTAGGCTTACAAAACCTTTAGCTTTGTCGTGAACCTTGTAGCCTATATAACCGGCAGCTACATCAGCGCCAAATACTTTTGTACCAAGTTCACCTGCATAGAAATCCGTATCTTTAAAGTTAACGCCAACATTATTGTCTATATCAGCATGTGCATATTGAACTTGAGCACCGACATTTACATCATCAGTAACATTAAGACTAAAGTTTACGTCACCTATGATGAGGTTAACGGAATCAACCAAAGATGCATACCATAGTTGGAAGCTTACCGGATCATAAGAGCCGATAGCGGCTACCGCATATAGGTTGTTATTAAAGATACCAGGGACATTAGTGTAAATAGCGCCATCGCTCTCGCCATTATTTTCTAATGCATCAAAAGCAAATGCAGTTAGAGTCAAGCCTGTAATATCTCTATTTTCAACTCTGACGCCAGTGCCTACAGCATCATCAGTAAAGAATGAACCTATGGTTTGCTTGCCTGCAGTTATTGTAGTGTTACCTACGTTATATCCAAGGTAAAATTCTTTTACGTTAAATGGACTTGTTGTATCTGTTCTATCGCTGCGTCCATCTGCATTAAAAGCAGAGCTGTCGTTGGAATTATATCTAAGTGTTAAAACACCAAAGAAATTATCATCTAAAGCAGCTTTAAAAGAAAATTCTGATTTAAATTGATGATGTGCAACAGTATTGTCTTTTTGCCCAGCACTATCTTTGACAGCAATATTATTATATCTATATCTAGCATATCCTGATAGATCTACATTTTTAATAGCTTCTTCAAGCGGTGTAGCGCTCGCTACAGTTGAAAAAGCACCTAGTGCAACCAAAGTTGCCAATGAAATTTTAGCAATTTTCATTATTTTCTCCTTAAGAAAGATTAAATATGTGAGAATAGTAGCATAATATAACCTTTGATAAGCTTAAAAATATATAATTTCAGATGAATTATTACCGAGTGTTTACTAAAATATACTATATGAATTAAATTTTATAGTGCAATTTGGGGATACCGAGTTAAATTTAACTCGGTAAATTTGATTATTTTAGGTAGCTTCCCTGTGTGGGCGTAGTGGAAACGTCGGTATTTTCCTGGACACCATCTTTGTACAATAAAGCATCTTTACCTTTTAAGAAGGCAATGATAGCTCCTAGATCTTTATATGTAGTTTTTGCTGCAACGGTTTTCATTAGATTTCTCATATTTCCGCCGTATTCAGGATCATTTAAATAGCCAGAAAAAGCGGCCTCTATATTCTCTGCGCTTATCTTGGTTAACTTCTCAGATGCACCATAGGCCCTTTTGTTTCCATCTTCACCATGACAAGAGGCGCAATTTTTAGCATATAGCTCGCGACCCCTTTCTACACTATATTTTCTTTTACCGTCTACGCCGATATTTAAAAACTTGCCGCCGCTATCAGTCTCGGGTGCTTTTTCATAAACATTTATACTTATATTTTCGTCTTTAGAATATTTTTCTACCAAGCTTTTTAGCTCTTTTGCAAATTCGCCTTTTGCCTCAAATATGTAGCTCGGCTCATCAGCAGCATTTAAAGAAAAAGTAAAAAGACACGCTAAAAGCGAAAAACGCACAAATTTCATAAAAAACCTTTTTGATAAATTTAAAAATCCCAAGCAAATGGAAATTTGCTTGGGATTATAGCATAAAACTAGCTTTTTTGATTAGAAGCTGTATTTGGCTTCAAATCTTATGCGGTCGTGTTTATTTTTATGATCTCCGTCTTTTTCTTTAGCTGCTGCATAGAATGTAGAGAAATTAAGTTTTTTGCTGTAAGCATAGCTACCGCCGACGTTCCACTCGTCTCTATCAACTCTCTTATTATATCTATAGCTATAGCCCTTACCGTCTATATAGTTAGCATACAAGCCAAACTCGTTAAATTTATATGACGCTCCGACAAACCAATAGTCGTTTTTGTCTTTAATGTTATTATAGTATTGAGCGCTACCGTTCATGACCGAGTTAAGTAGTTTGCCTGGGTTGATTAGTTTGCCGTTATCTTCAACAGTTACGAAAGATGTTTTATCGTCTTTAGCCTTATAGTAGATATAACCTGCATTTAAACCGACTCCGGCAAATCCTACATCACCTTTAGCTGCAAAGAAATTTGCATCACCAAAGTTATTGTCGTCTGACTCATTGTGAACATATTGTGCTTGTAAGCCTAGTTTTACTGCATCTAGGTCAAATTTCAAAGCCGCATCAGCTGCAAATAAATTTGCGGTATCCTCAAGATATGCCCACCAAGCTTTAAAGTTTACAGGATCATAGCTTCCCATTGCACCCACGCCATAGTAGTTAAGGCTTTTTGACCCTGCTAGGCCTGATAGTAGTCGACCGTCATAGTCAATGCTATCTGTTTCAAGTGCGTCAAAAGCAACACCAACCAAAGTAAGACCTGATATATCAGTGTTTTGTACTCTTAAACCAGTTCCTACCAAATCATCGTCAAAATATGTTTTAACAAATTGCTTGCCAGCTGTTATTGTAGTATTGTTTATATTGTAGCCAAGATAAAATTCTCTTACACCAAATGAGCTTGTAGTATTGGTGGTATCGCCATTAAATCCAGAACCGTCATTTGCTGCATATCTTAGACCCAAAACACCAAAGAAGTTATCGTCAAGAGCAGCCTTAAAAGTACCTACGAATCTGAAGTTATGATTTGCATTATTTTTATTGAATGCGCCTGGCATACCATTCCAGCGGACTTTATTGTGAGTATATCTATATCTTGCAAATCCTGAAAAATCTACATCTTTAATAGCTTCTTCAAGTGGAGTAGCATTTAAAGTAGAGAAAGCGCCTAGCGCAACCAAAGCAGCTAAAGAAATTTTAGCGAGTTTCATAAGTTCTCCTTTATAAAAGTTTTATAGGCATAATTTTAGCACAAAATCGGTCGTGGTAAGCTTAATGCAAAAATTTAACATAAATAATCATAAAACACGAATATATCAAGCTATTACAAGGCTATTTTTGATACTTAATATTATTAAAATAAGAATACTACCAACAAAGCTTAAATATGAAAGCTTAATTTCAAGGATTTTCGCGAGATAAAAAGATAAAAAAGGGGACGCACATCCCCTTCTTAAAAGGAGTTCTAACTTTGATTGCTTGTGAGAATTATAAAATATTTCGGTAAATCAACGGCTAATCAAAGCTGATATTTTCACTTTTCGGAACTTCGATTAGAATTTTTTTGTTGCTTTCTTGCTGTTGTGGGCTTTTTGCAGGACTTGTACTTTTAAATTTCGGCGTTTTATTTCCTTTATGCGTAACGTGGTGCGTTCCGCTTTTTATGAGTAGCATCTCAGTGACGAGTCCGCCTGAAACGCTTGCATAGACGGTATCTCCGCTAGAAAAGTAAAATTTATCCGCACAGTACTTGCCGCTAGGCAGTTTGCCGTTTGATACGTCGATTGATTTTATATCGTAACAGTATCTGCTGCCGTCATAGGTTACGTTTGATATTACGCCGCGTAAAGAGCCTTTAATGGGTGCGGGTTTTTGCGCAACGGGTTTTTGGACGACTTTTGGTGGCGGTTTTTTCTCAAAAAATGCACAACCGCTAAAAACCAGCAAAACGGCGGCTAAATTTAAAAACTTAAGCCTGACCACTAAGGACGTTCCCGCCGAGTTCGGCTATTCTTTTATCTACGGCTTGAGTCGCCTTTTCTATCGTTTTTTGCGAAATTTCAGGCAGTTTACCACCCCAAATTTTCTCAGCCTCTTTAAAGCCCCTTAGCATGCCTTCTTTTCCGGCTTCGAGCTTTTGCAAGTCGTCTCCTGCGGCGCTAATAATAAAATTTGAAATCCTATCCGCAGTGTTTGCGATACCGAAAAATCCATTCTCGCTCACTAAATCGCTGGCTTCGCTTTGGCTTAGCTGCGTTATAGGCTTGCCCTCGTAGCCGATAGATTTAAAATCGACGCCCGATAAGATATCGTTTAGAGAATTTATGCTTTTGTTTTGAGCGCCGAAAATGTCGTTAAATTTTGCAGAGCCGTTAAAGGCCGAAACCTGAGACAAGAAATTTGAGCTCGCATTTGAGTCAGCCCTAGCTTGAAAATGCGACAAATAGCTATTTGTTAGCTGTTTTGCGTCGATATTTGCATAGGCTTCTTGCATTCTTTTGATATTTTCATTTTGATCTACGCTTGCCGAGTTTTGGACGTTCTGCACGTCGTAGCGAGGTTGCGGGATGTATGGATTTTGGCTTAAACCGTTGATGCTTTGCATGTTTTATCCTTTAGATTTTACTCTGTATTATATATCGTCAAATTTAGGATAAAGTTAATGGGTAAAAAATTATTTTACCCTATCGCCGACGTGGCCGTTATATACGATGTCCTTGGCATCGACGTTTTCGTCAAGTAAAATTTCGCTTATCTTACCGCTTTTTTTAATGCTTTCGATATCTTGTTGCAAATCCTCTTGATAGCTGTATATCATCGCGGCTCCTGAGACGCCCTCTACGCCCTCTAGCGCCTTAAAGAGCTCTATCTCGCCGTCTAAATTTTCCGCGCTCATCACGACTACGATCTTGCCGTCTTGCGCGGCGATGACCTCGCAGCCTTTTACTTGCTCGATTCTTTTAGCCACCTCGGCGGCTTCGTTTCCGTCTTTGGTATATACTATCGCACTTGATATGTTCATTTTACGCTCCAAAATTTAACCTCTTTTTCGTACGCGACGCTGATTAGCCTGCCGCTATCGGAGAGGTAAATTTCATTTAAAATTTGCTGTCCGGTTTTTACGGTCGCGAGTTTTGTTTTGCTTGCGATGTCGTAGACCAGGATATCGCTCTCTTCGCCGTTCATGTAGGCTAGAGTTTTGGCGTCGTCGCTAAGCCCCGTCGCATAAACGATAAAATCGGACTTAAAATAGCTCACCGAGCCGTTAAAAACACCCGCTTGTTTGTCGATGCAACCCACGGCTACGACGTCATTTTTATAGTCGATGTCATACATATTGTCTTTAAAGAAATTTATAGTTTGTTCGGTTTGGCGAGTTTTTAGATTGTAGATATAAATCACGCCGCTTTCGGCACCGATAGCGATTTTATCGCGGGTTTTGTTGATCTCAAAATCAACGTAAAGCGCGATGGAAAATTTATGTTTAAAGACCGCTTTTTTGCTCTCTAGATCGATGTAGTAAATTTCATTGCCAAAGTCCGATACTACCGCAGTTTTTTCATCTATAAAAAAGGCTTTTTTAGCAGATTTATTGGCTAGGTGCATATTGCTAACCTCGCTCCAGCTATCGTTTTCTTTTTTAAAAACGTACAAATATCGCTCGTTATAGTCCATCTCTGTTAAAACCAAAAGCATATCGCCCAGCCGGTCGATGCTAAAAATTTTTGCTGGCTCTTCGTCGCTAAAGTGTGTTTTGACCGTGCGAAATTTGATCGGTTCTAAAAATTTATCCGCCTTTATGTCGTAGATATCAAGCTCGCTGCCGTCCGTACCCAGATATAAAATTTCATCTATCAAATTTGAGCTTATCACGTTTGCGCCCGCTTTTATGACCTTATCCGGTTGCGAGATCTCAAGCGGTGCCGCCGCTAAATTTGCGGTCAAATTTAAGCAAAAAATCGCCGTAAAAAATAAAATAAATTTTCTCATAACGTCTCCATTTTGATACTATTCGCGAAGCAAACTTCCATACACTGCGCGCAGCCCGTGCATTTTTGATTTACGCTCGGACGAAAAACGCCTAAAAAATCGATCGCTCTAAATTTGCAAATATCCTGACAGCTACAGCAAATCGTGCCGTTCCACGCAAGACAGCTATGCACGTCGATAAAAATTTTAGCTTCTATAGTAGCCGCGAATTTTAAATTTAAAACCTCTCGTCCCGCCTCTTCGCAAGCGAGCGCGCACTCTTTACAAAAGTTGCATCCCAAGGACTTAAATTTAAAATTTATTCTTTCATTTTCAAAGCTTAAAAGCTCTCTATCGCAAGCACTAACGCAAGGCGCTTCGCAATCAGCACAGTTAAATTCTCCACAAAAATAAGGCGGAGCGATAAATTTTTGAGCGGTTTTGCCGCCCAAAAATTTAGTAAATAGCTCGCGTCTGGATACGCTCACCTAACGCCTTCGTTTAGTACGTCTAACAGATTGGAATGCTGAGACGAGTTAGCATCGCGGTACTCCGGCTTAAAGTTATTTTTAAACTTAGCCTCTACGTTCGCCTGCGGCACGTGGCAAACGGTGCAGTTAAAGCGGTCGTCGCTAAGCTTACCGTCGAGGTCTTTTTTGTTTCTTATGCTATAAAGGTGCGATTTTGGGATCGCAGTCGCGCCGACGTCTTTTGCGACTTCAGGCATATGGCACGTAACGCACATATTATTATCCGCAGTTATCGGTATCAAACCCTCTAAATCATGAGGTATCATCGGCGGTGCGTTTTCAAAAGAACGCTCGTATCTTTGCGCTTCGCCCGCGGCAGGTTTCGTCCAGTTGATATCGGCTAGCTTTACCTCTTCTTCGTCCATAACGTCGTTAGCCGAACGCAAAATGTTTAGATCCTTAGCTTCTTTGCTATCGGCTAATTTTGATTTATTTTTTTGCTCTACTTTTTGAGTTTGTACGGAGCTAGAGGTTTTTTGTTCTTCTTTAGCTTCGGCATATCCCGAAAATACGAGGACGGCGCACGCCAATCCCGCCAAAATTCTCGCCTTCATTGATTTTTCTCCTTTAGTAAATTTCTAATGTTAAATTTGAGCGCGTCGTCATCGCAGACGTCGATACAGCGTCCGCAGCTGATGCACTCGCTCGAGGTTATAAGCCCGCTTTGCTTGCCGATGATGCCGAGCACTTGGTTTTCCGGGCAGATTAGCTTGCATTTCATGCAGTTAGTACAGCTAGCCGCGTCGTGCTTTACTCTGATAAGGGCAAATTTGCCTGCTATCGCGTAAAAAGCGCCCAGCGGGCAAAGCTTTGAGCAGACTAATCTATCACCGATAAACGCGTCTATCGCAAACACCCCAAACGCCACGAATAGCCACAGCGTGCCGCCGTAGATGACGCCGCGCTGAATAATGCCGATAAAGCTAATGCCCTCAAACGCCGGAGCCGAAGTGACTAGCGAGATAAAAAGCGTAAATCCCAAAACGTAATATCTCGCGCTTCTCGTGAAATTTACGAATTTTTTATCTTTATCGTAACCAAGCTTTACTCTGACCCAGCGAGCGGTTTCGGTGATGATATTTACCGGGCAAACCCAGCTGCAAAAAGCGCGCGGAGCGACAATCGCGTAAAAAGCAAACACGATAGCAGCTCCCACAAGCGCGCCCGAAGCGATACTAAAACTAGCTAGATATAGCTGCAAAACGGCAAACGGATCGCTAAGAGGAACGACTCCGAAAAGCAAAGACGAACTGAGATTGCCCTGTAAAATTTTAACTCCGTAGTAGTTGCTCGCAAAAAACAGCCCTAGGATTAAAATTTGACTTATCCTTCTTAAAATCAAATATTTCATAGCAAATCTCCGCTATTTAGATAGTCGTTTAGCTTTTTCTCGTCGGTTTTAAACTCTTTTGGCTCAGCGTCTTTTAGTTTTTTATCAGCGCCCTCGACCCAGCCTTTTACGTACTGTTCGTTGCTAGAGCCCAGTCCGATCTCGCGCGGAAGCACGAAGATAGAAGCTTTTGGCGTCACGCAAACTTGCTCGCACATGCCGCAGCCCGTGCAGTAGTCGGCGTCCACGACCGGTTTAAAAAACGCGTGCTTTTGTGTGCGTTCATTGCGGACGTACTCAAGCCTTAGCGCTTTATCTATCAAAGGACAGGCGCGGTAGCAAGCGTCGCAGCGAAGTCCTTCGTAAGCGATGCAAAAATTCGGATCCAGCACAGCGATACCCATTTGCGCTTTGTTTATATTTAGCTTGCCGTTATCCTCGCTCACTAGCTTTGTATCTAGCGCGCCGGTCGGACAGGCGACCGTGCACGGGATGTCCGGACACATATAGCAAGGGATATTTCGCGGAGTATAAAACGGAGTGCCATAAGGCAATCCGTCGTCTAAATCCGCAAGCTTAAGCGTATCCCAAGGACAGGCTTCTACGCAAAGCCCGCAGCGTATGCACTCGCTAAGGAAATTTTTCTCCTTCAAAGCACCCGGCGGCCTGATGAGTAGAGTTTGGGCTTTAGCCGTCGTTTGCGTACTCCAGATAAAGCCGCCTGCGAGAACCAAACTAATCGCTTTTAACCCAAATTTTAAAGCCTCTCTTCTATTTTGCATTATTAAGCCTTGTAAATTTTAACCGCACATTTTTTATAGTCGGTCTCTTTTGAGATCGGGCAAGTCGCATCTAAGCAGACTTTGTTGATATATACGTTTTCATCGAAAAACGGCACGTACACTAGGCCCGAAGGAGTTTTGTTTCGTCCGCGCAGATCGATTCTTGCTTTTACCTTACCGCGGCGAGACTCGACCCAAACTACGTCGTTATGCTGTAAATTTAGCTTCTGCGCGTCGCCTTCGTGCATGTAGCAAAGCGCTTCAGGTACGGCGCGGTAAAGCTCAGGAACGCGCATAGTCATAGTGCCTGTGTGCCAGTGCTCCAAGACGCGGCCCGTGCATAGCCAGAAAGGATACGTAGTATCAGGCATCTCGCACGGATCCATATAAGGACGGAAGAAAATTTTGGCCTTATTAGCGATAGAAAATTTCTCGTCTCCGCTAGTTACTTTGGTCAAATCGCCTTTTTGCAACTTGGCTTTTTTATTGCCGTAGAATGCAAACTGCTTGCCGTCTTCGGCGTATTTTTTGGCATACGGATCGTATTTGGCGTTAAATCTCCACTGAGTTTCTTTACCGTCTACGACGGGCCACCTTAGTCCGCGCACTTTGTGATAGGTATCAAAGTCCGCCAGATCGTGTCCGTGACCCGAGCCAAATTTGCGGTAGTCTTCCCAAAGATATTTTTGAACGAAAAATCCATAGCCCTCAAACACCTTGCCGTCTGAGCCGACTACTTTTCTGCTGTCGCCAAAAACTTCAGAGTTATCAAAATCTTCCATTACCGAGTCTTTTGCAGGATAACTCTTAGCCTCTTCGTTTGCAAAAAGCACGTCAAATAGCGTATCTTCTTCGCTATAACCCATGGCTTTTGCCTCGTCTAGCACGCTTGGGAGCGTTAGCTTATCGTCCACTTTTTGTTCGCCCCAGACCTCTTTTAGCTTAAAGCGCTTAGCAAATTCCAGCATTTGCCACGTGTCGCTCATCGCTTCGCCTACCGGAAGGACTTGCTGACGCCAGTGCTGCGTTCGGCGCTCGGCATTACCGTACGCGCCCCATTTTTCGTAAATCATCGCAGTAGGCAAGATTAGATCGGCAACCTTAGCCGAGATGCCCGGATACGGATCTGAGACGATGATAAAGTTATCCATCTCGCGAGCGGCTTTGATCCAGTGGTTTGCGTTTGCGGTGTTTTGCCACGGGTTATTTACCTGTACCCACGCCCATTTCATCTTTCCGTCTTCCATATCGCGCATCATTTTTACGTAGTGGGAAGCGACTTTCGGATTTAGCGTGTTTTTAGGCAGTTTCCAAATTTTCTCGCTTATTTCGCGGTGTTCGGCGTTATCTACGACCATATCCGCAGGCAAGCGGTGGACGAAAGTACCGACCTCGCGCGCCGTTCCGCAGGCGCTTGGTTGTCCGGTTAGCGAGAAAGCGCCCTCACCAGGTTTTGCGTGTTTGCCAAGTAGCATATGCACCATATAGGCTTGCTCGTTTACCCAAGTGCCGCGTTGGTGCTGGTTAAAGCCCATAGTCCAAAAGCTGACTACTTTTCTACCTTTTTCGATGTACCAGTCGGCTAGCTGCTTTAGTTTTTTCTTAAATTCTTCCAAATCCTCGTTTGGATCGCCTTTTATTAGCGGAGCGGAGAAATCAAGCGTATAGGGCTTAAGCGCTTCTTTAAATTCTTCAAACGTGATTTGCCAGTGTTTGCCCGCAGTAGCCGTATTTTTATTTTCCATCACGTCACCCTCTTTATAGCCTAGATAGCCCAGAGTCACGCCCTCGTTTTTGCTTAGTTTCTTATGAAGCTCCGTCTCTACGACGTCTTTTTCGTTTGAGTAGTTAGGATGATTTGGATTATTTCTAAGCCCGTAGCCGATATCGGCAGGCCCCGTCGCAAATACGCAGTGGCTATTTTCGTAGTCCCAATCGATGGCTTCAGGATGATTATAAACGATCTCGTGAGCGATGTAGTTCCAGATAGCTACGTCGCTTGAAGGAGCGAAAATAATCTCGGAATCGGCGATATTTGACGTTCTAGTCGAATACGTGCTTAAATTTACGACCTTTACGCGCTCAGGATCGCTTAGCTTCTTATCGCTGACGCGCGCCCAAAGTATCGGGTGCATCTCGGCCATATTCGCACCCCAAGTTATGATAGTATCGGTTAGCTCTATGTCGTCGTAGCAGCCCGCAGGCTCGTCGATACCAAAAGTCTGCATAAAACCCGTAACCGCGCTAGCCATGCAGTGGCGAGCATTCGGGTCTATGGAGTTGCTTCTGATACCCGCTTTCCATAGTTTGACGGCTGCATAACCCTCTAAAATAGTGTATTGACCCGAGCCAAAAACACAGGCTGAATGCACGCCGTTTTTAGCCATGGTTTCTTTATATTTTTCAGCCATGATGTCAAAGGCTTTTTCCCAGCTAATCGGTTTAAATTTGCCCTTTTTGTCAAATTCGCCCTTTTCGTTTACGCGTAAAAGCGGCTGAGTGATACGGTCCGCGCCGTACATGATCTTGGCGTTAAAGTAGCCTTTGATGCAGTTTAGGCCGCGGTTTACCGGCGCTTCAGGGTCGCCCTTGACGGCTACGATTTTGCCTTCTTTGGTTGCGATCATTACGCCGCAGCCCGTTCCGCAAAACCTACATGCAGCCTTATCCCAGCGCCAGCCCTTTTCAGCTGTGTTTTGCGCAGCTGCCATAGAACTAGGCAGCGCTATACCGGCACTCGCGCAAGCAGCCGAAGCGGCGGCGCTTTTTATAAAATCTCGTCGATCCATTTTATCTCCTCGTTTATTTTTCAAGATAGCTCTTAAAAATCAAGCGGATATTAACTGTTACAACCTAAATTTAAGTTGATTAAAAACAATTAGTTCTTTGGCAATATTTGGAATTCAAATTAGGACCAAAATTATCTTTATTTTACATATTTAAGGGGTAAAGCTTGAAATTACGAATAAATATATTTTATTATATTTAGTAAATTTGATATTCTTTTTGATAACAAAACCCATAATATTTCGGAAACTATTTATAAAATATAAATTTAACGTGTAAAATCGTAACATTTTTTCATTGTAAATATAAAGCTATATATCAAGTAGAAAAACAGTGGTCTATTTTTAAATTTAACCTTTTCAAAACGCTAATTTTAGGCTAAATTATCATAGGTATAAAATTGATTAAAATTCAAGACCGTATAGCTCATAAATTAAAAATTTAATCAAATTTGCGTTCTATATTTAAATTTTATTTTTAATTTTTAAAATATAGATATAAATTAAATTTTACCTTTTGTTTTTGGTGATACCCGCACCTTTAAAGCGCAAATTTAAAAACGCGCTGTAAAATTTGCTCAAATTTAGCCAAGGATAAAAAATGCCGCGACCGACGAATAAAATAGACCTGCTAAACGCTTCGGAGACAAATTTCAAAAAGCTTTTGTCGCTAGTTGAAAGTATGAATGAGGCAGAGCAAGAGGCCAAATTTGACTTCGAGGATAGAGATAAATGCGTCCGAGACGTGCTCGCACACCTTTACGAGTGGCACTTGCTTTTGATAAATTTTATCCAAAAAAACCTAAGCGGTGAGCGGGCTTCATTTTTACCGCAGCCGTACAACTGGAAAACCTACCAGCAGATGAACGTACAAATTTGGCGCAAGCACCAAGATATGCCGCTTTGCGAGGCTAAAACTCTGCTGGCGCAAACACACGAAAAAGTGATGCAGCTTACGGCATATTTTAGCGATGAGGAGCTCTTTGCTCGTGGGCATTTTGATTTCACTGGCGACCTAAATCTCGCCTCCTACATCACCAGCAGCGCCTCATCACACTACGACTGGGCGATAAAAAGATAAGAAAGCACAAAAGAAGTCTAAAAACTAGCTTGAGATCTGCCGCTTTACTAGTCAAATTTAGGCAGGCAAATTCGCCAAATTCGGTCGCCCATCGCTTTAAATGCGTCTTAACATTAAGCTAAATTTAGCCAGATTTAGACTTTTAAATTTCAGGAGAACGAATGAAAATAAAATTTTCTCTCATAGCTGCCGTTTTGGCGCTAACGGGATGCGGCGATAACAACATCGATATCGTGAAAAACTACACGCTACCGATAAAAAAATCAATGACGATAGGCACCGCCGTAGACGGGTACAAGGGCTGCCAAAAGGTAAAATGGGAAGACGTTAGCGGAAACGATCTAAAGCTAGTCAAAGTAACTTGCGAGGTTAGTAACGACGTACTTAAGGCGGAATTTGACAAACAAAACGCTCGCTACGAAGAGGCCGTGCAAAAAGCCAAAGACGACGCGCAAAAAAGTCTAGAAAAGACGCTAGAGCGGATAATGAATAACTACAACGAACTAAAAACCGAGGGCAGCAGCGACGCAAACAAAGAGGAGATGCTGGCGTTGGCAAATAAATTTTGCAAATACGACGAAGAAAAAGCAAAGAAAAGTAGCTTCAGTGCGCCCGTAAACTGCGATAACGACGCGATCGCGGACGAGCTCGCAAACAAATACAAGCTAAACGGCAATGCCTTTTTATTTAGCACCTTCGTAAGCCAGTTTCAATGGGTCGCGTTTGATTCGCAACGCCCGCCAAAACCGATATTTTTCGGAGATATGCCAAAACAGATAAACTCGCGCTCGTATGAGCTCAAATTTATCATCAATACCGATAAAACCGTCGATATCGACCGCAAAGCCGTGATGATAGAAAACGGCGAACGCAAGGAGATCGGCAGCGGCGTACTCGGTAAATTTTACGAAAGATAGGCCTTCATTTATAGCTTGCACGGGACAAACGATTTGTCCTTGCAAGCTGTAAATTTGCTTTTATTTTCGGCCGATCCATACAAAGCGCGAAAGTAATTTTAGATCGCTACGGACAAATTTCAGCCTTTAAGTCCACGCTATTTTTTCAAATCTCGTTTTATCAAATTTAACTGTTCTTGATTTTATCTTTTAAATTTAAGTGCAAATTTGCTCAAAAAGATCAAATTTATGCCGGTTTTACGAAGCTAAATTTGCGACAATAAAACAAAATAAAAAGAAATTGCGGACGCGTCAAATTTGCGTCCGCATTAAAAGTAGCTAGTTTAGAAGGTTAAATTTATATCCTACTTGCAACCAAAGCTCGTTGTTGTCGGTCTTTTTAACGGCACCCATAGCGTCAAAGTTTTTTCTCTCAAGAGCCGTGTACGTGACGCTTGCGCTTAGTCCCTTAACCCACGATATATCGTAGCTAGCCTGAGCTGCCCAACCCTTGACGTTCATATGCGTGTTAGCTGCGGTCGGACCGGCGTTGCGATGAGGAGCGTCTTGTTTGCCTTTTACTAGATGCAGTTTTGCTTTTAGGCCTTCGGCACCCGCCTCTTTAAAGTCGTATTCAAACAAAAGCTTATGCGTATTCATGCCCGCATAGCCCGTAAATACGAAAGGTCCGCGGATAGGAAGTAGCGTGTATGAGCCGGGGCCATTACCTAGACCAAACGCCAAGGCGTCGTTATCGCCGACGGTCGTATAAGCATAAGAGGCGCTAAAGCCCACGAAATCATAAATGCCCGCTCTTAGGCCGATCATATTTCCGTCGTAGTTTAGATCTTCTAAGCCTCTTGTAGTGCGAGAGCCCTTATACATCGCGTCAAAACCAAGCTTAAAGTCGCCGACGGGTACTTTGTAGTTAACCTCGGCTAGGTAGAAGTTGATGTCGCCCTGCAAAGCGCCGCGCCTAAGATCGGTCACTCTAGCGTATGCGCCGGTTAGTTTTAGATTCGGGATGCCTTGATTTATGACCGCGCCGGTAAAGATATTATCAAACTCATACGCCACAGGCCCCATGCCGCCGACGATTACTCTGTCTTTAAAATGCGGAGCGCGTCCCTCTTTGCCGCCTGTTACGACGGCACTTCTGCCTTGAAATTTATAATACCAGCCGCCGATCAAAGTTGTGTTTGGTATGTCTTTATTTACGATCGTTAGACCCTCAAATGCCTCTTTAAATGCGCGAGTCGGGTTGCCCGCTACTAGCGGAGTATTTACGTATTGACGGCCGAATTTTATATCGGTCTGGCCTATACCGTAGCCTAGATACGCTTCGGACATTACCGCGCCTTGCGTTCTCCACTCTTTGTCGTATAGAGTGCCGCTTTTTCTCATGCTGTTAAACGGCAAGAAGTTGCCTTGTCCCGTAACGCCGAGCCTAAAGCCGTAAAACGGATCGGTCACGTATCCAAGCTCAAGCTGTATAGACGTCAGCTGCTCGTCGTGTATCGGCGCGCGTTCGTCTTTTTGATCGACGTAGGTAGCCTGGGTCTTGCCCGCTAGTTTTCCTTTGGTAAACGCTTCCCCAAAAGTGTCGGCTGCGTTTGCGGCGCCTAAAAAGCCAAGCGCCAAAACGGCGGCTAAACTTAGTTTTGCTAGTTTCATACAAACTCCTTGGTTAAATTTAGCAAATTTACGTTCCGCAAATTTAATGCGGAACATTAATTTTTTTATTTAAGGATTATAGCACAGAAAATAATAAAATTCGCGTTAGATTTGTGATATTTGCTAAAAATATCGCCGATTTTAGGCAAATTTACACGACGGCGCGCTCTTTAAGCAATGTATAAAGCTTGATCGTCGAGATAAAAAACGTCACGATCGCAGGACCCAAAATAAGCCCCCAAAAGCCAAAGGTCGTTATGCCCGCAATCATCGAAAAAAATAGCAGCAGTTCGTTTATTTTAGTCGGGATTTTGACGAGTCTATCGTTGATAAATTTAATCACGATCGGCTTTAAAAACGTATCTGCGACGATGGAGATCACGACGATGGTATAGACGGCGATGACGATCGCAGCCGCTGTGTTGCCGTTAGCAAACTCGTAAAGGCTAATAGGCCCCCAAGCAAGCAATCCGCCAACGACTGGCACGAGCGAAGTAAAGGCAAAGAGTATGCCCATCAAAAAGCCGTTATAGCCGTAGGAAATCGTGATGATAGCAAAGAGGCAACCCTGCAAAATCGCGTTTATCACGATAGAATAAAGCACGACGCTCATGACGTTGGCCACTTCGCTGAGGATAAACTCGCTCTCGCTCTCCTTCATCGGAAGCGCGCTTTTTAGGTAGCCCACGAGCTCGCTGCCGTAAAGCACCGCAAAAAAGAAAAACACGAGGATAAAAATCATGTCTACGAGAAAATTTACGCTTGATTTTCCGATACCGGCTAAATTTGCGATGAGATTTGCCGAGATGGCCTTGACGTCGATATCGGCGACTATCTCTTTGATTTTTGGTTCTAGAAATTTGATCGGTTCTGGTAGCTGAAATTTGCCGCTTTGAAAATAATCTAGCGTGTTTGTTATGTAGCCGGTGTTAAAGCTCGCCGCGTGTTTAGCCAGCTCGATCACGGCGTACAAAAGCGGCGCGATAAATAGCGAAAACAGCGCAAGCGTGGTAAGAGCCGCCGAGAGCGTCCTTTTGCCCTTGGTTAGCTGTAAAAATTTGACGTTTACGTTTGAGGTGGCGACCGCGAGCAATGCGGCGATAAAGATATTTAGCAAAAATGGCTTAAAAAGGTACACGACCAGCGCCAATGCACAAAGAGCGAAGATGCCGAAAAACACTCGATTATTCATTTTTTTCCTTTGAGGGGCTTATTATATCAGATTTTGCGGGGTTTTGCAGACGGGCAGGTGTGCGGCGGCTTTGGCACGGCTGGGTAAATCAGGCGTAAATTTAGATGCGCGCGGGACAGCGGCGGACATCTAAGCGCATACGGCAAATTTAACGCTATTTTTGGTCGGATCCGGCAAGCTTAAGAGAAAAATTAGGAGGCAAATTTGAGTGCAAGATTAATTGGTTTTTAAGGGGGGGGGATAGAATGCCTTTTTGTATTTCATTTAAAGGAGATTAATGAGCGGTTTTTATCCGTTTGACGTTAAGCCCGAAACGTTTTACGAAAAGGGTGACTTTGAGGTTGTTTATGGTTTTAGCGGTAGTATGGGCGGCTGGCGCGTAGGTATGAGGTGGAAAAGCTCCATGGAGGGCAAAAACGGCTATCCCGTTACTAGAAGCGGCGATCCTTGCTATTTTTTGATTTCCGAGGAGCTTGCTGCAGGGCTTTTAGAAACTTTACCTAGCCTTGGCGAGCCCAAAGACGGGCAAAGAAAAGAAGCTATCAAAAAACTAAAAGGAGAAGACAAATGACGAAGCTAAGTTTAGCGTTAGCTGCGGCGATACTCATAGGCTGCGGCAGCGAAGGAGCAAAGGCGGCGGATGAGGCGCCTCTTGAGGTGCAGGTTAGAGGAGGAGCGGTTATCATAACCTCGCTAGAAGACGGACTTAGGATATATGGACTGATTGTAAACAGGGGAAACTGTCCTGCATTTTGGTATAAAACATCTAAAGATAATAAATATTCTTTTAGGTTTATTGCTAGGAAGGATAAATACAGCGTGGTTGTAAATGACGCTAAAAAACACGAAATGATCGAAACTCTAGCTATACCGGATTTTTACGATAAATACGGCAAGGATAATGCGCTTGAGCTTAATTTTGGAGAGAAAAGCGGAATTAGCGTAAACTGCGATCCTCTAGAAACGCAGATTGAGACAAATAAAGGCACTTGGTCGTTTAGTTTTAGATAAAATTTCAAATTTCGGCGCTTTGGGTTTTTGCTTTTGCGCCGAAATTTACCACCCCATCGCACGATTCCAAGCCGTAAATAAAATCAAATTTTCGCGCGATTTTCGCTCAAATTTTACCAAACCTACGACTTTCGTTTTAAAATTGACAAAATTTCGTAGCGGCTAAATTCACGCCCCTCTTAATTTTCAACAAAAATACGATCAAATTTGACACGCGCGCAAACGACGACGATTTTTATGCTCGTTAAATTTAAACCCGAGATAAAATCCCGAGCAAAAAAGCGATTAAAATTTGACGATTAAAATTTATGGTTGAGCCCAGTTTCCCACCTCAATCCTCAAACAATCCTTTTTGCGCATTGCCGTCAAATTTGAGCTTAAACACCTCGTAGGCTTTGGCGCTAGCTAGCCTGCCTTTTGCCGTGCGCTCGATGTAGCCGTTAGCGAGCAGATAGGGCTCGATCACGTCCTCGACCGTGCCCTCGTCCTCGCTTAGAGCCGCCGCGATCGTGCTTAGCCCCATCGGGCGGCGCTTGGCGGCGAGCAGGATCTCTAGATACTTGATATCCATCTCGTCAAAACCGATGTCGTTTACGCCAAGCGCGTCCAAAGCCTCTTTGGCACGAGGTTGCGAGATGATAGCTTCGTCGTTTACCTCGGCAAAATCTCTTATGCGCTTTAACAGCCGCAGTGCGATCCTAGGCGTAGCGCGCGAGCGAGCAGCGACCTCGAGAGCTGCGGCCTTTTCGCACTCTTTTCCGAGCTTTACCGAGGCGATCTGCACGATACGAGCCAGCTCCTCACGGGTGTAGAACTGCAGCCTAAAATCCATGCCAAATCTATCTCGCAGAGGTGCTGAAATCATACCCGCGCGCGTCGTAGCGCCGATGAGCGTAAATTTAGGCAGGTCGATCTTGATAGTCTGCGCCGCAGGACCGGAGCCTATAATGATATCCAGGCGAAAGTCCTCCATCGCGGGATACAGCACCTCCTCGATCGCGGGGCTTAGGCGGTGTATCTCGTCGATAAACAGCACGTCGCCCTCTTGTAAATTTGTTAGCACCGCCGCCAGATCGCCGCTTTTTTCTATCATGGGTGCGGCCGTCATCTTGATACTCACACCCATTTCGTTTGCGATGATGTGCGCCAGCGTCGTCTTGCCAAGGCCCGGCGGTCCGTAGAAAAGCACGTGGTCCAGGCACTCGCCGCGCTTTTTGGCAGCCTTTATAAATACGCCTAAATTTTGCTTGATTTTTTCCTGCCCGATATAGTCCTCAAAGCGCGTGGGGCGCAGCGACACCTCAAAATCGTTCTCGAAGCTTATTTTTTCTATTTCGACTATTCTATCCATTTTTTCGGCTCTGTTTTTCGTAAATTTGCCGCATTTTACAAAAATTTGGGTAAGTTTTGGCTTTGAGCTTTGTTTAAATTTGACTCGGAGTTCGACAGTAAATTTGGGAGATGAGGTGATTAAATTTGAATAAAAAAAGCAAATTTAAGACGGTAGCGTCAAATTTGGCGCCGTAAAGGCTAGGGTTTTAAAATCAAACAAAGCTTAAATTTATCCGCCTCGCCGAAGCGGATAAATCTCAAAAATCAGCTTAAATTTGACAGAAAAACGGCCGAGCGTCGCCGAAAATCAGCCCGAGCTTAAAACTCCGCTATCCTCGCTTTTAAAAGCTTGCAATCGCTATCGTTGCCAAATTTACACCCCTCCGCGATAGACTCGAATTTTTCGTAAATTTCAATATTTTTTTCGTAGTTTTCAAAACCGAGCGCCCTGCAGCCGTCGTCGTTGCCGAGCTTGCAAGCGCGCGAATAGCCGTCGTACGCGTCATAAACCGCGAACTCCACACCCTGCGCGTGCTCATAAACGTAGCCCAGGGCATAGCAGCCAAGCGCGTTTTTCATGTAGCACGAGGTGTCAAAAGCCTTGTACGCGCTTGCTAGATCGCGCTCCGCTCCAAGACCCTCGTGCATCATCCTGCCGTAGTTGTAGCAGCCCGCGCCGTCAAATTTCCTGCACGCTTTGGCGTATAAATTTACGGACTTTTTGAGATCGTTTTGTGATTCGTAGATGAGGCCGAGGTTGTTGCAAGCCGCTTCAGAGCCTAGCTCGCAGCCTTTTTCGTAGAGGCGAAATATTTTATTTTCATCCTTGGCGCCAAAAACCTCCTTGACGTTTAAAAGCGCCAGATCAAAGCACCCCGTGCCATTTCCCAGCTCGCAAGATTTTTCAAAGAAAAGCTCGGCTTTTTCGTTGCTTTTCTGGGCTCCTAGCCCGCTAAAATGCATACTACCCAGCGCCGCGCAGCTCATCGCGTCGCCCTCCTGGCAAAGCGGCGATAAAATCTTAAAAGCTGCGTCATAGTCGGCATTTTCGATAGCCTGTCTAGCGGCCTCCTCGCGCTTAGAAAATCGCTTCTCGTTCTGCGCTTGCTCGCTTTGCTCGCCAAGACTGTCGATGCCTAGCCCAAAATTCGGATTTGAAGCCGCTAGTGCGCTAAAAAACGTCGCTAAAATCAATAAAATTTTCAAAACTCGCTCCTCGTTTTCAATCCAGTCTTGTTTTGATAGCTAAATTTGCCCGTCAAATTTGACGGGGAACGGGTAAATTTTAAACCAACCTCCGTTCATCAAATTTAACGCCTAAGGACCAAATTTGCCACCTTTTACCGGATGATCAAATTTGCCCCGCCGACGAGATTTGCTCGAAACAAGCTAAAATTTATACTCGAACTCCTTGCTCGGGAAGGTCTTTTCTCTAACCTCACAAGCATAGGCTTCTACCGCAGTTCGCACCAAATTTGCACCGTCGAGATAGCGCTTTACGAATTTAGGCTTAAACTCGTCGAAAAACCCGAGCATATCGCTCCACACGAGCACCTGTCCGTCCACGTCGATACCCGCGCCGATACCGATGATAGGCATCTGCACGCTTTTTGCGACCTTTGCCGCAACCGGACTTAACGTACCCTCGACCACGGCCGAGAACGCTCCAGCACGCTCGAGAGCTTTTGCCTCCTCGATCAAGCGTGCTTCGTCAGCCTCGCTACGTCCTTTTATCTTGTAGCCGCCCTCTTTTCGCACAAACTGAGGCATGAGTCCGATGTGGGCCATCACGTTTATACCCTCGCCCACTAGCCTTTTTACGATAGGAGCGGCTTTTAAACCGCCTTCAAATTTGACTGCGTCCGCACCGGCTTTGATAAATTTAGTCGCGTTTTTTAACGCGGATTTTTCATCCTGATAGCTGCCAAATGGCATATCGGCCACGACAAAAGCGCGCTTTACGCCCTGCAAAACGGCCTTAACGTGATAAAGCGCATCGTCCATTTTTAGGCTTAGCGTGTCTTTTTTGCCGTTAAAACTCATATTTAGACTGTCGCCCACTAAGATAATGTCGACGTAATCATCAAAAAGCCGTGCAAAAAGAGCGTCGTAAGCCGTGATCATAACGATAGGCTCTACACCCTTTTTATTAATTATATCATAAATTGTAACTTTTTTGTCATTTTTTAACATAAATTTCATCCTTAAATTTAGGTATTTTATTTTTAATTTTATCAAAAAAATGATACAATCAGGCCAACAATTTTAAGGAAAATAAATGGGAATACTAAAAAGCCTCGAGATAGACTACTCTTACGATATTGTGGAGGAGTTTTTGTCGCATTACTCCTTGATGTGCGACCTGATGGAACCTCTCATCATCGGGCTAGCTAGAAACGATAGATATAACGCCAACATCAACGAGCTTTTTAGAATTTTTCACAACATAAAATCCGCCTCGAGCTTTATGAAGCTCAATCCGATATTTAAACTAACGACATTAGCAGAGGAAATTTGCGGCGAGGCTAGAGAGCTGCAAGGGCCCGCAAATGACGATTTTGTAGACTGGTTGCTTTTGGTGAGCGATCAGTTTGAAAAATACAAAAACGATATAGAAACCGATGCGGAGTTTTTCGGGGTTTTAGATGCAAACATCGTAAAAATCCCCCAAAAACTAGACGTTTGACAAAAAATACAAAAAATAATATAATCCACAACCTTTAAAACAAGGCTAATTTTAGCCTATTCTTACGGGAGCGACTTGGCTTCGACAGGAGCAGAGCGGTCACGGTGGCACGTCGCTTTGAGCAAAGCGTAAAAAGCTCAAATAAATTTAAACGCAAACAACGTTAACTACGCTCCTGCTTACGCTAAAGCTGCGTAAGTTCAGTTGAGCCTCGCCTAGTCCGATACTAGCTAAGATAACGGCGAGTAACCCTAGCTAGCGTAGGTTGGCGGCCTGACGAGCTGCTAGCCGAAATCTTGTCTTAGTCTAAAATAAGGTTTTGGAAAGTGAGCCCTTTTAGATGAAATTTTCACTTTTGCTAAGCGTGTAGAGGCTGTGATCGGTTTGTTTTTGGACAGGGGTTCGATCCCCCTCGCTTCCACCAAGTGTCATTTTCACGAGATTTCAAAAGCTTTCAAAAAGCCCGAAAATACGAGCTTTAAGCCGCTTTTAGCATTTCATAAGATTTCATACAATATCATACATTTTCAAGAAAATAAGTGTGTTTTTGAGTGTGGGCGACTAAAAACCGAGATTTTTACACACTCAAAAAACGGGCGAAGTGAAAACCCCTAAAAATCGCACGCTTTGACATTATTAAAGTGGAGAATTAAAGAGATACCGAACCCTAGCCCACTTTTTAAAAAGGACTTAAAAAGGCGAGAAAATGGCGACATTTGCGAAAGATAGTCAGCTGAAAAATTATGCGCTTAAAAACGGCAAGGCTAGAGAGTGGATAAAAGATATTTCTACTCCATACCTCTACGTTTATGCGACGCAGACCAAAAACGGCGTAAGCAAGACCTTTATTTTTAGATATGCCGACGAGGAGCGCAAAACCAATCAAATCATCATAGGTAAGTATCCTAGTATCACGCTAGCCGAAGCAAGAGCCAAAGCGACCGAGCTAAAAAGGCTAAAAGAGCGAGGCGAGGACATCAAAAAAGCCGTGATAGCTCAAAAGGCGGTTAAATTTGAGGACGCGGCGCGCGAATGGGTAGAAAAAGAGCAGACAAAAAGCACCTCATCGCTAAGCAGAGAAACGGGGCGGATAAATAACTACCTTATGCCCTATCTAAAAGACGGCGACATTAAAACGCTAACACGCAGAGACTACGCGCAGGTCATCGAGCGCATACAAGAGACCGAAACCAAAAAAGGCATAAGCCACGACACGAGCAAACGCACGTTTAGGCTACTTCGCAAGATTTTAGACCTAGCCGTCAATAAAGGCTACATCGAACATAACCCGACGAGGGATATTATTTTCGCCAATACCTTTAAAACATCAAAATGCGAGAACTTTAGAGCGATAACAGACCCCGAGAGGCTAGGCGAGCTTTTAAGGGCGATTGACGGCTTTAGAGGCTCAAACAGCACCAAGCAGGCGTTAGTATTCGGCGCACACACCTTTTTACGCAGCGCGAACGTCAGAGAGCTAAAATGGCAATACGTTAGCTTTGATAAAAACCTCATCGTATTTCCCGCTAGCGATATGAAAATGGGCGCAGACTTCGCCGTGCCGATCAGCAGGCAAGTAAAAGAGCTTTTAAAAGCTCAATACGAGATAAGGCGGGGCGAGTTTGTATTTCCTAGCGACATAACGAGCCTAAAACCGCTAAGCGAGAATACGCTCAACTACGCACTTAAACGGCTAGGCTTTGGCGATGAGACGGTATTTCACGGGCTAAGGGCGACCGCCTCGACGCTACTAAACGAAAATATCAAACGACACGGCAAAGACGCGGAAATAATAGAACTTTGCCTAGACCACAGAGAGCGCAATAAAATAAAATCAATCTACGACAGAAGCCAAAGACTAGAGGAGCGCGCCGAGCTTATGCAGTGGTGGAGCGATTATTTGGACGAAGTGAAAGGAAAATAAATGGCTAGATTAATTTTATTAGATGAACTTAAAAGCGCATTAGCCAATAGCACGCCCTTATTGCTTATGCAACCAAACATAATTCAAGCCCCGACGCCATTTATTAGTTTTAAATTAAAATTTAAAGCCATTGCAATTACTGAGGCTCTTAGAATTGCAAACAAAAAACACGCCTCTTTTTTTTGGAGTGTATCTAGGGATGAGATTGATAATATACTAGATGACGCAGAAAGCTACTTTTGTTTTTTAGACCATCCAAGCGAAAAAGAAACCATAAAAAACGAAATGACAAAAATGGCTAAACTTTTTTTATCTTATGTTTATGATGATTTTATCTACAAAAATAAACCCCGCACAAAACCCCAAAAAGAGATAATTAAAGATATTAAGATAATAGATGACTTCATAAATTTTTTAATTAACAAAACCACTTTACCCTGCGCTGATTTAATAAAAGCAGGATTAAAATTAAACCTTATTGATTTTTTGCGTCGCCCATTTTCCGATAACGGAACAGAAATTGATAGTGTGCTAGCCGACTTAAAAAATGAAATGGAGAAGATTAAAAAAGATGGGTGCGCCTCAACAGTGGGCGCAGAGATGACGGGCGAGAGATTTACAATAAAAAAAGGCGTCGTCAAGATGGACGCATACTACAAAAAGCCGCCAAGCAGGGCAAAAATAGAAAGCTTTTTATTTACAATAAATAATAAATATGGGCTAAAGGCGACAGACGATATTAGGGAACTAGCCAATTTATTAACAAAGATAAAAGATAAAATAATAACATCCATAAAACCATTAAATTAAAAAATATTCTGAAAAAGTCCAAAAATGGTAAATCCTAGAGAATAACCCAATTTTAGACATTTTCAGAGTTTTACACTATCCGCATTATCTGCTAAATTTTCGCTCATATTCATACGCTAGCAAATGAATAAAAACAACACCTTAGAGGAGTTTTTATTATGAACCTATTAATCACAAAGAACGCCACGCTAAGCCCAAAAGAAACGGCGCAGTATTTAGGCATTTCGACCGCTACGTTATGGCGATTTATGAAACGCGACGATTTCCCGAAGCCAAAACGCTTAACCGAGCGCACTATCCGCTTTTTAAAGAGCGAGCTAGACGCGTATTTACAAGATAGGAGCGCGTAATATGAAAGCCTTTGAAAACGAAACCGAAAAAGGGCTTTATTCGGACTTTGCGCGAATGCTAGGCGAAGTTTATCCGGGCGTCTTAAAATCTGCGATAAGCGACGAGCCTAGCGACTACAAAGAGGGATTAAATCAAGGGCTCGCAGTAGCCTTTAATTTATTTCAAGTCCTACACGAACAGCGCGATCAACCCCAAGCACTCCAAGCCGAAAATCAACGGCTAAGAGAGCGATTTTTTCAAAGGAGCGCAAACAATGAGTAAGCTAGTATTTACGCCTAGCAAACTTTGCTTTAGCGCGGGCGATGAGGTTATGCTAAAGGCTTTTAAAAAGCATTTACATACCTACAAGGTGGCGAGCCTGGACGGCGCCACTCAACCTTTGCTAGATTGCGCTTATGATTTGTTTCATATCGTGCAGACGCAGAGCAAGAGCATAAAAGAGCTAGAAATAAAAGCAGGCATAAGAGAGGAAAATAACCGATGATGCGAAGCAAACATAAAACGGCATTAATAAAAATGATGTGGGACGGAACGGAAATAACCGCGGGAAGAGTATTTGGCATAAGTAACGCCAATCAGTATTTAGTAGAGCTTTTTAGAGAAAAAATCGTTAAATTTAGATGGTGCACGGAAGCAAATACCCCTAAAAGGCGGTTTAAATTATGGCGTATCGACGATTTCCAAAAAGCTAAAAGATATTTAGGGGGCAAAATATGAGCGCAATAGTAGCATTTAACAATCTAAATTTAGAGATTTCGGAGTATCAAGACACTTGGAGTTTATCAAATAAACAAGTAGCCGAGGGATTTGGCGTAAGCGAGGAGGCTATCCGCTCACAAAAAGCTAGGAACGAGTTTAAAGAGGGCGTGCATTTTTATCTGTTGCAAAATGCAACAGATAACGCAAAGCAGACTTTTTGGACTAAAAAAGGCGTAATAACTCTAGGCTTTAAACTGACGGAAACGCCCCAAACCGTAGCTTTTAGAGATTGGGCAAGCGATTACATCTTAACCGGTCACGATCGCCCCGTTACTATTCAAAGCGTATTAGCAGACCCGCGAGCGGCTGCCGATATTCTTTTGAGGCTAGCCGATACGCAGGACGAAGTAAAACGCCTAGAGTGCAAAGTAAAAGCCGATGAGCCTTACGTAGATTTCGCGCGAGCCGTTGAGGTTAGCAAGGGCGATATTAAAATAGGCGAGTATGCGAAAATACTTTGCGATAAAGATAAGGGCATAGACACGGGCGAGATACGTTTATTCGCTCTAATGCGCGAGCTGGGGATTTTAATGCTCAATAACGAGCCTTTGCAAAAATATCTAAATATGGGCTATTTTAGACGCAAGCCGCAGACGTTTACAAAGCCAAACGGCGAGCGCGGGCTAAACCTCATCACTCTAATAACGCCAAGGGGTCAAGTAAAGTTAGCTAAAAAGCTAATCGAGGCGATAAAAGCAAAAAATGCGCCTCAATTAGCAGAGGGTTAATTTTAAAGACTTCTAGGGGGGCGGTTAGTGTCAAGCGAGCCGCCCCCTTTGGATTGTAAAACGTGGAAATATTACCCCAAATTACCCAAATACTAGCTGAAACGCCTAGCATAGCCATAGACACCATACGCGCGAGTTTCCTAAAAAACAGAGTAACGCACAAGCACTACACCAAAATAGAGCTACTTAAAAGCATAGCCAAAAATCACGGCTTGAAGTGGCGAAAAATGCAAGATACAAAAGAGATAAAAATATCCAATCGTTACGAGTTTCGAGGGCTAAAAATAACCGAGCTTTACGAACTCGAAAATCTAAGCATATTCTACGCTACTACAAAAGCCCCGAACGAGTGCAGGCAGCGCGCCGTGATTGAGTTTTACGGGCAAAGCAATATCAAAAGCCCGCCCCGCCCTTTGACCTCGTAGCGGAGCTTTTAAGCGCGGTTAATAACGTCTCGAGTATCGATTTATGTTTCGACCGCCCCGAGCCGTTTAACCTGGACGTATTCGACAAAATCCAAATAGGCGATACGACGTATATAAAAACGGGGCTTACGGCACTAGAGCGCGTTTATTTTTACGACAAAGCCAAAAAGAATAATCTAAATTTACCGCTGTATCGCGCCGAAGCTACCGCCCCGATAATCGACTTAAATAAGCCTGCGTTATTGCCTAGAGCCGAGCGCCTAGAGCTACAATTACGCCAAGCCGTGCGCGATTTTTCGCAAATAATCGACATCGCTACCAAGCAGACCGCGCCGAAGCTCGCATGCAAGGCAAAGAATAACAAAAGAGAGCTAAGGGCGTGATAACCTCTGATAGCTTGTGAAAAGATTTTAAGCCTGATTTTCGTAAAATTTAGCTCAAACACTAAAAAGGCTACTAATGAATAACGAAATATTCGACGAGTGGAACGAGATTAAAAAAGAGCTAGACGGCTCAAAGCAAGGTTACGTAAAAGCAGGTAAAATCTACTGGATAAGCATAGGGCGAAATATCGGCACGGAAATTTACGGTAAAGGCGATAAGTTTTTAAGACCCGTGCTAGTCGTCAAGGCCGTTTTTAAAAAAGCGTTTATCGGCGTGCCGATAAGCCCAAAGACCAAAAACAAAAGCGGTTTTGCGTATCATAAATTTACCGACACCGACGGCAAAGAGCAAGTAGTGCTACTTACGCAAATAAGGCTATTTGACACGAAAAGAGTGATTAATGCGCGCAAAGGCGGAATAACAAGCGAGGATTTTAACGCCGTAAAAGAAAAGCTAAGGGATTTTTTTAGATGATTACCCCGGGTGCTAAGCCCGGGTAGCCGAGTGATTAAACTCAACCCAAATCCAAAGCGGGGGCTTTGGTAATTTTCGAATTATACAACCTAAAGCCTAAAAAGTCAAGTAAAATAAATCTATCTGATAGCTTATGATAGCAAGAGAGTATCAAATAAAGCCGTAATGTTACATCGTAACGCGCCCGTAACCTCATCGCCCGCAAATCAACCCGAATTTACCAAAAACCGCACCCGAACCTTAAGCTATTTTTTGCCCGTTTTATTTACTTTAAGAAACGCTAAAACGTGTATCGCTTTTCGTTGTCACCCGTTATCAACTCCAATAACGAAAAATAAACGGATTTTGACACCTCGATAAAGCGTAAACTAGCACGCACACGGGGCTAGCTCGCACTCGCACAGAGAGTAAAAAAACGCAATTTAAGTTTCAGACCCCCTTAGTATGTAGGGTATCATTTACCTTTCATCCCTCAAAAATCCCGCCTTTTTGATAAATCTTGCCTCTTTCCCTTAAAGTAGCGAGCGAGTGAAACAAGCGAGCGGGGAATAAAATCAAATAGTAGCCATAAGTGTAAAAACCATAGCCTACAATCAACGGAAAGCACTCGCCCCATAAAGACATTAAAAAGAGTTAAAATCAAATAGCTGGCTTTATTTTGCATTTAAATAGGGCAAGGTTATTTTTGATGAATACGCCCCGCCCCTCAAAGGGCGGAGGCGGATAGCTTGACGCGATCAAAAGCTTTTTAGCCTAGTATGTCAGCGCAATTTTGCACCGTCGAGCGAGCAGCCTCAAAATCGTCATTCCACAAAAAAATGGAACGCAAAACCAAGCCGGGTATTTGCCATTCTCAAAAAAGAGAAACACACAAGAACCTTAACCGCATAGCCAAAGCGATGAGGTAGATTTAATCTAGCCCATAGGCGCATTATGCCCTAAGTCAAATTTAGCCCATAGGCGCAAAGTAAAAGGATGTAACCACTACTGACACCCCCCCTGAGTTTAAAGGGGGTGGCATTCAATTCACCCCCTTTTTTTGGATTTCACGAAAAAACGAAAACGGACTTATTCAAGAAAATCTGAAAAAGGGTTATCCACAAAAAAGAGGAAAACCTAACCAACGCAATTTTACGTCCGTTAAAGCTAGATGAGAAACAATCAAGCATAAAAGCTAGGTAAGTTTAACATAGGGAGCTTATTTACGTAAATGACAAGGTGTTTTAGGTTTCTTAACCAACGCAATTTTACGTCCGTTAAAAGCTAGGCAAGCTACCGAGATCAGAAAACGGCATTTTTAGTCACAAATAGATCGCAAAGCCTTAATAAACCGAAGTTATGAACCGCGATCGGAGCTAGGGGAATTAATACCGGTAGCTGGGTATATTTAATCTAGGTAGCTATCGGAGAGGGATTTAAAGCGGTAGGGTTTAGGCGTCAATATCAAGGCTTTTAAACATTTCGCCTATTTTGTCGAAATTGCCAGCCTTAATGTAGTTAATAAGCCAGCTCTCGACCCAATACGGCACATTTTGAGAACCGCCCCAATTGTTAACCGAGCTTGGCAAAACTCCGACCAATTCGGCAAACTCTTTTTTAGAGAGATTGGCGCGCTTAAGCAAGCTATTAAACTCTTTTTTATCCATACCGTAGCCTTTTCATACTTATTCGATTATGCAATTATACCAAAAACTATTTAAATAAGTATTTAAAGACTTGACAAGATATTTATTTAAGTGTATAATATGCCATATTAATACTTAAATAAGTAACTTACCACAAAGGAGACCCAATGCAACCAACCAGACAGAAATTTACCGAGTATCTATCCAGCTACCAATTTAAGCTAAACGATACCGACGAGGACGTGAGCTACAAGGTGCTTGACTGCGCTTGTGATTTATTCTGCGCTTTAGAAGCTTTAGCAAAAAATCATAAGATACTAGAGGCTAAATACAAAGCTGAACAAGAAAAGCGCGAGGATTTGCAAAGAGCGATCAGGCTTTACGGCATAGATAGGCTAAGTAAAAAAGACCTATTGATAAAAGCAAGACCTAGTTTTTAGAAAGGAGACCCCATGCAATTAACATTCGACATAGCCGACGAGCTAGACTTAACAAACGAGATACCAAGCGCGCTAAATGCAATAAGCACGCTAGTGTATTCTTTGCCTTATCTGCAAAAAGGCGTAGGAACCAATGCCGCCGCAATGGCAAACGCCTCTTATTTCCTAAGCGTGGCGATAGACGACGTAGCCCAGGCGGTGCGAGATTATGCAGATAATAAAATAGCCGAACAAAGAAAGGAGATAAAGAAATGCTAATACTAGCCAACCAGGACAGACCGACGACCAAAGAGGGCTTTAACGCCCTTATCAGACAAAATAGCGGCGGCAGCGATGAGGTAAGCGAGCAAATAATATACAACGTGGGCTATTTAGTCTATTGTAGCAATATTTATGCGCTAAGACGGCTAAAAGAAAGCGAGAATGCGCGCCTAAATTTGCTAGCCGATAAGATGATACTAAAAAGCGAGAACGAAAGGCTGCATAGCAGGATAAAAGAGCTAATCGAAATTAACGACGAACTTCAAGACGAGCTAAACGAGAGGGGGCTAGAGATAGAAAATTTAAACGAGGAACTAACCCAAAGGAGCGAACAATGAATAAAAGAGACTTTAACCAAGCTTTGAGGTATTTAACTAAGGGCGCAGACGCGCCCAGCTACTCTCAGTTAAAAGATTTCGCTTTTAGGTTATGGACTAGCTTACATAAGCGAGGTATCGAGCTAAACCGGGCAAGAGGCGACAAGGCGCGCGAAGCATTTCAAGCAGAGGTAGCAAAGAGAGAAGCAAAGGGAATGTCAGACGCCTTATTTGAAACGGGCTTACAAGCATACCGCCTTTTTAATTATTATGCCAAAGAGTGCGAAAAGCTAGAGGAGCAAATAAAGCACCTAAGCGAGCTAAACGACAGGCTACAAGAGCAAATCACGCCAAAAGGTAGCTACACGTGGCATAGCGATCTAAAAGGTGCGTAGGCTTATCAAAGGGGGCTTAATAGTCCTCTTGAATAAGCTTATTTTATCGGACACCCCCCCCCGCCCTATTTCTCCGTAGCGTATCATACAACCGGGACGCACTGTGACGACTTGTCGCAGTGAAATTATTACGCCTCCTTTTTTTATGGAAGCGTAGCCGAGCAGCCGAGACCTCATCACAAACCAACAAACACCCCGATACACGTTAAAATACCTCTAAACGCTAAAAAAGGCAAACAATGGAGCTATTAACGCCAAAGCAGGTGGGGCAAATTTTAAACTTATCGCAAAGCACGCTTACTAAAATGAGAAGCGACAAATACAAAGACCGCTTTAACTTCGTTTTGCCCTTTATCAAGATAGGGCGCGCCGTAAGATACGAACGCGAAGCGGTAAATCAAGCCGTAAGCGAGCTAAAGGCGGTAAAATGAAAATAACGCCCGAAGTAAGAGCGCAGATATTAGCCAAGCATAAAGCAGGAATGAGCCAAAGAGCACTACAAAAGCTTTTTAATCTCAGCGCAGGCGCGATAAATAACATCACTAAGGGCATAAGCCAAAACCTAAAAAGCACGATAGCCAAAGGCACGCAGTATCTAACCGAACTATCCGATCTAAACGAATACGAACGCGAAGCCGTGACGCAGGTAGTAAGCGATAACGCAAGGGCGGTAACTTTTTTTAAGCAAACGGCGATCAAAAATCAAATAATGGCTAATAGGCTACTACAAGAAGCGGGCGATCTGGGCGACATTGAATTACATAGCAGGATAACGGCTAGAAACAAAGAGACCATACTAGGTAAAAATTACGAGCTACAAGAGCAAGGCACGTTATTTGCCCCTACTCAAATCATAATAAAGCGCGACGATTGAAAACATACGACATAGACCTATTTTATGAGTTATCGCTATTTTTCAAAGACGACTTACGCCTTATGGCTCACGCCGTAGCATACAAGCTAAATTTAGACCCTAAAACGATTTACAAGGATTTTTCATTTGGGCGATACAAGGATGAATATTTAAAAGCTTTGCTAGACGTGAGCGATAACCCAAAAGAAGCTTATTTAAATTTACTGATGAGGTTTAGAGATAAAAGCCCGATATTTGAGCGTGACGACTTTGCGAACGCAGAAGCTTACAGCGTATTTAATAGGGAATACAAAAAGAAGTAAAGGGCGGCAGGAGTTGAACCTGCAATAGCACGGCGATTAAGCCGTGTAGCGTAACCCTATGGCACATCTACCCTTTACTAAATAGGCGGTGAGACCACCCACACCCTCACACGGATAGACCTCCGCAGGAACACTGCGTGCTAAACGGGGCGGTAATGCTTTGCTAGGAAGCTGGGTCATTTTCCTTGCGGTCAGACCTTTCGCCTATTCACGGGCAGATTATGCCATATTTTTACCAAATTTTACCAAAGGCGTAAAAAAAGCTATCATACTAAAATCTATTTCAAAAGGATAAATAATGCTAAATGACAAGGCGCAACAGACGGCGTTTAAATTGCTCGATAAATTTGGCAAAGTAGGCACGTATAAGCGCAAGGGCGGTCAAATTTACGACCCCGAAACGGGCGGAATGACCGAACAGACAAGCGAATACAAAGTAAAGGCGTATATCGATAGCATAAAAAGCTATTTAGCACCAATAGAGCGCGGATTAATAAACGAGGGTAACGTCGTGATCTTAATAGCCGCCAAATCTCTGCCTTTTATGCCGCAAAACAACGACTTGATAGAGTTTCCTCACTGCGCCTATACTATCAAATACAATGACGCGGTATGGGGCGGCGAGGATGTGGCGCTACATCAGCTAATCGGGGTGGCGAAGTAAAAACCGAACGCTACAACACAGTAAAAACGCTTAAATTTAGCGCAATTAAACCCTATTTCGCTAATACGGACGAACGAAAAAACGAACACTAATAAAACCCTAAGCCCCAAGCGGTTAAAATAGTGATGGATTTTAAAACAAAGGCTAGGATATGCAAACTCTAACCATACGGACGGATAACGCCGATTTCATAGAAAAAGCAAGAGAGATACTAATCACGCTAGCTAAATTTGACGGCGTGAAGCTAAGCCTAAGCGATGATTACACAAAAGAGCTAAACGCGCGAGCCGATGAAGCCCTGCAAGGCAAAGGGCTAATAGATGAAGCTCAGGCGCGCAAAAAGCTAGAGGCTATCAAAACCGAGATATTATCAGACATTGAAGCGATCAGGCGCGGAGAGTTTGAAACGATAAGCCACGACGAGCTAAAAGCGCGGGTTATGCAATGGTAATAAAATACAAGCCTAAATTTGAGCGCGAGTTAAAGACGATATTTGACTTCATAGCTAAAGACAGTCTAAACAGGGCGCGAGAGTTTAGAAACGAGCTTATCACAAAGATAGAACGCACGGCGCAAACGCCTCTTATTTGTCGCAAGTCCATTAATTTTGACGATGAGAGCATAAGGGATTTAATTTTTAAAAGCTATGTAATACCGTTTGCAATAGAGGACGAGGCTATTTACGTTTTAGGCATTTACAAAGCCAACGAGTGGCAAGCGTGAAACGAATAAAAACGGCTTTTGTTTCACAAACGAAGCTTAATTAAGTTTCGAGCCAAAAAAGCCGTGAAACATCTCAATTCTTAAGAAAATTTAGCCGTTTAAGCGTTTGAAACTTAAAAACGGCGAATGCTTAAATCACAAAGTGCCTATTTTAGGGCATATCTGCGTTTTTGTATTGAAAACTAAACTTTTCATTACCGATTTTTTATCTCCGAATATCTTAAATTTTTTATTACATCATAAAATATCTCGGATGTGTTTTTAAGTGTGTAAAAATTGACTTTATTTTTTAATAAAATATGATAAAAACGATATTAAAAGCAAAATTTCGAACAACCTCGCTTCCACCAAGTGTTATTTTTGCAACGTTTCAAAATCCACTAAAATACAAATTTAAAAATATTTTTACCTTATCATACTTCTAAAAATAAGCCTAATTAGACCAAAGATACTACTATCAAATCAAATTTTTATTAAAGCAAAATTTGACGTTTTTTATATGTCCATATTTTTCAAATTTGAACAAATTTAACCAAATTAAAAAAATAAATTTGACGCTAAAATTTGAGAGAAGTAAAATAGAAATAAAAGTAAAATTTGAAGTTAAATTTAAAAAGGGGTCTTACGACCCCTTGGCTACTTTATTACAGCCATCTTTCTGCGCATATACGCGATCCTGCTTTGTAGCGGGAGGTGTTTAGGGCAGTTATCCTCGCAGCCTAGCAGCGTCATACAGCCAAACACGCCGTCATCGTCGCCGATAAGCTCGTAAAAGTCCTCGTCGGTTCGTTTATCTAGCGCGTCGATTTTAAATCTAGCTACGCGGTTAAGTCCGACCGCACCGATGAAATCAGGCCTCATGATAGCCGTACCGCACGCAGCGACGCAGATACCGCACTCGATGCAGCGGTCAAGCTCAAATACTTCCTGCGCCACTTCGGGCTCAACCTTTTCCTCAAGCTTAGAGATATCGGTCTCGTGGTCGGTGTGTATCCAACTCTCCACGCGCTTACTCATCGCGTTCATCCAGTTGCCCGTGTCTACGCTTAGGTCTTTTAAAAGCTTAAATACCGGCAAAGGCATAAGCTCGATCACACCGTTTGGATAGTCTTTGGTTAGCGTACGGCAAGCAAGCTTTGGCGTACCGTTAACTAGCATACCGCAACTACCGCAGATACCGGCGCGGCAAACGAAGTCAAAGCTAAGATCCGGGTCAAATTTCTCGCGAATTTGATTTAACGCTATAAAAAGCGTCATGCCGTCGGTTTCTTCTAGCTCGTAGGTCGCGAAATGCGGCTTTGAAATTTTGCTTAACGGATTATATTTAAATGCTTTTATGGTTATTTTTCTACTCATATCCTATTCCTGCTCTTTCGTTTGGTGCTTTATATTTAGGCTGAAGATCATAGTGCATTAGCGCTTCTTGGATCTCGTATCTGCCTTTGCCTTCGGCTTCCATTTTAGCGCGGATCTCATCGACTTGCGCTTGGCGCACGGCGCTATCCGGGTGCTCGATAATGTTACCCTTAGCTCCGTATCCGCGGAATGCCGGCGGAATTTCCATTTTCATAATATCAAGCGGCTCATACACGATAGTCGGTAGCGTATCGCCCTCTTTCCAGCTAGTTAGAGTTCTGTTTAGCCAGTTTAGGTCGTCGCGTTTCGGATAGTCCTCGCGACAGTGCGCTCCGCGACTCTCGGTGCGATCAAGCGCGCCTTTTGCGATACAAAGGGCTAGTTTTAGCATCTTCGGTACGCGGTAGGCCTCCTCAA
This sequence comes from Campylobacter showae CC57C, assembly GCF_000344295.2. Taxonomy (GTDB): domain Bacteria; phylum Campylobacterota; class Campylobacteria; order Campylobacterales; family Campylobacteraceae; genus Campylobacter_A; species Campylobacter_A showae_B. Next base: position 14,637 of record NZ_AOTD01000211.1, on the reverse strand, counting down.
GCTCAGGGTTGCCAAATAGCGCCTTGTTTGTGACTTTGACGTCTAAAGATTGTTTATAAAGCTCTTCTAGCTCTTTTACCGCTACGGCTAGACCTTCGCCGGTTCTAAAGATCGCTACGTGCTCCCACATGATGTCTTTCATCTTGTTTTTGATCTCAAATACGTTAAATTTGCCCTCTTTTTCGACCAGGCTCTTTAGATAATCTTCCTCTTTTTTAACGAATTTTTCGATGTCGTTAGTGTTTATTTCGATCTCGTGTTTACCGCAGTAGTCGGCAAAATAATCACCCACGATCATGCCTGCGACGACCGTTTCAGAAACGGAATTGCCGCCTAGACGGTTAAATCCGTGCATATCCCAGCACGCAGCTTCGCCAGCACTAAATAGACCTGCTAGCGTCGGGCTCTCGCCTGTAGGCTTAGTTTTTATGCCGCCCATAGAGTAGTGCTGCATAGGTAGGATCGGCGCCCAGCCTTTACCGCGCTGTCGTCCGTTCTCGTCAGTATATACTTCGGTATCGGCAGGGTCGATGCCGTTAAAGATTTTGCAAATTTCTTGAACGTCGCGTAAGTTTTTCTCGATGTGCTCGCGTCCTAGGATCGAGATATCCAGCCAAACGTGATATCCGTATGGGCTAGGCACGCCTTTACCTGCACGGATATGCTCCATAATGCGGCGGCTTACGACGTCGCGGCTAGCTAGTTCTTTCTTCTCAGGCTCGTAATCAGGCATAAAGCGATATCCGTCCACGTCGCGTAAAATTCCGCCGTCGCCGCGGCAACCTTCCGTTAGCAAGATACCGCTTGGAACGATCGGAGTCGGGTGAAACTGCACCGCTTCCATATTTCCTAGTTGCGCAACTCCCGTTTCAAGAGCGATAGCAGCGCCGATACCTTCACAAACTACGGCGTTTGTGGTGTGTTTATAAACCCTTCCGTAGCCGCCCGTAGCTATCAACGTGCCTTTTGCGACGTATGCCGTGATCTCGCCGTTAACTAGATCGCGAACGATCGCACCGTAACAGCGGTTGTTTGCGTGGATTAGCGCGATAGCTTCTTTTCTATCGTGGATTTCGACGTTATGTTTTAGCGCTTCGTTTGCTACGGCAAAAAGCATAGTGTGACCGGTGGCGTCCGCCGTAAAGCATGTTCTCCATTTTTTAGTTCCGCCAAAGTCGCGAGAGTGGATGAGTCCGTGAACCTCTTCTTTTTCTACGATAGTAGTTTTTTGAGCGTTGATGATAGCGCTTCTCTCGCCTTTTGTGATACGAGTCCAAGGCACGCCCCAAGCGGCTAGCTCGCGGATAGCCTTAGGCGCAGTTTGACAAAACATACGTGCAACTTGCTGATCACAGCCCCAGTCGCTACCTTTTACCGTGTCGGCAAAGTGCACATCCTCGTTGTCGCCTTCGCTCATTTTTGAATTTCCTAAAGAGGCTTGCATGCCGCCTTGCGCAGCTGCAGAGTGCGAGCGCTTAACCGGAATTAGGCTTAAAACTACCGTACTTAGCCCCTTTTCTCCAGCGGCAACGGCAGCTCGAAGCCCCGCTAGACCGCCTCCGATAACTAATGCATCATAATATTTTACGTTCATTTTTTAAAGCTCCTTTTCCTAAAGACTGATCCACACGAAATCGGCGATCAGCGCGATGACCGCGAGCACTCCAAAAACAGCAAATATCGCGGTTTTGGCTTTATTTCTTTTTGCGAACATCTCTTGTTTGTTTACTCCGTCGATACTTACCCATTTTACATATAGGCGGTACATTCCCACGCTAGCGTGAACAACCATAAATAAAAGTAGAGCGAAGTAGAAAATTTCTAGTTGATGAAATGCAGCCGCTGATTTATCGGCAGTGATGTGCCCGCCGAAGATTATATCGACTAGGTGCGCGCTAGCTGCGAAAAATAGAGCAAAACCGGTCAAAAACTGAAACCACCAAAGCGTAGTGTCAAGATGCTTCATGCGGTCTTTATGACCTTTAAACATAATGTATTGTCTGTAGTTTGCAGGGAATTTCCTCATCGCTAAAAACGCGTGAGCGATAAAAACGGCAAATATTACCGCAGCGATAACGTTAGTGATCCACCACGTAGCCTCGCCGAATAAAAATTTAGCCTCCGCAAAACCTACAATGGCGTTAAATGCGCCCTTGCCGAATAAAATGGTAGAGGTAAATACCATGTGACACAAAATAAAACAGGCCAAAATCAGTCCCGTTATACTTTGCCATCTGTCCCAAACGGCAGGAGTACGACTTTTTTTCGTATCCGCTTGCCTACCTAAGAAGCCCTCGATTAGCCCACTCATGAGCCCTCCTATAAAATTGAAATAAATTATCATAACTTAAGAGAAAATTAAATTATGATACTAGAAAAACGGTGTAATAGTATCGCAAATTACTTTAAAAACCTTTTAAAATTTTGTATATTTTTTATTTAAGATAATATAAAGGAAAATGCCGCACGCAAACATTAAAAAGGATAGTATCTGCCCCATAGATAAATTTAAAAACACAAAGCCGATGCCGAAATCAGGCTCCCTAAAGAACTCGCAGACAAATCTGGCAAAGGTATAAAGTATGGCATAAAGAGCGATGAGTTCGCCGTCAAATTTTTTAAATTTTCTATAAACAAAAATGATAGCAAAAACCGCAAGCCCTTCTAAAACGGCTTCATAAATTTGCGACGGATGGCGCATCTGTCCCGCGACGTTGATCGCCCATGAGACGTCCGTGATACGACCGAAAAGCTCTTGATTTAAAAAATTTCCTATGCGACCGAAAAAATATCCAAGCGGAATACTAAGCGCGACGAGGTCCAAAAGCTGCCACAAATTTTGCTTAAATTTACGGCAAAAAGCCCACGTCGCTATCAAAAACCCAACTACAGCGCCGTGATAGCTCATGCCGCGGATACCGACGAATTCGCCGTTATGAAAGGGGTTAAAAATCTGCCAAGGATGAGTGAGATAATAAGCGGTATTTGGATCATAAATGACGATGTAGCCGAGCCTCGCGCCCAGTATCACGCCGATTTCCACCCAAAAGAAATAGTTATCAAGCAGCGAATTTGAAATTTGCATATTATCGCGCTTGACGATAAATTTAGCCACTCCGAGTGCCACGAGTAGCGCCAGGACGTACATTATCCCGTACCAGTGCACCTTGATGCCAAACAGCTCAAACGCGACCGGATCAAAATTTATATAAAAGTCGTTCCACCAATTCATCTAGGTACGACTTTGACTTTTAGCGTATTTTCGATGCCGCTCGCAAAATCCTCAAAAAGATGCCCCATCGCGCGGTAAAATTTGCTTCCCGCTTCGTTTTGCAGGACTGGAGCTAGTTTTTTAGCGTACGGTAGCAGATACGAGCTTAGCAAAACGCCCAAAATCTCCTTCGTCTGCTCGTCTTGTTTTAGCTCGACGACGGAGGAGAAAAACGAGAGCTCGTTTGTTACGCTATCAAGCACGCTGACATTTAAATTTGGGCTAAATTTGCACTTTTTATAAAAGCCTTCAAGAAGCGCCTTATCACCCTCGAAAAAAAACTCCGCGTTAAAATATTTTTTCAAATTTGCAAAGTCTTTCGAGATCTCTAGGGTGCTTTCAGTTTTGATCGACTCCTCGTATAGCGCGCGCCCTTTGGCGTTTGCTTCGCTATCGTTTGTTATTATCCATTTTGGATTTTTATTTAGCTCGCCAAAAAGCTTCGCGCTCGGCGGCAGAGCGAAATTTAGCGCAAATATCCTTGCGATCACGGCGTAAAATTTACCCAAATTCATCGTTTTCCTTTGTGTTTTTTTGCGGGATTTTACAAAATTTAGGCTAAATTTTAGATTTGCTTAAATCGTAATCTGATCGAATTTAATACGACAGTAACCGAGCTAAAGCACATCGCAGCAGCCCCGTAAACGGGCGTGAGCATGAGTCCTAACGGCGCTAGAACTCCAGCCGCGACGGGAATGCAAACGGCGTTATAAACAAACGCCCAAAACAAATTTTGCTTTACCGTTTTCATCGTCTCGTTGGCTAAATTTATCGTAGCGACCGCGCTTTTTAGGTCGTTTTTTACCAGCACTACGTCGCCGGCCTCTTTTGCGATATCCGCGCCGCTACTCATCGCGATGCCCGCATTTGCTTGCTTTAACGGGGCGGCATCGTTGATACCGTCACCGACAAACAGCACCGCACCCTCTTCTTGCAGGCGTTTTATGGTTTAAAATTTTTCATTAGGCAGCATGCCGGCAAAGACCTCCTCTACGCCTAGCTTGCCCGCCACGTTTTTAGCGGTGAAGGCGTTATCTCCTGTTAGCATTACTGGCGTTATACCGGCATCTTTTAGGCTTTGTATGGCCTGCGCGGCGTCGTCCTTTACCCTGTCGCTAAGGGCTATAAATCCTACGTAAATTTTATCCACGGCCGCGAGTATTACGCCGTTTCCTTCGTTTTGCGCTTTGGCGATTTGCTCTTTAGCCTGCGCGCTTATCTCCACGCCAAGCTCGCTTAAAAAGGCCTCGTTGCCTGCTATTACGCTGCCGTCCTCGCTCTTTACGCCACGTCCGGCGATATTTTCAAAACCCTTTTCGTCGCCTAAAATTTTAAGCCCCAGCTCGTTTGCGTATCTAACGATAGCAGTTGATATCGGGTGCGAGCTTTTGGCCTCTAGCGCGGCGATTTTGGCTAAATTTTCATCGTTTATATCGGTAAAATTTACCGAAATTTCGCCCTTGGTTAGCGTTCCGGTTTTGTCAAATACCGCGTATTTCACGCCGCCAAGAACCTCTAAAACTTCGGGATTTTTAATCAGGATTCCGTTTTTAGCGCCTAGAGATAGCGAGGAGACGATAGCTATCGGGGTAGCTAACCCCAGCGCGCAAGGACACGAGATAATTAGCACGCAAACCGCGCTTAGCACGCCTTGCAGCGCATTTCCCGTAAGCGCAAACCACGCAAAAAACGTAACGATGGCGATAGCTATCACGATAGGCACGAAGATATTTGCCACGCGGTCGGCAAAGCGGCTAATAGTCATCTTTTTGCTCGACGCATCGCTTAAAAGCTCTAAAATTTGCGACAAAAGCGTTTGATTAGCGAGCTTTGTAACCTTTACGTTGATGTAGCCGTTTAAATTTATCGTTCCGGCATTGACCTCGTCGCCTTGTTTCTTGTAGACAGGGAGGCTCTCGCCCGTTAGCATCGAGGTATCGATCTCTGCGCCGCCGTTTATCACGACTCCGTCGCAAGGCACCGCGTAGCCGCTCTTTACGACCGCGACGTCGCCTATTTTTAGGCTCACGGCATCCACTTCCAGCGCGCTACCGTCTTTTTGTAGTACGAGAGCGGTCTTTGGCGACATATTCATGAGCGATTTTATATAATCGCCTGCGCGAGCTTTTGAGCGCTCTTCTAAAAATTTACCCAGCAGCACGAAAGCCGTTATCATGGCTGCGCCAGAAACGTAGAGGTGGCGCATGTTTTCGGGTAGGTGCTCGCCCGCGATAAAAACTCCCAGCGAATACGCAAACGCCGTGCTTGTTCCCAGCGCGACGAGTACGTTCATATCGAAATTTTTATTTTTTAGCGCGCCGTAAGCATGGATGAAAAAATCCCGCCCGCACGTAGCTATCGTAATAAAGGCAAGCGCGAGCATAATAGCTGATTTTGCCGCGCTTGGCTGCTCGCTCATCTCAAGCGCCATGATCACCGCGCTAAAAGCTGCAGCGGCTAGGAAATTTCGGCGTAAATTTAAAATATGTTTCTCGCGTTTGGCTTCAAATTCCGCCAAATCCTTTGCCACGCCGTAGCCTAGTTTTTTTATTTTTTCCTCTATCGCGGCTTGTACTTCGGCGCTTTCTATGATAAATTCGCCCGAGCCGTTTGCGAAGCTGACCTTCGCGTCTATCACGCCGGCTATCTTTTTAGTTACGCGCTCGATGGCATTTGAGCAGTTTACGCAGGTCATGCCCGCGATGTTTAGTTTGATATTTTGCATCAAATTTTCCCTATGACGCTAAATCCCAAATCATCCAGCTCCTCTTTAAATTTCGCCTCGTCCTTGCCGTCTAAATTTACGCTCACGACCCTCGGCTCTACGCTAAGATCGACCTTTATCTCGCCGTATTCGTCGCCAAGAGCGTTTTTTATGGTGTTTGCGCAGTTTTCGCAGTGGATATTAGCAACCTTAAATTTAGTCATCCTATCTCCTTTGTCATATGATAGTATTTGTGAGAATTTATGAACATTTCGCAATCGGTTTTAAAGCCCAAGCGCTCGTAAAAAGCCATGGTTTTGGGCTTTTTCTCATCGACGATGAGGGCTACTTTTTTGATATTTCGTTTTGACGCGAGGGTAAAGATAAATTTGATTAGCTCTTTTGCGATACCTCGTCCTCGAAATCTCTCGTCCACGGCAAGACTATCAATATATAGCTCGTCCGCAAAGCACTCCGTCTGCGGAAATTCGCTTGAACCAAGCATCCGCAAATGCTCCCTAATGGGTCCATCTAGCGTTTCGATCTCTCCTCCGTCGTAAGCGCAAATCGCACCCGCGATCTCGCTGTCAAATTTGAAAACAAAAACATTGCTGTAGCTTAGGCGGTTTATCTCGCTGCGGAAAAATTTATGCAAAATTTCATCGCTCTTAGCGGGATCGCTCACGCCGCTAAGCGTAAAAGCGATGTCCTCCATGGCTAAATTTAACAGCTCTATGCAGCGCGCGGCGTCGTCTTTTCGGGCATTTAAAATCATACGCGGATTATAGGACTTAAAGCTAAATTTTTTGCTAATACGCTCAAAACCTCGTGTTTTTAAAAAAATGCAAAATTTTTTTAGATATAATTGAGCAAAAATTTTTAAAGGAATGAAATGGGACGAGCGTTTGAATACAGGCGTGCCGCAAAGGAAGCGCGCTGGGACAAGATGAGCAAGGTTTTTCCAAAACTTGCCAAAGCCATAACCGTGGCTGCTAAAGAAGGCGGCACAGAGCCTGATATGAACCCAAAACTCCGCGCCGCGATAGCAGCGGCCAAGGCGCAAAATATGCCAAAAGACAACATCGACGCGGCGATAAAACGCGCTAGCGGCAAGGATAGCGCTGATATCAAGACGATATTTTACGACGGCAAAGGCGCGCACGGCGTGCAGATCATCGTCGAGTGCGCTACTGATAACCCGACTCGAACGGTCGCCAACGTCAAGGCGATATTTAGCAAAAACGGCGGCGAAATTTTGCCTAGCGGAAGCTTAAATTTCATGTTTACGAGAAAGAGCGTTTTCGAGCTTGATATGCCCGCAAAAGAGCTTGACGAGATCGAGCTAGAGCTCATCGACTTTGGTCTAACCGAGATCGAGGAAGAAGACGGCGTGCTTTATATCTACGGCGATTACGCGAGCTTTGGCACGCTTAGCGAAGGTATCGAAAAGCTGGGGCTTGAAGCCAAAAAAGCTAGCCTGCAATACATCGCAAACTCGCCCGTAAGCCTAGACGAAGAGCAAATGAACGAGCTAGAAAAACTGCTCGACAAGCTTGAAGACGACGACGACGTGCAAGCGGTTTATACAAATATAGAATAAATTTAAGGAACAAAATGAGAAACGACGAACTAAAAATCTACGACATCGATGCAGCCGAGCTTGCTAAGCTCAAATTTGCAGTGATCCACACCGAAAAAGGCGATATGAAGCTCGAGCTCTACGGCGACGAAGCACCGCAAGCGGTAACAAATTTCGCCCAGCTAGCTAAAAGCGGCTTTTACGACGGATTAAATTTCCACCGCGTGATACCAAATTTCGTGATCCAGGGTGGCTGCCCGCACGGTACGGGCACTGGAGGTCCTGGCTGGCGCATCAAGTGCGAGTGCGTAGGCCAAAAACACAAGCATAAACGCGGAGCGCTATCTATGGCGCACGCGGGTCGCGACACGGGCGGCAGTCAGTTTTTCGTCTGCCACAGCGCGCAGCCGCACCTTGACGGCGTACATACGGTGTTTGGGCAGATCGTGGACGAGCCGAGCCTAAAGACGCTAGATAGCGTCAGACAAGGCGATAAGATAAACTCGATCGAAATTTTAGAGAGTTTGTAAAATTTGATGAAATTTGCGGCGGCGGATAAAATTTGACCAAAATCGCTGCAATTTTTATCTTTTTATATAAATTTATTTGTTAAAATACCTTTTTAATAATTTTTAAAGGACACCTCTTGAACCCAAGCGTTTCAAACGCGGCAAAACCGCAAAAACCTTTTCTTATTAGAATGTTTACCAACCTAGCGTTTTGGGTGGTTTTCGGCATCATCGCCGGTATCGCGGTCGGCATGATCTTCCCGGATCTAGGCATCGCGAGCAAGCCGGGCATCGACTACTTTATCAAAGCTTTAAAAGCCCTCATCGGACCGATCATTTTCCTCACGATCGTCTCAGGTATCATCGGACTTGAGAGTATGAAGGAACTAGGCTCCATCGGACTTAAAGGATTTATTTACTTTGAAGTTGTGAGCACGCTAGCGCTTGCTGTGGGAATAATCTTTGGTGAGACGCTAAAACCGGGTCACGATATGCACCTTGACTACACGCAGCTTGATGCCTCTAGCGTAGAAAAATTTACAAGCCAAGCCTCAAATATAGACGCAAATAGCGGAATTTTAACGCATACGCTTCATATTTTGCGCGGCGCGGTACCGGTTGACGGCATTTTACCTTATGTGCATTTGCTTGATCCGTTTATCAAATCAAACACGCTTCAAGTACTATTTTTGGCAATCGTTACGGCTGTTGCGATCTCGTTTTTAAAGCACGACTATAAAAAGAAGATCCTAAAACCGCTTGAGATAATTCAGCACTGGGTGCTAAAACTGCTTACGATTTTGATGCTATTTAGCCCGGTTGCGGCGTTTTCCGCGATGGCATTTTTGATCGGTAAATTCGGCATTAACTCGCTTTTGGGTATGCTTGAGCTACTTTTCGTTATGGCGATTGCAAGCTTATTTTTTATATTCGTCGTTCTGGGTATAATTTGCTATTTTGCGAAGGTCAATATCTTTAAATTTATGCGCTTCATCGCAAAAGAAGTCCTGATCGTATTTGCGACGAGCTCCTCAGAGACCGCGCTAGCTCCGCTCATGCAAAAGCTCGAAGCAGCAGGCATCCACAGGGGCGCAGTAGGGCTCATCATACCGACTGGATATTCGTTTAACCTCGACTGCACGAACATCTACCTATCGCTTAGCGTTATTTTCCTCGCTCAAGCCTTCGGTATCCCACTAACGGTCGAGCATTTGATACAAATTCTAGTCATATTGATGGTAACGAGCAAGGGCGCGGTCGGCGTCACGGGCTCCGGATTTATCATACTTGCCGGTACGCTTGCCGCGCTTCCTAGTGCAGGTATCCCGGTCGTTACGGTTGCGGTGCTGCTTGGTGTGGATAAATTTATGTCCGAGATGCGTGCGGTCGGAAACCTCTGCGGCAACGCCGTAGGCTGCCTAATCATCTCGATCTGGGATAAAAAAGTAGATATGGAGAAATTCCGCTACGCCCTCGATCACCCGGACGAGTTTCACTTCCATTCGTAAATTTAAGGCGGTGGGCTTTTAGCTCATCGCCTTGCTCAAACTACCCAAATTAAAATTCATACTTAAACCCCGAAATCCTACCCTTGTCGTCAAATTTGATCAAAAGCTCTTTGTCAAATTTAGCGACGATTTCGTCTTTCGCTTTCTTAAAAAGTCCACCCTTTTCAACGTTTTCATCAAATTTGACCCCGTTAAATTCCAAAAAACTTTTGATAAAAATTTTGTGATCTACGTCGTGATTTTGTATGCAGCTACTTGCTGTTTTGACAAACTCGTGCGCGCCAAGAGGCTCAAAAACCGAAGCCGGCACATCCATGATCGCTACAAACGCGCAGCCCTTATCGTACTCGCAACCGTAGTAGCATAAATTTTCGCCCGCCACTCCGCACGCGGCGATGGATAGATTATGCCCGTTAAGCATCTCATCAAGCTCAAAGCTAGGTTCGCTAAAAGCCTGTAAACCCCACTCTCGTCCCGCGCGTAAAATCTCGTGCGAAAACGCCGTCGCCTCGGGGCTAAGGCCGCTTTGATTGGCAAATCCCCACAGCCATGTGTCGCTCACATCCGACTCGCTGCCGATAAACTGTATCTTGTAAATTTGATCGCCGAAAGCTATCTCGCATCGATCAAAATCAACGTTCCAGTCGAGGTTACCGACGATATCTGCAAATCTATTTTGCACGGTCGCCATCTTGCCCAGCGTAGCCGAAAAAACCTGATGAAAGTCCGAAAAGTCGCTTACGTAGCGTAAATTTCGCATTTTTGCTCCTTTAAATTTGGTTTGCGAATTATACCGATTAAATTTTAAACTTGCCCGAAAATATTAAAATTTTATTTTAAGCTTAATTAAAAGATAGTATAATTTCATAAATTTTATCTCAAATTTAGGAGCAAACATGGACATAGTCGAGAGATTTTTACGCTATACAAAGATCAACACAACGACAAACCGCGAAGCGGGCGCGGCAGGCATCATGCCATCTAATCCAACCGAGCACGATCTAGCAAAGCTGATAGAAAGCGAGCTAAAAGAGCTTGGCCTGCAAAATATAAAAAGACGAGAAAACGCCATAACTACGGCTGTTTTGCCGTCAAATTCCTCTAACAATCTGCCCTCCGTGGCGTTTTTTGCACACCTTGACACGAGCGCGGAGCAAAAAAACGACACGAAAGCGCAAATCGTGCACTACGAGGGCGGCGACATCACGCTAAACAAAGAACTAGGCATAGCGCTAAAACAAAGCGAATTCCCAGAGCTTGCCAATTACGTCGGAGACGACCTCATCGTGACTGATGGCACCAGCCTGCTAGGTGCGGATGACAAGGCTGCGATCGCCGCCATCGTAAACGCCGCGCAGTTTTTCGTACAAAACCCGCAGATCGAGCACGGCGACGTGACGTTTGGCTTTTTGCCCGACGAGGAGCAAGGCCTGCGCGGAGCCAAAGCGCTTGATATCTCGGAGATAAAGGCCGATTTTGCTTACTGCCTAGACTGTTGCGGTATCGGCGAGCTAATTTACCAAAACTGGAACGCAGGCGACGCGGTCGTGACCTTTATCGGACAGTCCGCGCACCCGATGAACGCCAAGGGCAAGCTCGTAAACTCCTTGCTGCTTGCGCACAAATTTATCTCGATGCTACCCGGCGGCGAAGCACCCGAATACACCGACGGCGTCGAGGGCTACTACTGGGTTAAGGAGCTATCTGGCAACAGCGCAAAGACCGTGCTAAAGCTCGATGTTCGCGAATTTAATGAGGCGAAATACGCGCAGCGTATAGCGTTTTTACAAGATCTAGCCGACTCGTTTGCTAAAATTTACGGCGCACACAGGGTACAAATCAGCCTAAAAGACCGCTACAAAAACGTATTTAACTACCTTGCGGACGGCGAAAACAGCCTGCCCGTCGTCGCGGCAAAGCAGGCCTACGCGCGCCTAAATATCGAGCCAAAAGTGATCCCGATGCGAGGCGGATATGACGGCGCGGTCATCTCGGAAAAAGGTGTACCGTGTCCGAACCTATTTACCGGCGCGCACAACTTTCACTCCATCTACGAGTATCTGCCGGTAAAATCGCTACGAGCGGCCAGCAACGTCATCTGCGAGATCGTAAAAATCATAGCCGAGAAGTAAATTTAATCAAATTTGAGGGCGAATTCGCTCTCAAATTTGCAAATCACAATCGCCCGCTTACTACCTTTATCTACGTTTACGAGACCCATCTCTTAACGGCGCTAGCTCAAATTTACGTCAAATTTGAACCGTAAATTTGACCGAGTCGCCCGAATTTAAGCTCGCTTTGCGTAAAATGTGAAAGCAAATTTAAATAGGAGCAAATTTGATGAAAAAGATATTTTTACCGCTGATCGCCGCTTCGGTTTTGGCTGTCGGCGCCGATATAAACGCGCTACAAAAAGAGTGCGACGACGGAAACGGCGCAAGCTGCTACGAGCTTGGAGTTTTATACGATAACGCGGGAAACGGAGCCGCGCAAGACTATCAAAAAGCGGCAGAGCTCTACTCAAAGGCGTGCGAGCTAGGCAGCGGTGCAGGCTGCTCAAATTTGGGCTTTTTATATGGCAACGGCAACGGCGTGGCGCAGGATAGCAAAAAAGCCGCCCAGCTTTACGCAAAGGCCTGCGATATGGGCGATGAAGCGGGTTGTTCAAATTTGGGCTTTGCCTACGCAAACGGGCGCGGCGTCGAGCAAGACCACGTAAAAGCAAGCGAATTTTACGCCAAAGCCTGCGAGATGGGTAACGGCGGCGGATGCTACAACCTAGGCAATCTATACGCGCAAGGACGAGGCGCCAAAGAGGACGCAAATGCGGCTGAAAAATACCTCAAAAAAGCGTGCGATATGGAGCCGGAGCTAGCCTGCGACCGCTATAAAGAATTTACTCAAAAATAACATTGACCACCTTTGTGCGGTAAATTTGATGGGAAAATTTGCTGTTTTAGCCTTAAATTTTAGCGGCAAGCTGCACGTATGAACATCTCTCGCAAAAACCAAATCATGAGCCAGGACGACAGGCGTCGCCCCGGCAAATGCAAAGTCGGCAAGGCGCCGACTTTATCAAATTTGACTCCGTAAATTTAGAGCATAAAAAATGCTATGACGCACACGGCTATCGCCATCGCAGGAGCCGTTCGCTTAGCTATCTCAACCGGGCTAACCATAGCTAGACCCGCGCACACGATCGCTGCACCAGCGATAGGAGACGACGAGCGGCCTAGAGCGCCTGAGATCGCAGCGGCCATGCCTAGTTTATCCTGCGCAAAGCCAAGGTCTGAGGCGTGAATGGTGATAGCTTGGTTGAACGCCATAGTAGCGGCGTCGCCCGAGCCCGTAACCGTACCCATGAGATACGGTACGAACGTACCGCCGTAGCGTACGAAATCCTGAGAGTGCTTTAGCCACTCGGTGACCGCATCGATCGCGCCGCACGCCTTTAAACCCGCGACGAAAACGCCGGCGGCGATGATGATACCCATGACCTCAGCGTAGGCGCTACCCATACCGTTAAAAAACTCCTTGGTGATCTTTTCCGGGCTCGTCCACGTGATGAAAACCGCGATGATAGCGCCAAGAATCATAGCCTCGGCCACGCCCATCTTCGTCCATGCTAGCCATGAGATTTTATTTAGGCCCGTACCGCCGACGACTAGGATAACTAGCGGGATGAGAGGCGCTAGAGCAAACAGCAAATTTACCTTCGTCTGCGTCGCTTCGCCGGAATTGCTTGTAGATTTAGGCGAAAAATCCTGCCCTTTTTGATAATCTTTAAAGATAATCGCCGTCAAACTAATCACGATCAAAACGACGATACCAGCGGCTACGGCGTTTGGAAACTGTACGCTGATGACGTCTTGGACGGTGTAGGCTTCGTTTGTCTTCTTAACCATGTCGGTTACAAAAATGTTGTGCGCAGAGCCGGGGCTTAGCACGCCGCCAAACGTACCGGCAAATACCGCAGCTCCCGCCATCGCAGGACGTACGCCAGAGGCCATCAAAAGCGGTATCATCGTAGCTCCCACCGCAGCCGAGCAGCCCGCAGCCGACGGTATCGCGATGTTGATAAAATAAGTCAGCACGAATGTAGCCGGAATCAGCAAAAATCCGATATTTTTCATCGGCTTGGTAAGTAGCAAAACCCAGTGCTGGTCGCACTTAGTCACCTTCATAACGTAAGCAAAGCCCATGCTGGCGCAAATCGCCTTGATAAGGCCGGCCGAAGTCATCGACTTCGTAAAGCTCTCAAGCGCTCCGAGCGGATTTAGACAGATGACGCAGAGCACGAGTCCCACGCCGATGAGCACGGTTTTGGTCTCTCTTTTTTTGACCAGTAAAAACACGACGGCGATCAAGCCTATGACCGCACAGATTAGCTTAGCAGTAGCCATTTTGTCCCCTTTCGTTTTGTTTTTTTATTCCTGTTTCAAATTTGACTCAAATTTACGCCGTTTGGGTTTTGCGCGCTAGTTTCGAGACAAATTTAATCTTTTTATTTTTGTCGCCGATCAATGCCAAATCCAAATTTGAAGGCTCTTCTAAAACAGTTTCAAATTTGAAATTTGAGCCACGAACCGAAAACGACTAAAATTTAAAGCTATCTCCAACCTTTATGAGCTCGGTTTCTTTTTGGTACGCCATTTTTAAAACCGGACTATTTTCCATACCCATCACGGTCGCATTTTCGCCCTTTATCCTTAGAGCCGTGCCTTCAGGTAGCGCGTAGATCAGGCTTTTTTGATTTACTATCAAAAACTCCTCCAGCCTCTCCTCCCTGCTTTCGCCGTTGTGTCCGGCGATCTTGCCACTTATAAAATGCGGATTTATCTGGTGCGGGAAGATATTTAACGCGTCAAAGCTTTTTGGCATGATGATAGGCATATCGTTTGTCGTCATCATCGTGCTTCCCGCGACGTTTGCGCCCGCCCTCCAGCAAAAATACGGCACTCCCGCCTCCACTCTTTGCCTGATAGCTTCGACTAAATCAAATTTATAAAGATAGTAAAGCAGTGCAAATGTGTTTCCGCCGCCGATACAGATGGCTTTAGCCTCGG
>NZ_AOTD01000210.1 GCF_000344295.2 Campylobacter showae CC57C | reverse complement strand
GCACAACATTCAAATCCATCTCAAAATACTCGCAAATATTATTTCCTATCGCAGGCTAAATTTAAGATTAAATTTGAGAATTCGGCTTGCGATACTTCGTTAAATTTGATGGTAAATTTGTAAAAATTACTCCCAAAACCGCGACGCTTTGCCTCAGCAAAGCTATGTCGCCACCTTAAAAGCGTCGTAGGGGGAGGGGGATTAA
>NZ_AOTD01000209.1 GCF_000344295.2 Campylobacter showae CC57C | reverse complement strand
CGCTCATCGTGGGCCGGCACCGCCATAACCGCGCCGCTACCGTAGTCCGCTAAAACGAAATTTGCTACCCAAACAGGCACTTTTTCGCCCGTTAGCGGATGTAGGACATTGATACCCAAAAACAGGCCGTCTTTTTCGCTAGCTTGGCGTTCGCGCGGGCTTTGGTTTAAAATTTTCCTGATTCGCTCAGCCTTATCCGCCTCTAGCTTACCACCGTCAAGCAGTCTTTTTACGATCTTGTGCTCAGGCGCCAAGGCCGCATAGCTAACGCCGTAAATCGTATCAGGGCGCGTAGTAAATACCTCAAAGCCCTCCATCTGCTCGCCGCCTTCTAAAATTTGCTTCGACTCCTCGTCAAGCTCAAATTTAAACTCCAAACCAAAGCTCTTGCCGATCCAGTTTTCCTGCATCGTGAGCACTTGGGACGGCCATTTGCCCTCAAGGCGCTTTAGATCGTCTAGTAGCTCCTGCGCGTAATCGGTGATCTTTAGATAGTAGCCAGGTAGCTCGCGCTGGATGACGGCATTTCCGCATCTCCAGCAGCATCCGTCCTCGACCTGCTCGTTAGCTAGCACGGTTTGGTCATATTCGCACCAGTTCACGACCGCGCTCTTGCGGTAAACCAGACCTTTTTCATACATTTTGATAAAAAATTCTTGCTCAAATTTAGTATAAAGCGGGTCAGATGTCGCAAACTCGCGCTTTTTAGAAAAGCTAAGCCCTAGCGTTTCAAGCTCGCCGCGCATATAGTCTATATTTTCGTAAGTCCAAATTTTAGGATGGATTTTGTGCTTTATCGCCGCATTTTCCGCAGGCATACCAAAGCTATCAAAGCCGATCGGGTGAAGGACGTTGTAGCCGCGCTTGCGGTAGTAGCGAGCCAAGGCGTCGCCGATGGTGTAGTTTCTCACGTGTCCCATATGGATGCGTCCGCTAGGATACGGAAACATGCTTAGGATATATTTTTTAGGCAGACTATAGTCGTCTTTGGGCTCAAATTCGCCGTTTTTACTCCAAATTTCTTGCCATTTTTTTTCTATTTTCGCCGGCTCGTATTTTAAATTTTCACTCATTTTTACTCCTAAAATTCTTCTTGTGTCTTGCCGGACTCAACCAAAACAAGCGCCAAAGAAAAGACGTTTGCTATCGCAGCGCCGATCGCTAGCGAATACGCCATATGCGCGTTGCCGTTTACCTGAAGCAGCACAAAAGCCGGAATAAGGTGCAAATCAGCCACTAGCGAGCTAGCAAAAAGCTCTGCGGCAAAGACGTTTTTGACGCCGATTTTTAGCAGCGTCGAGATCACGTTTACACTCGCCGCTACAAATAGCGCAATCTCGTTTTTATCGTATAAAAACCCCGCCGTCGTCGTCAGGCTCATAAGCGCGAAAAATATATAAACAACCTTGCCCCAGTTCATCGCATCTCCTTATATAGTGCCTTTTTCAAACATTGCGCGTTGCTTGTCTTTTTCTCTTTGTACGCGCGCCTTTTCCGCTTCCATAGCGCGGTATTTCTCCACGCTAAATTTAAACCACAAAAGCATAGGCGCAGCGACGAATATCGAGCTAAGCGTACCGATGACTATACCCACTATCAGCGCCAAAGAAAATCCGTGTATCATATCTCCGCCGAACAAAAATAGCACGACGACCGTGATGAGCGTGGTGCCCGAGGTGAGTATCGTTCTAGTTAGCGTCGCAGAGACCGATTCGTTTATTATCGTATCAAGATGCGTGCTCTTGCTGCTTTTGATATTTTCTCTGATACGGTCAAAGACGATGATCGTGTCGTTTAGCGAATAGCCCACGACCGTAAGGATCGCCGCAAGAGTGTCTAAATTTACGTCGATAGCAAAAAGACTGATAGCTCCCATCGTAATCACGACATCGTGAATCTCCGAGGCCACCGCCGCCATCGCAAATCTCCACTCAAATCTAAACGCGATATAGATCAAAATACCAACAAGCGAGATTGCAAGCGCCATCACACCCTTTTCGCGTAGCTCGTCGCCGACTTTAGGCCCGACCACGTCAGTACGGCGGATCTCAAATTTGCCCGTATCTTTTAAAAGCTCGGCTACGCTAGCTCCGACGTCGCTACCCAAATTTGAGTTTGCTCCCGAAAATCTAATCGTAACCTCTTCGGCTGAGCCAAACTCCGTAACGCTCGCGTTTTTATAGGCTTCGTCTTTTGCTAAAGCCGCGCGAATTTTATCTAGCGAGACTGCGCTATCGTATTTCACCTGGATGAGCGTACCGCCCGAAAAATCGATACCGTAGTTAAAGCCTTTCGTCGCCATCAAAAAAAGTGAACCGAAAAACAGCACGGCAGAGACGGCTAGCGCGATGTAGCGCTTGCTCATAAAATCATAAACATGTGCCTTTGAGAAAAATTGCATTTATACCCTTTTATAACCGAACCAAAACCGCGTGTTACCGCTTTTTTCTATTTTATTTATAATCGTATCAAACATACCGTGAGTACCCAAGATCGCCGTTATCATCGAAGCGATGATACCTATACCCATAGTTACGGCAAAGCCCTTAACTGGTCCAGTACCGTAGGCGTAAAGCACGACCGAGGTAATAAGTGTAGTCAAATTTGCGTCTATGATCGCGCTCATCGCGTTTTCATAGCCCTTTTTCACGCTCGTTGCGATACTAGCTCCGTCGCGCAGCAGCTCTCTGATACGCTCGTTTATGATGACGTTGGCATCGACTGCCATACCGATGGTTAGCACTATACCGGCCATTCCCGGTAGCGTTAGAGCGGCACCGAACATCGCCATCACAGCGACCAATATTAAGATATTTGCGACAAGTGCGATATTTGCCAAAATGCCGCTAAATCCGTAATAAGCTATCATAAATAGCACAACCAAAACCGAAGCCGACGCAAGCGCGATCATAGATTGTCTTATACTATCAGCACCCAGGCTCGGTCCTACGCTTCGCTTTTCTAGCATTTTTACGGGAGCTAAAAGAGCGCCGCTTCTAAGCGCAATAGCTACGTCATGAGCCTCCTCTACGCTAAACCCGCCGCTTATCTGACCGCTTCCGCCGCCGATTCGCTCGTTTATCGACGGAGCCGAGTACACCTTGCCGTCAAGCACGATAGCTAATCGCTTGCCTACGTTTGCGCCGGTAAAATCGCCAAAAATTCTAGCTCCCTCGGCGTTTAAGGTAAAGCTGATGATAGGCGCGTTCGTGCGCTGATCAAAGGCCACTCTAGCGTCCGTTAGCATCGCTCCGTCAAGGACGGGGATGTTTTTTACAACGTATTTTATCTGCGCATTTTTGACGTCCGGATAGATGATGTCGCCGTAGCTTTCAGCCTCAGCCTCGCTCATAGAGTTTGCCTGCGACTGGCGCTTTTCATCGACGGCCATTAGCTGGAGGTGTGCGGCTTTTGCGATGAGATCGCGTGCGCGCTGCTCATCGGCTGCCGTTTTGATACCAGGAAGCTCGACTAAGATATTATCCTTGCCCTGCCTTGCTACCGTAGGCTCTGCTAGACCGAACTGATCGAGGCGGTTTCTGATCGTTTCCACCGCTTGATTTATCGCGTATTCGATAGTTTCGGCCTTCTCGGCGTCGATTAAACCGACAGAGTATTTTAGACCCTCTTTTTGTACGTTAAGACCTTTGATATCTTTTAGCATGCCGTCGATTTTAGCAGCTTCATCTGCGTCGAGTAGCTCAAAGTCCACCTTATCCTCGCGGATCTTAAAGCTATCGATCAAAACGTCCTCTTTTTTTGCAAAATAGTTCACGCTAGCGGCGATCGACTTGATCTTTGAGTGCACGGCCTCCTCGGTCTCAACGCCAAGGAGCATGTGAAGTCCGCCCTGCAAATCAAGACCTAGACTGATTTTAGATCCGCCTAGCTTGTCCGTAAAAGACGGCGCGGAAAAAATAATGCCCAAAATCAAAGCCAGAGCAAAGATGATCAGCCTATACGTTATTTTGCCGTTACGCATTTGCTTTCGTCTCTGTTTTTTCTATTTTTCTCGCGACGAATTCGCGTGAAACGCGCACGATTACGTCGTCGTTAAGCTTAACTCTGATAAAATCCTCTTCCGGTTTTATCACCTCGCAGATTAGTCCGCCGCTAGTTATGATCTTGTCGCCTTTTTCGAGTGCGGCCAGCATCGCGGCATGAGCTTTTTGCTGTTTTTGCTGCGGTCTGATAACCAAAAAATAAAATATCGCGAAAAGCACGACTAGAGGCAGTAATGAAGCTACGAAATTTCCTTCTTGCATGGGATTCCTTGATAAAAAAAATTTTAAGCCCTTATTTTAGCACTAAAATTATAATAAAAGCCTTTGTCGGCGCGATTTTAATCTCAAATTTTATACTAGCCGATCTTTTAGGCAGCGAAATTTTAAATTTTATCTCGCCGTTTTTTGCAATCGCGGGCTTTTATTTTCTGCTCAAATTTGATCGCC
This sequence comes from Campylobacter showae CC57C, assembly GCF_000344295.2. Classification (GTDB taxonomy): domain Bacteria; phylum Campylobacterota; class Campylobacteria; order Campylobacterales; family Campylobacteraceae; genus Campylobacter_A; species Campylobacter_A showae_B. The sequence goes on along the minus strand of NZ_AOTD01000209.1, from coordinate 50 downwards.
GCGGCTTTTTTTGGACGGGATTTTTTATCGGGATTTCGTGGTTTTACTGG
>NZ_AOTD01000208.1 GCF_000344295.2 Campylobacter showae CC57C | reverse complement strand
GCCTCTAACCACCATTTAAGTTTATTTTAAGTTCCTTTCAGCTACAAATCAATCCCTTTAAATTGCTGTTAATTCCCTTGTTTGCGAAGCGGGGAGCGATACTTAATTGCAAAAAGTTACTTTAACCAAGTTTTTAATTCGCTTTAATTTCAGTGGATTTAGGGCAGTAATTAAAGCAGTAAATTTTATTAAGGAAGTATTGCTCAAAAAATCATCCAAAAAAGGGATAAAAATGAGCAATGTCGCTTCTACCACTCTGCAAGATAGAGAGATCAAAAATCTTGCACCACGATCCACACAATACAAAAAAGTTGTCGGCAACCCAAAAGAACTATACATATTTGTTAATCCAAAAGGCACAAAAACCTTCTCACTCAAATACAAAGAGAGCAAATACGACAAAGAGCAGTTTATAAAAATCGGCGAGTGGCGCGAGGGCGTCTTTACAGCTCAAATGGCACGCACCAAAGCCACGAAAATGCTAAGAGAGCTAAATGGCGGAAAGCTGAGCATTGATGAACTAAGGGGCAGGCAAATAGGCAAATACATCTATGAAAACCTATTTAATAGGATAGTAGAACACAAGCGAAAAAGCGGTAAAAAGCAAAGCTATCTTGAAAAAGTCGTGCTAAGACACCAAAAATACTTCTTGCCAGCCCTTGGTAAAAGGGATATAAAAGATATAAGATACAGCGAGATAAAAGAAGTCCTAAGTGCCATTTTTAACCCACATGACCCAAACAAAAGCAGGCTTGAGACGATACATCGCCTGATAGACAATATAAACGAAGTCTTTATGATAGCTGAGCGAGACGATTATATCGCTAAAAACTTCATCCCAGCACTTCACAAAGAGTTCCCCACTTCACGTAGTTACAAACAACGCCACAACATAGACAGCAGACTAAGTGCGATAACCGACGAGAAAGCCCTAGCCCAGTTCCTGCACGACTTAAAGAGTGATGGCAAGATGGACTTGCAAACCAAAAGAGCGATTTATTTGCAAATTTTATGCGTAAATCGCCCTATCAACACCGCAAGCGTAAAATGGGAGTACATAAACTTTGATGAGCAGACTTGGACTATCCCAGCAGATGAGATGAAAATGAGCTACGCTCATCAGGTCGCCCTGAACTCCTACGCTTTAAAAATCCTAAAAGAGCAAAGAAATTTCTGCATTATAGAAAACGGCTTTGTCTTCCCAGCCCTTAACAAACAAGAGCATATCCACAAAGATAGTCTTAACAAAGCTATCATAAATTTAAACGGCGGATTATACAAAGGCGTAGCTACCGCTCACGGTTTTCGTGCGACTTTTCGCACCATTTGCACGCAAAACAAAGCCCAGCTTCTGCAAATGGGCATAAGCGATGAAGTCATAGAGACCGCCCTAGCCCACAAAGAGAGCGATGCGGTCAAATTCGCATACGAGCGAAGCCGTAGCACCAAAGAGCAACTCGCAAGGCTCATGCAGTGGTATGGCGACTATTTAAATAGCCTAGAGACACTATTTTAAAAAGGGGGAAAATGAGATAAAACACGAAATTTTTAAAATTTGCAAGCAAAAATAAATATATTAAGGATAAAAGATGAGTGAGAAAATCCAAGCGATAGATCTAGACCATTCAAACCTATCGCTTAGCACAAAATACATTTCGGATTATATGCAAAAATGGCTTATATCAAACTTCATAGAGACAAATAAGCTCATTTGCTTTTATGCCAAAGCTGGCAACGGCAAGAGCATAACCACGCTTTTTTTGGCGGTATATCTACTAAAAATAGGAGCTGTTAAAAAGGTGTATTACATAGACGCAGATAATGGCATCGGCACTCTTAAAAATCGTGGCTTAGATAGGATTTTAGCTGAATATCCCAACCTAACTTATATTAGCTTTTCTAAAAAGGTAAAGGAAAAAGACCTTGATACAAGGTCAATTATCTTCACGCTCTCAAAATTTGCAAACGACGAGCATAAGGACGCACTCATCGTCTTTGATAGTATGCGAAATTTCATAAAAGGTTCTATGAGCCTTGATGAAGTGGTCATGCCCTATCTTACAGCCATGCAAGAGATGCGTAATTATTACGCTGGCGTGTGGTTTTTACATCACCAAAATAAGCAAAGTTTTAGCGATAAGGATAACAAAGAGCATAAAGGCTCAACCGCCTTTATAGATAGCTCAGACGAAGCCTACTATGTCAAAAAAAGGGAGCGAAATGGCAGTCAGCTTATCGTAACACTTGAGCCACAAAAAGGCAGAGATGACACCGCCCCACAAGCCGTGATATTAGACACTGCAGAGCTTAGCGTAAGTCTTGGCGACTTTTATCTTTATGATTTAAATGACGAGCAAAAACAAGCCCTAGAATACGCAAAAGAGATCATCGCCAAAAATCCAAGTGGTATAAATTTACAAAATTTAACCAACGAGATAAAACGACTAGCAAAGATAGATGAAACGCAAGTGTGCGGAGCTAAGGCTATAAAATTTCTTTTAAAAAGATTTGATGGTAGGTTTTACACCATAGAAACGAGCAATCAGCACAATCAAACTATTTTCAAAATGCTTTGATTTTCTCCCCCTTTTTTCTTTACTTTTTCAGTTCGGCAGAGTTTGGCAAGAGCCTTGCCGAACTGACTTTGCTCTCAAAGTCCCAAAATAAGGGATAAAAATAGTAAAAAATTTTTAGTTTGGCAGTTTGGCAAATTTTATACGCAAGATCTCAAATTTTAGTGCAAATCCTGCCGAACTGCCGAACTAAACTAAAAGCAACTTGCAAAGTGCCATTTTATCGGCATAAAAAACTTTTTTAGTTCGGCAAGGCTCTTGCCAAACTCTGCCAAACTAAATTTTTTACTCTTTTTGCTTTACTTATTTTTTATTTGATTGTATGATGAAAATAAAAAGGGGAGAAAATGCAAGACCTGCACATAAACTTAACCGAGCAAGACTACAAAACACTTGAAAAACTCTCTAAAAAATTTGAAGTAAGCAAGTCAAACATCATTAGAAAACTTTTGCGTTATGAAAAATATGCAAACACAGTGGAGCGAATGGGGATACGAAATGAAATTTTAGCCGAGTTTTTACTGGAATTTATGTATATCGCAAATAACATAAATCAAATCGCATATCATCTAAACATTGACATTTTTGAAAATGACCCAGAAAATAAAATAGCACAATATCTAAAAGAGATCAGAAAAATCTGCGATGAAACAAAAAAGGAGATTAGAAGCACACGAAAAATTATCTACTATCGCTAAAATATTTCTCTCCCCTTTTTCATTGCAAGCCAAGCAAAGCTTTCTAAATTTCAAAAAATTTTCTTAAATCTTTCTCACACAAAAATCTATAAATTTTTAAAACTACCAAAAAAAAATAAAGATGAAAGTAGCAGGGCAGGATAACCCTTTTTATGGCTGTGTTTTGGGGTGAAATGGCGAGTTCATCGCCATTTGTAAGCAAAATTTTAAAAATTACGCAAATTTCTAAAAAAAGAAAAATTTAATTGTAAATTGACTAGCTACTAGCGTCTATTTTACAGCTATGCCCGACTTTTTTCTAGTATATTTCAGTGCTTTTTTATGCGACGAAATATATAATCCTAGATAAATGTAGCACAAAAGAAAATATAAAAAATGCAAGAACAAAATTATTTTAATATTTCAAATCGTAGATACATTGGCTCAAAAGCAAAGCTTGGCGAGTGGATATTTCAAAATTTGGATTTATCTGACATCAAGAGTGTTTGTGATATTTTTGCTGGCAGTGGTGTCGTGGCAAGTAAATTTGTAGAAATCTCTCACATCAAAAAAATAATAATAAACGATTTTTTATATTCAAACGAAGTTATTTACAACTCTTTTTTTAATTCACCAAATGCTGACCTTAATAAATTAAACGAGCTTAAGAATTTTTACAACAACTCGGTGGCTTTGAAAAAAAACTATTTTAGTGAAAATTTCAGTGATAAATTTTTTAGCAATGGCGATTGTCTTAAGATTGGCTCAATTAGAGAACATATCGCATTAAGCAAATTTGACAAAACCACTGAAAATATTTTACTAACAAGTCTTATTTACTCAATGGATAAAATAGCAAATACTGTCGGTCACTATGAAGCATATATAAAAAACGAAAGCCCCAAAGATAGATTTGAGTTTGATTTGATTTTGCCTATAAAGCACAACAAAACTATTGAAATCCACAGAGAAAATGCAAACAATCTAGCAAGAAAAATTAAGACAGATTTGGTATTTATCGACCCGCCTTACAACTCTCGTCAATATAGCCGTTTTTATCATGTTTATGAGAATTTAATTCAGTGGAAAAAACCAAAATTAAGCGGAACAGCACTTAAACCACCGCCTGAAAATATGAGCAACTACTGCCGAAGCAGTGCTGTAAAAGAGCTTGATGATTTAGTTGCGAATCTTGACTGCAAGCAAATCGCTTTGACATATAATAACACTTATAATTCAAAATCAAGTTCATCACAGAATAAAATAAGCTTTGAACAAATAGAGCAAATTTTGAGCAAAAAAGGTAAGTTAAGTATAAAAGAGAAATCACACAACTATTTTAACGCTGGAAAAACTGAACTTAACGGACATAAAGAATTTTTATTCATCGTAAAGGTAAAAAAATGAAAGCCATTCGTTCCCCGCTGTTTTATGTCGGCGACAAGTATAAACTTATGGGGCAACTTGGCGAGTTATTCCCAAAAAAAATAGAGCGATTTATTGAGCCGTTTGTTGGTGGCGGAAGTGTATTTTTAAACACGAAGGCAAAGGAATACCTAGCTAATGATATAGACACAAATATAATCAATCTGCATAAAACACTGAGCAAATTTGATATAGACGAATTGTTTAGTAAGCTATCAGAAATAATATCTAGTTATGGATTGTCATTTTCACTTAATGGCAAAATAGCTCCTGACGAGCTTAAAAAAAGATATATAAAAACATATTATGCGAAATACAACAAAACAGCCTATGAAGCTTTAAGAGCTGATTATAATAAAGATCAAACAAACATGCTCTATCTTTATCTACTTTTGATTTACGGCTTTAATCGCATTATTAGATTTAATTCAAACGGGCTTTTTAACCTACCAGTGGGGAATGTAGATTTTAATGCAAATGTCTATGAAGCACTAAAAAACTATACAAATTTTATGAGCAAAAATAAAATTTCATTTTCAAATCTTGATTATATAGATTTTTTAAATAGCGTTAAATTTAAAAAAGATGATTATGTCTATTTAGACCCACCCTATCTAATCTCTAACAGCGAATACAATAAGCTTTGGAGTAAATTTGATGAGACTATACTTTATGAAACACTGGATAGATTGGATAAAAAGGGGATAAAATTTGGCATTACAAATCTAGTAAATCACAAAGGACAGACGAACGAAATTATCAAGTCTTGGTCTAAAAAATACAAAATTTACAATATAACTAGCAATTACATAAGCTTTAATGACAATACCATAAAAGCTGATAGCAAAGAAATTTTTGTAACAAATTACATAAGGAAATAAGATGCCACGAAGTGCCGAAAGGAAAATCATAAGCTTTTCAACAACTATGAGAAATCCGCGCAGGATTGGTGAATTTTTAACTATAATCGCAAAATTTGAAAATGAAATTTTAGATAACCAAACAATTATGCAAATCGTAAGAGAAGTTCTGGCATATAGATTATACAGACCAAATTCAATTAACAAAAATCAAGAGCTAAAAAGGAAATTTGATAACGACGAATATATTTTTAGCGACAATGAGTTAAATCATATTTGCGAAATTTCGCCACAAAACCATAAAGAAAAAGGTTTTGAAAAAGGCTGGGAAAGTCGCTTTGATACTTGGTATAAACTGATGAGCGAATTTGGCTTTTGTTACTATGCAAAAAATGAAAGAATTTTAATTAGTGATAGTGCAAAAATGCTAATAAATGCATACTATGACAGCCAAAATGAAAAATTTAAAGATGAAATTGATGAAAATCTCGTAAATGCTGTATTTTTAAATGCTCTTAGCAAATATGAAGTCGGCAATCCATACAAGAAAAATTTAAATCACAACGCACCTTTAAGGCTCTTATTATCACTTTTAAAAACACTAAAAGAACAAGAACAAAATCCGCTTAGCACAAAAGAAATTCCAATTTTACTTTGCTGGCAAAACGATGATGGCAACGAGTTATTTAATTATATTGTGAGCTTAAGAAGCGAAATTTATGAATTGACAAATACTAAATTTGGCTATTCAGATGAATTTATATATGAAAAATGCTTAAATCTCTTAGAAAGTGACAACAGGACAAGATTTAAAATAAATCAAATCACGAGCGAAGCAGTAGATGAGTATATCCGCAAAATGCGCATTACTGGGCTTATTTCGCTTCGTGGAAATGGTAGATTTATTGATATTAATAGCAACGAAATTAAAAAAGCCGAATATATTTTAAGCTTAACAACTCTATTTAACGGCGACTATTTAGATGACGGTAATGCAAATAAACTTGCATTTTATAACTATATGGCAAGTATTGATAATAATTTAATCACTACAGAATCAGCCGTCATAAGTGATGATGTTAAAACGACAAAACTAAGAGAATTTGCCTCATCATATGAAATTGATTTTATCAAAAATGAGCTGCTTATAACTTGCGATAAAAGAAAAGCTTCGACTGATGAACTCTTAAGGCTAATTGACAAGCCACTTAGATTAGAGTTTTTAACAGCCATATATTTAACAAAAAGCTTTGATAATATAAGCATCATTCCAAATTATAAAAGCGATGACGAAGGACTTCCAGTATTTACGGCAAGCGGTGGCAAAGCAGATATTGTAGCATTTGACGACAAAGCAGAAAGCTATGTGGAAGTAAGTCTAATAAGAGATAGAAGTCAAAGCACAAATGAAATGATACCGATCGAGAGACATTTAATAGAAAATATCTCAAATAGCGATAATGACAAGGAAAAATTTAGTATTTTTATAGCACCGATTATCCACGATGATGCAAAAAGATATGCAAAATTTGCCAAATTCAGTAACAAAATAAATATTTCATATTATGCCATTAATGATTTTATCGTAAAAGTTGAAAGCAGTAGCAAATTATCAAATTTAAACGATGAGAGCTTATTGTGAGAAGTTGCACTGACAATATCTACGGCAATAATCCACTGGTGCGTAAACCAACTTTAACCAAAGAAGCCATACTCGCATATTTGAGCGAAATAAAGCCAAGTCTTGAAAGAGACGGCATCCTAAAAATAGGACTTTTTGGAAGCTATGCCAAGGGTTATGCGGACGAAAACTCTGATATAGATATAGTCATATTAGCCGATAAAAAGAGCTTTTTGGATAGATTGCACGCATTTAAGGCACTTGAATATCTAGATGATTTAAAAAAGCAAATCGCTAACAAATTTCAAAAACCTGTTGATATTTGTGACTTTTACTCTGAGCAAAAAATACAAGAGAGCAAGATAGTAAAAGGGGCGATATATGTCTAGTAAAGAACCCATGCCAAATTTAGATGAAGCAAAACCACGCTTGAGTCTAAAAAGCCGAGTATCTACGCAAAGTGGTAACATCGGCGTTCAAATTTATCAACAGTCAAGCTTGGGCATTTTTTAAAAAACTTAAATTATGCTTTTTTATCTTGTTTTAATGCATTTCTTTATGTTTTGTTTCAAAATACTTATAATTCAATATTTTATTTATCTATACCTTACTTATTTTTAAACATAATCAGGAAAACCATCCATAACCATATCCTTAAAGATAGCCAAAATATTATCTTATTTTTTAGTAATTTTTGGCGATTTTACTATTTAAATTTTTATACTTTTTTAGCGAAAATATATCTTATGTTTTTAGAAATTTATTATTTTTAAAGCAAAATCAACACCCACCATTTGCGGATTCTACCCCCCCCCTTTTTTTTTGCCACTCAGCGTAGTGTTAAAATTTTATATACCTTTTTTCTAAGATGTGTTTAGGCTTGCTTTGAGTATCGTTACGCAACCAAAACAAATAAACCAAAAGGAGCAAAAATGAAAATAATCCAAAACGATGATTTGATGAGCATAGAGCAGTTAGAGTTAGAATTTGGCATATCAAAACACATGCAAGCAAGACTAAGAATGAAAATAAATCAAGGCAAGCCAGACTCCATCCCCTATATCAAGGTCAAAAGGGTAATACTATACAGCAGAAAAGCCATAAACGAGTGGCTTAAAAAATTTGCTGTAAATCCGCTAGTATAAGCAAAGCTCAAGCTAAAAAATAAGAAAAACTAAGCTTGATTTTTATACAATTGCAATTCAAGTCTTTTCAAGCAAATACAAAAGCTTTAAAAGCCCATAAAAAAAGGTATTTTAAGCGGAGTATTAAGGAAGTTATTTTTATTTAGAGAAGTTTGCTAAATTTTGGCAAATTTACTAAGAAAAAGTAAATACAGCAGTGTTTAAAGCAGTATTGAAAGCTTAAACTTTTAAATACCGACAAAATGGCAGTTCCAAGGATTAAATCTAGTTAGCCTCTAACCACCATT
>NZ_AOTD01000207.1 GCF_000344295.2 Campylobacter showae CC57C | reverse complement strand
AGCCAAAAATAGCGCGCTTACCGCCCCTTTTTTATTTTCTTTCGTCGTCATTTTTTCGCCTTAATTAAATTTTACGGCTCATTATATCTTAAGTTATCGATTTTTCGACATTACGGAATAAAAAATAATAATAAAGTAGAAAATTCGGCGCAAGCAGATCTTTAAGCGCCGAATTTAAGGATTATTTTATTTTAGCTTCGAGTGAGATTTCTACATCCGGATAGCTTTTGCCACCATGAAAAAGCTTGGCTGAAGCCGCGTATTTTTCAAATGTCTCATTGAGTTTCAAATCAGCCAACAAATCAATGCCGATTTTAGCCTTTAGTTTACCATCTTCCACCGTATACTGCGTTTTGTAAGACTTTGAGTTTCCTTTTACGCTAACTTCGACTTCAGCTTCGCCCGCTTTTTCGTCGCCGCTTACGGATACAATTTTAGCCATTATTGCGTTGCTGTCAAAGATCATACCGATGCGTTTGTCGCGATCGGGCAACTTTGTATCGATATTTTTAGGATCGATGTTAAACTCAAAGGTTTTTAGAAAATCGGCAAAATTTGCGTTTTCCGCGCTTTTAAAGCCAAGATCTTTAAACGTACCCTCGACGGCTGTTTTGTTAGCTAACTTATAGCCAACGAATTTGACGCTAGGGTTGCCATCTACACTAAAAGCAAATGCCGAAGCAGCCAAAATAGATGTGACAAGCGCAACTGAAGTAATTTTTTTCATACACTCTCCTTAAGATTAAGATTAATAACTAATATCATTAGAATGGGAATTATATAACCCCTATCTTCAAAGAATGCTTAAATTGGATATTTTTTATCCTTTTTTATTAGTAATACCGTTTTTGCAGTACTTATAAAACACATCTAAGAAATTTAAGGAGCAAAAAATACTATAATCGCCGCACTAATTTGCTCCAAATTTAAATTACTCTTTCCTAAAAAGAGATAAAAAACCGCCGCTTCTACCGCACTATCCGAAGCCTACACGCCGAAAATATTTCCTTCTCGAGTGCCGCGCAGCATCCTAAAATGTAGCCAAATTTAACCAAAGCGGAGTATAATGCTAATGAAATAGCGGCTTTAAGGAGGCGAAATGGGTTTAAATTTAAGCAAATTTTACGCGTTTTTTGCCTTTTTTATCCTGATTTTTGCAGGCTGCGCGGATGAGAAGGGGAGCGCGTTTTTTAACGGCTACGTCGAGGGAGATTATCTTTGCGTCGCGCCTAGCGTTAGCGGACGAATCGTAAATTTAAGCGTCAAAGAGGGCGCCGTCGTTCAAGAGGGTGAGCCACTTTTTGCGCTTGAGAGCGCCGAAGCGATAGCAAATTTAGACGCCGCAAAGGCTAACGTGAGCGCTCTGGAAGCCGAGCTAGCCGACCTTAGCACGGGCAAGCGCCCCGAGGAGATCGAGCGGATAAATGCCGAGCTAAAACAAGCCAAGGCCGCGCTTTGGATCGCGGAGGCTAACTATGAACGCGCAAAGTCGCTGCTGGCTAAAAACGCCGTTTCGCAAAAAGAATTTGACGCGGCAAAGGCGGAATTTGACCGCGCAAACGCTCTGGTTAGCGAGCTAAACGCCGCGCTAAAGATCGCAAATTTGCCCGCTAGAAGCGAACAAATAACAAGCCTAAAAGCAAAAATACAAGCGGCCAAAGCTAACGAGCGCGCCGCGCGGTGGAGGCTAGAGCAAACCGCCGTCCTAGCGCCGAGATCCGGGCTCGTCGAGGATATATTTTATAAAACGGGCGAATTCGTCCAAAGCTCGCAGCCTGTGCTATCTCTGCTGCCGCCGGGCGAGGTCAAGATCAGGTTTTTCGTGCCCGCAGGCGCGCTGCCTAGCCTGCGCGAGGGGCAAAAAGCGCGCATTAGCTGCGAGGGATGTGCGGATTTTAGCGCTCGTATCGTAAAGATCGCGTCCACTCCCGAGTACGCCCCGCCCGTCATCTACAACCAAACCTCGCAAAGCACGCTGGTGTATCTAGTCGAGGCCGTGCCCGAAAACAACGCAACCGCACTGCATCCATCGCTACCGATAAAAGCGAGGCTAGAGCCGTGAACGCGCAAAATATCTCCGTTCAAATTCGGCGTTTAAATTTGGACGAAATTTCGCCGGAGCAAAATTTAAACGCACACAGTAGCAAAATTTACGGCGCAGACAAAGCTCCGTCGCAGACTGAAAGAAAATCAAATTTGAGTGGGTTAAATCTAGCAAACAAGTTAAAAGAGAAATTTAGCAGCGCAAATTTGCCCTCAAATTTGACAAACGCAGCAAATTTAACCGCAAGCCAAAGCTCAAATTTGACTCCAAATTTGAGTCCCAAACCGCAGAGCGGCGACTACGCCGTCGACGTTAGAGGCCTCACCAAAAAATTCGGCAAAAAGATCATCACGGACGGCGTAGATATCAGGGTCAAAAAGGGCAGCGTGTGCGGATTTTTAGGACCAAACGGCAGTGGCAAGACGACTACCATACGCATGCTTTGCGGTCTTTTAAAGCCAGACGGCGGTAGCGGCAGCTGTCTGGGGTATGATTTCCGCAGCCAAAGCGAAGCCATACGCCTAAAAACGGGCTATATGACGCAGAAATTCGGTTGGTACGACGACCTTAGCGTGAGGGAAAATTTGGAATTTATCGCTAGGCTTTTTGCGGTCAAAAACCAAAAAACGGCCGTAAATCAAATCCTAGACCGCTTAGACCTCGCCCCGCGTCAAAACCACCTAGCAGGCAGTTTATCTGGCGGCTGGAAACAGCGGCTAGCGCTTGCGATGTGCCTCGTGCACGGCCCGGAGCTGCTTTTGCTCGACGAGCCGACGGCGGGCGTAGATCCAAAGGCT
>NZ_AOTD01000206.1 GCF_000344295.2 Campylobacter showae CC57C | reverse complement strand
TAAATTCTTTCACGACTAGCTTTTTGCCGTATCCGCAGCTTAAATTTTTTATTTCAAATTTCACAGCCAGCCCTTTTTGCTTTGATAAAGCAGGTAGATAAAAACAGGTGCGCCGATGAGAGACGTGATGATACCAAGAGGTATCTCGCTAGCCATCGCGCACCTTGCGATCGTATCTACTATCAGCAAAAATAGTGCGCCGATTAGCATTGAAGCCGGCAAGAGGGCGTTAAAATTTGCCCCCACGATAGAGCGAGCTATATGTGGCACGATGAGCCCGACCCAGCCTATGATACCGCAAAAAGCCACGCTAGAAGCCGTCAGCAAAGTAGAGGCGCAGATGATGATTAGGCTATAAAATTTGACGTTTACGCCCATAGCCTTAGCTTCTTCTTCGCCGAATGCCAAGATATTTAGCCTAAATCTAAGCAAAAACAGCGGTACCGAGCAAAACGCCGTGACGCCTAGCATATAAAGGACGTTTTGATATCCTCCGGTGCGAGCTAGGCTACCCATCAGCCAAAACGTGATCTCGGGTAGTTTATTTTCGCTATCTGCTAGAAATTTTAAAAGCGAGCTAAAAGCGCCAAAAAGCGAAGATATGACGACGCCTGAGAGCACCATTATGATGACGTTTAGCTTGCCTCTAGCTTATGAGTTGGCTTAAAAAAACTACCGCAAAAACGGCGGCTAGTCCAAAGCCAAAAGCCATTAGCGAGACGTAAAGCACGGGTAGGGAAAGGATGATAGCGATGCTAGCTCCCACCGCCGCGCCGCTAGAGACGCCCAGGATATCTGGCGATACCAAGGGATTTTTAAAAAGCCCCTGATACACCGCGCCGGCCGCAGAAAGAGCGGCACCTACAAGCACCGCAAAGGCGATGCGAGGAAGTCTGATCTGCGTTATTACGGCGTGAGCTTGCTCGTTTGACGACGGCGAGCCAAATAGCAAAGATTTTAAGCTAGCAAAAATTTCGGCTGCGCCAAGACTGTATCTGCCAATAGCCAAGGAAGCAAAAGCGCAAACTATCAGCACTACCGTTAAAACGACAAAAAGAGCTTTGTTATTCAAATTTTACCTCGCTTACATCATACCACATCGCGTAGCTTTTCGTCGCGCGGTAAAATTTAACCCCGCCCCCATCTTTTACTAGCCATTTATCCACGTTTTTTCTAAAAATTTTCTCTTTTTCTTTTGGGATCTCGTCGACGAATTTTAAAAATTCGTAAGCCTCGTATTTGTCCGTAAAACTTTTTTCATAAACGGTGTCAAAGATACGCACATTTACGTTTGCACCCAGATCGTAAAGCATATTGAAAGTGACGTTGTAGCCAAACATTCTAGGATTTTCGTTTATAAAAGGCGGACGTTTTGAAGCTCTTTCGTCGATGCCCGTAAGCAAATCCATCCAAATTTCTCTAAGACTTGGATAATCCTCCAAAAAGCTAGTTATACATACATATTTTTTCGCTGCGTCGTTTAGCTTTTTTATATCGCCAAGGCCAACCGAACGCGAGGCGACGACGACATCGTGCTTGCCGATCGCATCTAGCGCGTCTTCGTCTAGCCAGCTTTTTTTCATAAATTTTATATTTTTTACGCCGGCGTTTTTGGCGTTTTGCTCGCAAAATTTAAGCATTTCTCCAAACGCGTCAAGCGCGGTTAGGCTTTTGGCTCGCCTTGCCATCGGTACGCTAAGGCGTCCCGGTCCGCAGCCAACGTCTAACACGCTATCTCTATCCGTGATAGGCAAGGCACCAGCTAAAATTTGCGCGCTACGTTTTTCAAGCTCGGCCATACCGTTATACATCACGGCTACTTCGTCCCAATTAACCGCGCTTCCGCCTGCTCCGTCTCGCGTCATCGGGGCAAATTTAAGCTCCCTAATCGCCTGCCAGTTTAGTAGTCCTTGCATTTTTTCTCCAAAAAATAAGTTTTTAAATTTGAAGCCAAAGCAAAATTTGACCTCAAATTTAAAAGTAAAATTTAAACGGCGGCTAGATGCTAACCGCCGCTAAATTTAAAAGTGAAGTATTGGGAAATAAACCTCTAAAATTTAACTTCGGCTGAGAGCATAAACGTCCTGCTCTGTCCCAAAAAGATACTTGTACCCGCGCCCGTCGTAGTTCCGTCGATATTTGACGGGAACATTCCGACCCAGTATTTTTTATCAAAGACGTTATTTACGTTAAATCTTAAATTTGTTTGCTTGCCTAGCCACTCTTTGGTAACGTAGCGGATGCCAAGATCTGTGGTAAAGTACGCAGGGACAGCATTTACGTTGCGCTGATCGGCGTAGCGTTTGCCCGTGTAGTGTAAATTTGCGCTTAGGGCTAGCTTGTTTGTATTTGGCACGACGTAGTCAAAGAGTAAATTTGACTGAATTTTTGGTTCGCCGACTACGATTTTACCCTGCGCGTAAGCTTGTTTTGCCTTTTTTAGCTTAGGCTGTATTAGCGCGACGCCACCCATTACGCTAAGATCGTTTGTGATCTTGCCTCCAGCGGTAAATTCCATGCCTCTATTTACCTGCTCGCCTTGGATGCTATATTCGTTGTTATCGCCTAGATAGGCTATCGGGCGTTTTATCTCATAAAGCGCCGCAGATAGGGTCTATGTCGTCCATCCTAGCCTTTGCGCCGATTTCGTATTGTTTGCTTCTAAAAGGCTTTAAGACAACCGTTTCGCCGTATCTTGGATTGGTTCTTTCATAGGTATAGCTTGAGCCAGCCTGTAAGCTATCTGCATACGTGAAGTACAAGCTCACGTCGCTAACAGGATGATAAATAAAGCTCGCCGCGTAGCTAGTGCCGCTCTCGTCGTACGTTTTTACGCCCGTTTGCTTGTTTTTGTTCTCAAAGTTGCTTCTGGCCGCGCTTAAAATAACGCTAAAGTAGTCATTTAGCTTAATATCGTCGGCGATAGTGAGGTTTTTCATTATTGTGTCACTACTCTTATAAGCTCCGCCGCCTTTTGTTACGTGCGGATTTGAAAAGGTTTTTGGATTATACAAATTTGATTTGCCCAAATTTGCTCTTCCGCCGGCGGTTTTTGCGCCGTATATCGTCCATATATATATCCGTTTGCCTGCAAGCCGAAGTTGTGCTCTACGCCAAATGTTTCGAACTCTGTCGCGGCTTTAGCAAACCAGCTTTGCACGTCAAATCTGCTGGCAGCACCGTTTCCGCCGCTGGCTGCTACGCTAAAATCGCCGTTTTGATTCGTAAATGTTTTGCTTGTGCCGTACATATCGCGGATCGCTTTTTGCCACTGATATCCGCCTTCAAAATACCAACTTTCGGTCGGTGCGTATTTAAATTTAACGCTAGCAGTCGTTGTTTTTAGATCGCTTCCGACCCACTCTTGCTCTAGGCCAGCTTTCGTGTTTTTAGTCGCATCCGGAACGGCGAAGTTTAAAACGCCGTTTCTACCAGGCATAGAAAAGCCACCAGGATTTCCTAGTATTTTGTGTTTGTAGTAGCTAAAATTCGTCTCGATAGTAAAATTTTCAGTTAGATAAAAATCAAGCCCTAGGCTAGCTAAATTTCTTTCGTAGTCGCTATTTTTAGCTTGCTTTGCGCCGTCGCTCTTGTAAAACACGCCTCGGTAGCCGACGTACTGAAATCTATCCGAAGTATCCCACAGCCTATACCGAAATTTGAGCGGCTCGTATAGTCGGCCCAAAACGTATTTGAAAACGGTATCGGACGCTTTCTGGTATAGTTAAAGATGCCTGCCGGATCTTGTCCGCCGTAAAGCGAGCCTGCAAGACCGTTTTGTATCTGAAGCCCCTCAAACATATACATAGGTATAGCAGTTGTTGAAACCGAGTAAAAGCCGTCCCAAAGTACGTTACCGACGACCGAACCCTGAAATCCGCGAGTCTGCGGACGGCCTACCTCGATGCCGCCTCTAGTTTGGATTTGCGCTGAAGGAAAATACTTCACCGCATCCTCAAAACCGGCCACGCCTTGGTGATTCATCGCCTCGATCGACATCGTGTTTACCTGATAAGGCATATCAAGCACCTTTTTGCCCGCTAGCGGACCGCTGGCGACGCCCTTGTTTAGTATGCCTTCGCTAATACCGCTCTCGCTGATATTATCGCCGACGCTGTTTACCTCGACGCCTTGAAGCTTGACCGTCTCGGCCGCGTTTGCTTGTGCTGCAAATAGTGCTAAAACCGCACACGCGGCGACTGAAATTTTAATTTTTCATCTATACCCCTTTGTTGAAGTGTTAAAATATTTATTTTTATATTTAAATAAGCCGATGTTACATCTTATTACCTTAATCCGCAATTTATCTGTAATATATTTTTTAAATTTAATAAATTTATGTTTACTTTACAGGCATCTTGGATTAAATTTTATTTTAGTTAAAATTGAGCGTATAAAGAGGTACGAAAGCACTAAATTTGAAAGCGGTATTGCGAGATAATTTTATATCAAGAAGCGTTCAAATTTGAATTAAATTTGAACGCAATAAAGATAAGATAAAGTATCGAGAAACGGCTTTAAGGCGCGAAGAATTTTTCTACCAAAGATAGAACGCGTAGTTTTATCGATGGAGAAAATTTCTGGCTCCCTTAAAGACGCTCGCGAGGCAAGCTCTAAATCAAATTAAAATTTGACTTCAGCAGAAAGCATAAACATCCTGCTCTCGCCCAGGCTTAGCCCGTTAGCTACGCCAAGAACGCTAGCGCTGGTGCCTGCACCGTCGGCGCTTGCAGGATACATGCCTGCCCAGTATTTCTTGTTAAATACGTTATTTACGTTAAAGCGCAAGGTGGTTTGTTTGCCCAGCATGGCGCGGCTAACGTATCTCACGCCAAGATCCGTGACGAAAAAGCTAGGCGTAGCCTGAGTGTTTAGATCGTCGATGTACATCTTGCTCGTGTAGTGGAAATTTGCGCTAAACGCGAGCTTTTCGGTATTTGGCACTACGTAGTCAAATAGCAAATTCGAGTTTAGTTTAGGCACGCCGTTTACGACTTTGCCGTTTGCGCCTTTTAGTAGCGGATCTTTAAATTTAGAGTTTATCAGCGTAAATCCGCCTAGAACGCTTAAATTTGACGTGATTTTTCCGCCGCTCATAAACTCAAAGCCAGTATTTACCTGTTCGCCTTGGACGTCGTATCTGCCGTTACCGCCGACATAGGCGATAGGGCGCTGTATCCTAAATACCGCCGTGCTAAAGTCGATTTCGTTTATGCGAGCTTTGGCGCCTATTTCGTATTGTTTCGAGCGATACGGTTTTAGCACGCTAGTCGTACCGTCGGTGTTCGTGCCGCTGCCGCCTTGTTGCAAGCTATCGGCAAAGGTGATATAAGTGCTCACGTTTTCAACCGGTTTATATACCAGGCTCGCGCCGTAGCTAAGGCCTGATTCGTCGTATTTGGTCACGATAGGTTTTAGCTGTCTTTGCGTAGCGGTTATGACCGGGCGAGTGCGCTCTTTGATCCAGCTGTTTGAGAGGCTTAATAGCAAGCTAAAGTTATCATTTATCGTGATATCGTCTAGCACGGAGATATTTTTCATATCGGTTGTGCTGAGTTTGTATAAATTTGAGCCTTTTTTAGAGTTTGGATGCGGGAAAATTTTAGGATCGTTGATATTTGCCGAGCCAGCTTTTGTAGTCGTGCTCAAATTTGAGTAACGATACTGCACATATCTGTATCCGTTTGCTTGCACGCTAAAGTTGTGATTTAGCCCCCAGGTATCAAAGTCCGTTACCGCCTTTAAATAGCCGCTAGGTAGGTCAAATCTATACGCCGCCGTCGCTCCGCCGCTGTGATAGGTATCGTAGTTGCCGTTTTTATCGGTGATTCTATTTACGACGCTGTGTATATGGCGATCGGCTCGCTGGAACTGATATCCGCCTTCAAAATACCAATCCTCGCTCGGAGCGTATTTAAATTTAGCGCTAGCGGTCGTCGTTTTTAAATTCATACCGCCGTATGGCTGACCAAGTCCGGGAGTTTTGTTGTCCACTGGATCTGGTAACTTTAGGTCGTTTCTGATCATGCCGTCTTTTACGTAAAGCGCAAAAAGTCCCGCAAAGCCGTGAGTGTTGTGCTCGTAGTAGCTAGCTGCGGTCTCAAACGTAAGCGACTCGGTCGGATAAAACTCGAGCGTGATACTGGCTAGGCGGCGCTGATAGTTGCTGTCTTTTACTTGTTTTGCGCCGTCTGAGCCGTATACGACTGCGCGGTAGCCCACCTTGTCAAATTTCATCGAGCTATCCACGCCTACGCCAAAGTGCTCTCGCGAAGCGTAGTCCGCCCAGATGCTGTGCTCGTTATCTACTGGGCGTTTTCTCGTGTAGCTAAAGACGCCGACTGGATTTTGCGGGCCGTAGAGCGAGCCGGCAAGACCGTTTTGTATCTGCAAGCTCTCAAACATCGCCATAGGAATCGCCGTAGTCGAGATAGCATAAAAGCCGTCCCAAAAAACGTTACCCACGACGCTACCCTCAAAGCCGCGTGTTTGCGGACGACCGACCGTGGTGCCGCCTCTCATCTGAACCTGCGCGGACGGGAAATATTTCACCGCCTCCTCAAAGCCAGTTACGCCTTGGTGATTCATAGTTTCTTTTGTGATCGTGCTTATCTGATACGGGGTGTCTAGCACCTTTTTGCCGGCTAGGATACCGTTTTGCACGTTTTTAGCTAGGATACCTTCGCTGATACCGCTCTCGCTGATGTTATCGCCGACACTGTTTATCTCGACGCCTTCTAGCTTAACCGTATCGGCGGCATTTGCTTGCGCTGCAAATAGCGCCAAAACCGCACATGCGGCAACTGAAAATTTCACTCTCATTTAGACTCCTTATTGGTTCTATGCTAAATTTGCATAACGCGCGTATGTTACAAATTGTTTACTTAATACAAAATTAAAATTATATATTGGTATAATATATATTAGTATATTTTTTATAGCGATGATTTGGTAAAATTTGAAATTTATAAACACCCGATTAACATCTTTGTAAGTCATAGTTAAGTAAAATCGCCCTTTAAATTTAACTCGGGAAAGGGAAAAATGCAGGCGGATAAGTGGATATTTTACTCTTGCGTCGCGCTCATTACTATCGGTATCGTTTTTTCGCTATCCTTGCCCGTTTTTACCGTGCTTTTTTTTAACTACGAGCCTTATCATTTTTTTATCAGGCAGCTTGTCGTGGGGGCGATCGGGATATTTTTGATGTGGGGTATCTCTCGCCTAGATCCCGATAAGTCGATGGTCTGGATCGGATTTTGTCTGTTTGGCTTTTGCGCTATCGCGATGGGTGCAATGCATGCGCTACCTAGTTCGCTAGTTACCGATGCGGGCGGTGCGAAGCGCTGGATACGCTTGCCGGGTTTTTCTCTGGCACCTGTTGAGTTTTTTAAGATCGGTTTCGTTTACTTTTTGGCATGGAGTTTTGCACGCAAGATCGACGGTAGCAAAAAGAGCCTAAAGCAAGAATTTAAGCTCATTTTGCCTTATATGTTTTTGTTTTTGATAGCCGTTTATCTCATCGCCATCCTTCAAAACGACCTTGGTCAGGTCGTCGTTTTGGCGCTCACGCTCATCGTTATGATGCTTTTTGCCGGCACTAGCAAGCGGCTTTTCGTCATCGGTATGGCGGGCGCTTCTGTGCTTGCTTTCGTGGCTATTTTCACGTCCGAACACCGAATTTTACGTATCAAATCATGGTGGGGCACGGTGCAAAACATGGTCCTTTCGCTTATGCCCGAAAATATGGCAAATATGTTTCGCGTCGAGGGTGTACCTGAGCCATATCAGATTTCGCACTCCCTAAATGCGATAAAGCACGGTGGATTTTTCGGCGAGGGGCTGGGAGCTGGCGTGTTTAAGCTCGGATTTTTGAGCGAAGTGCACACTGACTTCGTACTTGCCGGTATCGCCGAAGAAGTCGGGGTGCTCGGGATACTTATTATCACGTCGCTTCTTTTGATTTTGCTTTTCCGCATCTTTCGCGTCTCGTCAAGGAGTGAAAACAAAGTCTACCACCTCTTTACGCTCGGCGTCGGGCTTCTCATCTCGTTTTCGTTTATCATGAACTCATACGGCATCACCTCGATCACGCCTATCAAGGGTATCGCCGTACCGTTTTTAAGCTACGGAGGTAGCTCGATCCTAGCGCTTTGCATAGGAGTCGGCATGGTGCTGATGGTAAGTAAAAAAGTAAAAGATTAGGCTCAAATTTGACTTACGACGCAAATTTAAGGTCAAATTTGAATACCCGAAATTAGATAACAAGGAGTAAAATTTGACGTCTGAAAATTTAAAAGACAAACAAATTTCAGCTGAAATTTCGCCGTCAAATTTGACTAACGGCGAAGCCCAAAACAAAACCGAAAGTAGTCTGCAAAGCAGCGCTATCGTTATCTGCGGAGGCGGCACTGGCGGACACCTGGCTGTCGCAAAAGCTCTAAACGAGGAGCTAGTTTCGCGCGGATGCAGAACGATATTTGTGGGGTCTAGTAGCGGCCAGGATAAGATGTGGTTTGAAAACGACGCCGCATTTAGCGAGAAATTTTTCCTGCCTAGTAGCGGAGTCGTAAACAAAAGGGGACTAGGCAAGTTTTTTCGGCTTTTTAATATCCAAAATTTAGCTTTAAAT
>NZ_AOTD01000205.1 GCF_000344295.2 Campylobacter showae CC57C | reverse complement strand
AGAATACGCAGCAAAAAGGTTTGACGAAAACGGTCTGATCCCGTATGTAAACTATAAGGGTGAAAGCGTAACGGCAAAACTCATACCATTAAACGAACAAGGTTGGCTAGCGGTCGCAGCTATCGGAGCAAATACTTTTTCTAGCAACACCTTACCGCTTTTAAAGACTCAGCTCATATTAGCCGCAGTGTTTATTGTCGCACTTTCGTTATTTGTCTACGTGCTGCTCAAAAAATCGCTAAGTCCGATAAAAACCATCCAAGAAAAGCTTGACGATACGTTTAAATTTATCACTTATGAGACGCAAAAAGCTCCTGATAAACTAAGCGTTACGACGCGAGACGAATTTGGACTAATGAGCTACGCCATAAACGAAAACATCGACAAAGTAGTCGACGGTATCAAAAAAGATAGTGCGATGATTGATGAGCTAAACGGCGTAGCAAACAAGATGATCAGAGGAAACCTCGGCGCCAAGATTGCCCAGACGCCTAACAACCCCGCGCTAGTCGAGCTAAAAGAGCTACTAAACCGCTTCTTTGCCTCTATCTCGGCAAATTTAAAAGATATCGCCATAGTGCTAAACTCATATAATAAAAATGATTACACATCCCGCGTGGATATAAAAGACGATATCGAAAGCGACCTGCGCGATATGATGCTAGGACTACAAAGCGCAGGCGATGCGGTGTGCAATATGTTAAGAGAAAATCTAAGCGAAGCTCAAAGCCTAGAAGAGAAGGCAAAAGTGCTCGCAGACTCTATGAAAGAGTTAACGCAAGGTGCAAGCAAGCAAGCAAGCGCGATCGACGAGAGCGCGGCCGCGATCGAGCAGATGAGCAGTTCAATGAACGCTATCAGTCAAAAAACCGTCGACGTCATGAGACAAAGCGAAGAGATCAA
>NZ_AOTD01000204.1 GCF_000344295.2 Campylobacter showae CC57C | reverse complement strand
AATTCAAGCCCCTTCCCCCTTAACAAGAAAAATCAAAATACTAAAAATACAGCAAAAAGAAACCAAAATGCAAAATTTAAACGAATTATTAAACCTAGCCAAGCTTGCAGCCATCAAAGCAGGCGACGAGATAATGAAATTTTACGCCCACAAGGGCTTTGACGACGAGACTTTAGCAGCTCGTTCGACCTTGAGCGAAAGCGTATGCGGTAAAAACGGCCGGGATTTCGAGGTAAATTTAAAAACCGATCATTCGCCCGTGACCTCAGCCGACCTTGCTGCAAACGCTGCGATATTTGAAACGCTAAAAAGCTCACAAATTCCGATCTGCTCGGAGGAAAAGATTTTGGGCGAGTCCGCGCGGACCTTTTGGCTCATCGATCCGCTAGACGGCACGAAGGATTTTATCAGCGGTAGCGGCGAGTTTTGCGTCTGTATCGCGCTCATAGAGGACGGTCGCCCTGCGCTCGGCGTTATCTACGTGCCCGTTACTGGCGAAATTTATAGCGCGGCAAAGGGCGGACAAACGCAAAAAGAGCTTTACGAAAACGGCGCGTTTATCCCGCAAACTCTAGCCGCAAAAGAGCGTGCGCCGCAAACGATAATCAGCGGTAAACGCGGCAAAAACGTAACGGCGGGCAAGCTCGCGACCGCTCTAAATTTTGACATCGCGCGACTAAGCTCGGCGATCAAATACTGCCGCATCGCCGAAAATATCGCGGGTGCATATATGCGCTACTCGCCAAGCTCTATCTGGGACAACGCCGCTGGCGAGATGATCGCTGCGGGGGCGGGTGCAAAGATGATCGATCTAGCGACGCTAAAAGCGCCGATCTACGACGCAGCCTCGCTAAAAAATAACGAATTTATAGTCATCGCAAAGGATTTTTTAGACCGCGAGGATGAAATTTTACGAGCGATAAAAGAGCTAAACTTATAAACCAAAAGGCGACTCGCCGCATTTCAAATTTAAACGGCTCAAGTAAATACATTATATAGCAACGCCGAATTTAAGACCTGCTAGACGAGAGTCGATAAATTTCATTTAAAATTTAGCTAAAATCGTAGTCAAATTTCAAGCCCTAAGTCACCAAACGTTTAAAGGAAACAATTGTTAAAAATCATAAAATCAGTTCTTAGCGTCATTTTCCAGGCTAGAATTTTATTTATACTTTTTTACTTTTGCGCCTTCGTTACTTTTGCGCCCATGGCGTCTATTTTGGGCGCGGAGACGAGCCAAATGACTCTTTCTGTGCTATTTAACCCGCTCACGATACTATCTTGCGCATTGCTTGCTGTTTATATCGGCTTTAGAGTCGCAGCATATAAAAATCACGGCATAGATTGCAAAATGGACGCCGTATTTTTCTTCGCTTTGAGCTGGGTATTTTTTATGCTGTTTTGCTTGGCGACGCTTCTTGCGACCATTTTATTTTTGGAAGATTTTAGAAGCTTGCCGTCGCGAGAATTTTGTTCGTTACTTTTGGTGATGGCGATTTTTGCAGCATGGCGCACGCTTAAGAGCTCGGAATACAAATTAAGCGTATTTTACGAGCGAAAAGCCGGCGCAAAAACAAGCATAGTCAAAATCTTAATTTATTCAGTCTTAGCGTTTGCGGCGATTGTCGCGGTATTTTTTTAGCGAAACGATTTTAGATTCTATAAATTTGGCGTGCTTTATACTCGCTCGCTCGCAACAGCGCCACAAAAAGCTAAATTTGGGGTAATAATCGCCAAATTTGAGCTAAAAAGCAAATTTAGCCAAAAGCCGAAACTAAATCCTCGTTAGCTCGCTTCTAGGGCTAGCCTGCAGATCAAGCCCCGCAAACTCGCCGTGCAGGTATTTCTCGCGTCCCGCGCGCGCGATCATAGCAGCATTATCGGAGCAAAACTCTAGCGGCGCACAGATGAGCTCGCAGCCGTATTTATCGCATAAAGCCTTTAGGCGGGAGCGCAGATTTAGATTCGCGCTCGCTCCGCCCACGACGCCAAAACGCTCAAATTTGCGCTGGGCAAAGATCTTTTCCAGCTTGTTTAATATGTGCTTACAGGCGGTATTTTCAAAGGCAAAGCAGATATCCGCGATCTCCTGCGCGCCGAGATTTCCACTTGCGGCGAGCTTTTCGGTTTCGACGCGAACCTGATTTTTGAGTCCCGAGAAGCTATACGCCGTGCGCGCATCGCCCAGCAGCGGCACGGTAAATTTAAACCTCTCGCGCCCGATCTTTGCCGCCTTTTCGACCGCTACGCCGCCCGGATACCCCAGCCCCAGCATCTTTGCGACCTTGTCAAAGCTCTCGCCAAAGCTATCGTCCATCGTCGCAGCCAGCACGCTCACGGCCCCGTCCGCGCCGATATCTAGCACCATCGTGTG
>NZ_AOTD01000203.1 GCF_000344295.2 Campylobacter showae CC57C | reverse complement strand
TACCCCGCCACGACGTAGCCGATGTTTGCTTTTTTGCTCGCGAACGCGTCTTTTACCTTAGCCATAAATTTTTCCTTTCTCGTAGCTCATCACGGTGTTTATGTCTTTGTCGCCGCGTCCCGAGACGTTTACGACGATGACGCTTTTTTTCGTCAAATTCGGGCAGAGCTTTTCTAGATACGCTAGCGCGTGCGAGCTCTCGATCGCCGGGATGATGCCCTCTAGGCGGCTGGTTAGATATAGCGCGTTTATGCACTCGTCGTCGGTGACGCCGTAGTAGGCGGCTCGCTTGCTCTCATGCAGGTGCGCGTGCTCGGGGCCTACGCCCGGGTAGTCGAGTCCCGCCGAGATACTATGTACGGGCTCGATCATGCCGTATTCGTCTTGAAGCACGATCGTTTTCATGCCGTGGATGATGCCTGTGCGACCCTTGGTTAGCGTCGCGGCGTGATACGGAGTATCCGCGCCTAGGCCTGCAGCCTCGACTCCGATCAAATTTACGTCCGCGTCGTCCAAAAATGCGCTAAAGATGCCGATGGCGTTGCTACCGCCGCCGACGCAGGCGATGACGTAGTCGGGATGCACGCCGTATTCTTTTAGCTGAGCCTTGGTCTCGCGGCCAATGATACTCTGGAAGTCGCGCACGATCCTAGGATAGGGGTGCGGGCCGACTGCAGAGCCGATGACGTAAAAGGCGCTTTCTATTTCGTTTACCCACGCTTGGATCGCTGCAGTGGTGGCTTCTTTTAGGGTTTTTAGACCCTCTTCTACGCTCACGACTCTGGCGCCTAAAAGCTGCATGCGAAATGCGTTTAGCTGCTGGCGCTCTACGTCGGTCGCGCCCATATACACGTCGCACTCAAGGCCGAGCAATGCCGCCGCGGTCGCAGTCGCCACGCCGTGCTGACCCGCGCCCGTCTCGGCTAAGACCTTCTTTTTGCCCATTTTTTTGGCTAGAAGCGCCTGGGCTAGGGCGTTATTTATCTTATGCGCGCCGGTGTGGTTTAGATCCTCGCGCTTGAGGTAAATTTCATGCCCGTAGTGCTCGCTTAGGCGTTTTGCGTGATATAGCGGACTCGGGCGTCCGACGTAGTTTTTTAGTAGGTCGTCTAGTTCGGCCTCAAATTCAGCCGTTTTTGCGATGCGTTCGTAAGCGGCCTCGAGCTCGTCTAGCGCGAACATCACGGTTTCCGGCACGAACTGCCCGCCGAATTTGCCAAAATATGCTTTAGTGTTCATCGGTATCCTTTAAATTTTCGTTCTATTTTAGCATTTTAAGTTTTTATTAGGCTTATTTGGGACGCGGATAGGCCTCGTTAATTGGTCTGTGAGGGAAACGGGAAATTTAAAAACATGCCATATTTTATTTAGGCAAGGCGGCAAAGGCGTAAAATTTGCCTTCGCCGCAAACAAATTTACGCCTTTATTAGCTCTAAAATTTTCTTTATTTTTTCGGCCGATTTTATACCGTTTTCGTCCTCGACTTTTGAGTTTAGATCGAGCACTCGCGGGTTAAATTTGATCGCTTCGCGCGCGTTATGCTCGCCGATACCGCCCGCCATACCAAAGTCAAATTTGACCGCACCCAAAATCTGCCAATCAAAGCTGATGCCGTTGCCGCCGGCATTTTCGCCTTTGCAATCAAAAAGCGGCATATCGCAAAGCGCGGTATCGACGGCGGGCAGCGCGTCTAGCACGCTATAAACGCGCCAAACCTCTAGTCCCATTGTCTTTAAATTTGCGTATAAATTTGAGCTAATTTCGCCGTGGATCTGTGCGACGTCAAGAGCGGCAAATTCGCAAATTTCTATTATCTCGCAGTCGCTTTGCCCGGCAAAAACGCCGACGCATTTTTTGCCCGCCGCGTGTGCGATATCTGTTATCTCACGCGCCGTCTGTGCACTCACTTGCCGTTTGCTTTTAGCAAATATCGCGCCCAAAAAATCAACGTCCAAACTCGCCACGTCGCGCGCCTCCGCAGGCGTTTTGATGCCACAAATTTTAACCAGCGTCACGCTTCGCCTCGCACGTAGTCCTCGAAGTAGCGATAAACTTTACCGCTTTTTATCGCATCCAGGATGACCTCTTTGGCCTGTGCTGGACTGTCCGCGACGCCTGCTGCATAGAGCGCAAACATCGCGTTTAGCACGACTACGTCAAATTTCGGCCCGCTAATCTCGCCTTTTAAAATTTGCCTTAAAATTTCGGCGTTTTGCTCAGGCGTGCCGCCTTCGATCTCGCTGTGAAACGCCCGTTTGAAGCCAAACTGCTCTGGCGTGATGCTGTACTCGCTGATCTGGCCGCCGCGTAGCTCCACGACGCGCGTCTCGTCGCACAGACTTATCTCGTCTAGTCCGTCCTCGCCGCGAACTACCAGCGCTCGTTCGCGTCCCAGCAGCTGCAGCGTCTCGGCATAGAGGCGTAAAACAGGCTTATGATAGACGCCCACGAGCTGATTTTTGAGCGCCAAATTTGGATTTAGCAGCGGGCCAAGTACGTTAAAAACCGTGCGGATACCTAGGAGCTGACGCACTTCGCGCACCTCGCCCACTAGCGGATGGAAAAACGGCGCGTGGAAAAAAGCTAAATTTTTGTCGTTTAGTAGCTCGCGCTGCCCTAGGAGCGAATTTGAGCTCTTAACGCCCAAAATTTCCAGCACGTCCGAGCTACCTGATTTGCTAGAAACGGCTTTGTTTCCGTGCTTTGCGACTTTGATGCCAAGGCTTGCGAGGATAAACGCGACGGTGGTTGAGATATTTATCGTCTTAAAGCCGTCGCCGCCCGTGCCGCAAAGATCGATCATCGGCGAAGGATCGCGGTAGGTCTGCGAGTATTTTAGGATGTTTTTGGCGAGGCTTGCGAGGCTTTGCGGATAGAGGCTTTTTTCGCTGATTAGCACCAAAAGTGCCGCTAGCTGCGTGATCTCGTACTCTTTACTCGCGATGATTTCGCAAATTTGCTCAAAGTCGCGGTCGTCTAGCCGCTCGTTTTCTTGCAGCTTGATTAGAAACGGCTTGAGCGGGCGGATCTTTGGCTCTTTGGCGACCTCTGCTGCAGGCGCTGCTTCGTAGTTGATGAAATTTTCGATGATTTTTTTGCCGTACTGCGTGAAGTAGCTCTCGGGGTGAAACTGGATACCAAAAATCGGCCTGTCTCTCACGCTAAGAGCCATCACTACGCCGTCCTCGCTCACGGCTGAGGCCTCTAAATTTGACGGTAGCTCGTCCACGTAAAGCGAGTGGTAGCGCATGACCTCAAATTCGTCCGGCAGTCCCGTAAATAGCGGCTCTTTGCAGCTAACTTTTATGAGCGAAGTTTTGCCGTGATAGGGCTTTTCTAGGCGTTTGATTTTGGCGCCGCAAACGAGCCCGATCGCCTGATGTCCGAGGCAGATACCAAGGATAGGTGCGGCGATGTCGCTTTTTAAAATCTCTAGGCAAATGCCGCTATCTTGAGGGTGTTTTGGTCCCGGGCTTAGCACGATTTTGCTGGGATTTAGCCTGCGGATCTCGTCTAGCGTGATCTTGTCGTTGCGCACGCAGCATACTTCTTCGTCGGTTAGCTCGCGTAGGTACTGCTCCACGTTGAACACGAAGCTGTCATAATTATCTATCAATAAAATCATTTTTTTCCTTTTAAACGGCTTGTCTTTTGAGCGCCTTTGAATGAGTTTGAAATTTTAAGTCTGC
>NZ_AOTD01000202.1 GCF_000344295.2 Campylobacter showae CC57C | reverse complement strand
CTGCGCGTCCTCGAGCAGCTGCTGCCACGACGTCACGAACTCATCCGCACTAACGAGCGCGCCGCGCATGCCGTTTAGGCTCGAGTGATCGACGAATACGACGTCGGCGAAGCACTCGCGCACGCGCTGGGTTTGCTTGCGATCAGCGGCGTTGATCATTTTTACGATGAGCTCCTCGGCGATCTCTTTTGGATTCATCTTACGTCCTTTGATTATTTTTGTATATTTTAGCGATTTTAGGCTAAATTTGAAGCATGAAAACAGACTGCAAAATAAAGAAAATTTGAAGATTTTGTGCGGCTCGCGGTAAATTAAATTTGATCAAACGCAGGCAAATTTGACCAGCCTTTGTCCGCAAACTCCGATCTAAATTTGACAAATTCGACCGCCCGAAGCGATCAAATTTAAGATAAAATTTACAGGATAAATCCGCTGCCGATAACTAGCTCGCCTCTGTAAAATACCGCCAGCTGCCCGCTAGCCACGCCAAAAGCGCTCTGCTTTAGCTCGATCTGGGCCATGCCGCCCTCTAGCACCTTTACGTGCGCGTTTAGCCCGATGCTGCGGTAGCGAACCTTGACGTCGCAGTCAAACTCGCTCTCGTCCACGAACAAATTTAGGCTATTTACCGCGATTTTACCGCGCTCGAGCTCCTCTTTCGGGCCCACGACGATGCGGTTATTTTGCGCGTCGATAGAGAGCACAAAATGCGGCTCGTGCGCCCCAAATACCTCAAATCCGCGCCTCTTGCCGATCGTGTAGTGCATATAGCCATTGTGCCGCCCGATCACCTTGCCAGCACTATCGACCACGTCGCCGGGCAGGTCGGTCTCGTAGTGCTTGTTTAGCACCTCGATATAAGTATCCTCGACGAAGCAAATCTCGCTGCTCTCGGCCTGCTCGCCGTATTCGCGAAAGCTCGGCAAGGATTTTGCCAGCTCTTTTATGTCTTTTTTAAATTTATCCCCGAGCGGGAAAAGCATATCGGCGATGATCTCTTTTGGTACCTGCGCGACGAAGTAGCTCTGATCCTTACTAGGATCGGCCGCGACTCTGATCATGCCGTCTTGCACGCGGATGTAGTGGCCAGTGGCGAGCTTTTCGCAGCCGACACTTTTGGCAAATTTTAGCAGTTCGCCAAATTTGATAAAGCGGTTGCAAAGCGCGCAGGGATTTGGCGTCTTGCCCTCCTTATAGGAGCTAACAAACGGCATATAGACGTATTTGTCAAACTGCTCTTGCAAATCAAGCACGTGATAAGTGATACCCAGATACCCGCACGCGCGGGCGACTTTGCCGATATTTTGCTCGTGGTAGCCGGGTTTTTTGTGTAGTTTCATATAGCAGCCCACGACTTCGTGACCCGCTTCTAGCAGCATTTTGGCGCTCATGGTGGAGTCGACGCCGCCGCTCATGGCCATTAGTATTTTCATTTCTCTTTCCTTTGTAGGGCAAGCGCGCCTCACGAGCGCTTTTAAACGAGCTTGAAATTTTTGATCTGCGGCACAGGCTACATGCCTAGCCTTGACGCAAAAATTTCCGCGCAACGCTTAAATTCGTCTCGCCATTCATCGCTTGCGTTTTTTGTAAAAATATTTGCAAATTTACAAACTTAGCCCTAGCCCCACAATAAGACAAATTCGTATAAATTCGGTGCGATTATATAAAAAATAGCTTAATAGGCTATAAATTTGCGAGTCAAGGATAGCGAGCTAAGCGGGCATTTAGCTTTTGCGCCTTACTCGGCTCTTAATTTTACGCACCGAGACGGCAACGTAGAATTTGAAAACGGTGATAGCACGGTTAAATTTACCAAATTTGACGCAAAATGCAAATGCGCTCGGCGGAGAGAATTTATAATTTTTAGAACAAGGCGCTTGGAGCGTAAATTTAAAAGATTCGCTCACTAAAATTACTAAAATGCAGGCCGGCTAAATTTACAAAAATCAAAATTTAACGCCGAACGCCAAGTATAAGCAATCGGCAAATTTATCGACCAAATTTAACTAGCCGCCAAGCTGTTTACGGCTTTTATCTTGAGCATCGCCCTCTTTTAGATCTTTATCCAGCTTTAAATTTTCGTGTATCATGTGCGCCGCGATCGCAACTACAAAAACCACGACGGTTAAAATCAGCAAATGGATGCGAGCACCGTCAAATTTGACGGCGATATAGCCGCAAATAGCGATAAAAACGAGGCAAATCAGCGCAAAAGCGATCCTATCTCGCATCCTGTCAAACATCGCCAAATCCTCAAAATTTATAAATTTTAGCGCACTCGCCTAGTCTAAAATCCGCAAAATTTCATCTCGCACGGCGTCCAGATCATCACTGATCGTATAAAGCAACAGATCCTCCTCGCTGACGGCTTTTTCGCGTATCAGCGTGGTTTTGATGAAATCATCAAGCTTACCCCAAAACTCGCTGCCGATGAGGAAAATTTTAGCTTTTTTGGCGCCGATTTGCGCGAGCACTAGGATCTCAAACAGCTCGTCAAGCGTTCCAAAGCCGCCCGGAAACACCAAAAACGCGCTCGAGCGCTCGATGAGGGCAAATTTGCGAGCTGATAAATTTGAAAAAACGAAGTTGCTCGTGGCGTATCTGTTCGTTACCTGCTCAAACGGAAGCACGATATTTAAGCCTATTGACGGACTTTTGCCGCTCTCGTACGCTCCTTTGTTCGCGGCCTCCATCACGCCCGGTCCGCCGCCGCTAACGACCGCGAAACCGCCGTCGGCAAGCTCTTTTGCGAGGCTAAAGGCCATTTTACAATATTTGCTATTTTCGTCAAATCTAGCCGAGCCAAAAAACGTAACGCTAGGATTTTTATAAGTCGCAAAATCCCTAAATTTGGCCAGATCGTTTAAAATTTCATCCATTATTTCTCTTTGCGGTTAAATTTACGCTTGCGGGGTTAAATTTACGCGCCGTAGTTTCGCGCTCAAATTTGAGAAAAAACGCACCCGAGCTAAATCGAGGCTAAATTTAGCCTCTTATTTCTAAATTTAACCTTATCTAAGCTGCTCGAGGCGCTCTTTTTTCGTGCCGATCTGAGTGATCTGGATGCCGAAGTTGCCGTCCACGATGACGACTTCGCCTAGGGCTACGACCTTGTCGCTGATCAAAATCTCAAGCGGGTCGTTTGCGAGCTGATTTAGCTCGATGACCGAGCCTATGTCCATCGTGAGCACGTCTTTTAGCAGCATTCTTTTTGAGCCGATACGTACGTGAAGCGGCAGGCGCACGTCCCTGATGAGCCCGATATTTCGCATCTCTTCGGCGCTTAGATCGTTTTTTGCAGCTGCTGCTTGCTGTGTGGCAGGTTCTTTTTGATCTTTGTTAAAAAACTTAACTAACGAAAAATCAAGCACGATAGCGATATGTTCGCTGATGTCGCCGATTTTGACGGAGTAGATGTAGATTTTTTCAAACGCGCCTACGTCTAAATTTGCGCTCTCGTCGAGAAAATTTACCTTCGCGACCTCGAAATTTAGCTTCGGCATGCCCTTTTGCGCGCCAAGGCTCGTGGAAAATGCGCCTAAAATATTTGAAAACACCTCTTTTGCGGCGTCCAGCTCGTCCTCGCTTAGATTTTCGTTGCGAGAGATCTCCTCTTCTCCGAGCATCCACTCGCCGATCGCGCTCATTAGCACAGGTGTGGCTACCAGCATCATCTTTGCGGTCGCATCGCCGCCGACGGTCACGTTTGCCACGGCTAGAGGCGGCTTTATACCTTCTTGTTTGGGCGCGTCGTATTCGTTTCTCTCGCCTATCTCGGGCGTCCTGCCCGTTAGTCCCTCGATCGTAGCCTTTACTTCATTTACGAAAATTTTCAAAAAATCATTCATCATCTTCACCCTCGCCTAATATATTATCCTCATCATCTTCGTTTTCTTGATCGTAACTCATTAGCTTGGCTTTGCGCTCTTCTTCGTACTGCTCGAGGATGTTTTTGATCTCGTCCTTGTCGCTTCTGATTAGCTCTTCTATGCGGATAGATTTTCTAAATCTATGCAGCCCGACCTCAGCCAAAAATACCTCTTTTTTATCGATCGTGACGATAGCTTTGTCGTTTGCCGAGCGGTCAAGGCGCAGTATGTCGCCCTCTTTTAAATTTAAAAACTCATTGACGCTAACGACACTCTTGCCCAGTATCGCCTCATATAGCACCTCGGCGCGTCCGATCAGTGTTTTTAGCTCTTTGTTTCGGCTCTTTTTCGCGCTCGTTTCGCCTAGCATTATGTCGCGGTTGGCTAGGCGGCTTAGTATCGGCTCTAGGTAGATGACCGGATAGCAGATATTTATCATGCCGCTTGAGTTGCCTACGATGATCTCCATGACGACCATTATCACGATTTCGTTTTGGCTGACGATTTGTACGACGTTTGGGCTGCTTTCTTTAGCCTCGACGTTTGGGTACATATCGGTGATCATCGACCAGCTCTCTTTTAGGCGCTGCATCATCATCCTTAGGATCGCATCGAGCAAATTTACCTCGATATCGGTTAGCTCCCTGCTGGTCTCAAAGCCCTCGCCGTTACCGCCTAGCAAGCGATCTATCATCGGAAACGCGATGCTTGGGTTTATCTCCAAAACACAGTTGCCGTCAAGCGGCTTGATCGAAAAGACGTTAAAGCTAGTGGGACTTGGCAAACTCATCAAAAACTCGCCGTACGTCATCTGATCGACGCTATGCAGGCGGATCTCCACGATACTTCTCATAACGCTTGAAATTTGAGAAGCCAAATTTCGCGCAAGCTTGTCGTGTATGCCCTTTATCGCACGTAGTTGTTCCTTACTGACGCGGTTTGGGCGTTTAAAATCATAGATTATTACCTGGCGCTGCTCTTCTTTGCCGCCCTCGCCGATCGACCCGCTCGCCTCTTCGTCGTCTACGACTTCTAGTAGCGCGTCTATCTCTTCTTGACTTAAAATGTCCGCCATTATTTGCCCTCAAGCTTTTTTCTTATTTTTTCCATCAAGCGCTTATGGATCTGCGAGATCCTACTCTCGGTGATCTGCAAAATTTCGCTGATCTCTTTTAGACTCAACTCCTCGTAATAATAAAGCTGCACGATGAGCTGATCACGCTCCTCAAATTCGTTTAAAATTTGAGCTATCTTTTCTATCAAGTCCTCTTTTTCGACCCGCTCGAGCGTATTTTCCTCGCTCATAAGCTCCATTTGATCGTCGATATTTAAAACGGCGACGACCGCGCTCACATTTCTTGCTTCGCTCACTTTTTCTATATCGACGCCAAGCTTTCCGGCGATATACGCATCGTCTGGCTCGTGCTCAAATTTATTAAAATACTCGTCCACCAAAGCCTCGATAGACTTTACCAAAGTGCGGTCCGAGCGACTAACCACGTCAAGCCCGCGTAAAAAATCAAGCATCGCGCCGTAAACTCGCTTTTGCGCGTAGCCCCAAAACGAGTCGTTTTGCTCTTTGTCGTATTTTCTAGAGAGCTTTACCATCTCCTCAAGCCCGGCGCCGATCAGGTCGCTAACGTCGATATGAGCGGGCAAGCGCTCCTTTAGCCTAAAAGCCATCGCGCGGAGAGCGGGCATATAGGCTAGTACGATGTCGTCTTGCTCTTTTTTTATCGTCTGGGCGTATGGATTAAGCGGCTTTTGCATTACTTTCGTTGCTCTTATTTAACGTTTGTTTTATCAGTATATTTTCGTTTGCGAGCTTGTTTAAGAGATTATCTATTCGCTTTTCTCTAAGGGCTAGTTCGCCGATGAGATAATCAGCCCTCTGCTCGTATAGTTCCTTATCAAACCGCCTTTTTAGCGACGATCTGGCGTCTAAATAATTTATAATAACCACGTGTACCAAAAGATAGAAAAAAAACGTAACGAGAAACGTATAAACCAGCATATCTATCGGGTCGCTCAGCTTTAACGCCGAAAAAGTCACGCCGATGAAAAATCCGCAAACCGTAAAAAATGCTATAAAATTTTCCGCTCTCAAAGTAAAATCCTAAATTTAAAATTGCTCCATTAGCCGCCTAAAAAAGCCACTGAAGCTGTTGTTCGTACTTGGATTAAGCACTTTTTGTTCCAATCTATAAAGTAGCTTTGACGCCACCTGCTCAAGCTCCATGCTCGCGGCATCGTATCTGCTGTCGTCGGTAAAAAGCGTGCGCTGTTTTATGCTGCGAGAGACGTTTTTATCCTCGCTGATAGCGCCCAAAAACTCCAAATTTAGCGGATTTTCGATATTTGCCCTGGCTACTTTGCGCACATGCTCAAATATCCTAACCGCCTCCTTTTCGCTCCTCACCATGTTAAAAAGCATAAGCAGGTTGTCTTTATTTTTCGAGGTGATTTTGATGACGGCATAGGCGTCGGTTATCGCGGCGGGATCAGGCACGGTGACTACTATAACCTCGTCTGCCGCCTCCAAAAACAGCTGCGTGTTTCCGCCGATACCAGCCCCTGTATCGATGATGATAAAATCAAGATCGTCAAGGCTCGAGGACTCCTCAAAAAAGCGCTCGTATAAAAATTGGTTGTTAAATTTAAGTATCTCGTCTCCGCTCTCGCCGGGAATCAGCGTCAAATTTGGCTTTACCTCGATCAAGATATCTTTTAGCGAGCACTCACCTTTTAGCACGTGGAGTAAATTTTTACTAATGCGCACGTTTAAGATGACGTCTAAATTTGCTAGCCCTATGTCCGCGTCAAAAAGCGCGACTTTATAACCGTTTCTAGCGAGGATATTTGCCAAATTTGCGCTTATGGTGCTCTTGCCAACGCCGCCTTTGCCGCTAGTTACGGCGATGAAGCGCGTGTTTTTCGCATTTGATCTAGATGCTACTATGTCTTTTAGTTTCTCGGCTTGAGTGTTCATTTTTTATCCTTATTAAACCCTTGCAAGAGGCAATCGACCAAAAACTCGCTCTTAGCAACCATGATATCATCAGGTACCTCCTGCCCTAAGCAAAAGAAGCTAACGGGTTTATTTATCTCGTAAACTAGCGAAAATACGTTACCGAAAATTTTGGTTTCGTCAAATTTGGTGATGATCAGCGTGTCGATGTCAAGAAAGCTAAAACCGTTGTAAATTTCAAGCATATCATCGATCTTTGAGCCCGCAGAAAGCACCAAATTTACGTCTATTTGTGCGTCGCTATGCTTTAAAAACATTTCAAGCCTAGCTAGCTTTTCTTTATCGTACTGCGAGCTGCCCGTGGTGTCTATGAGGATCACTTCGCAGTGATTTAGCTGTTTTAGCGCGTTTTTAAAATCCTCAACCTCGATAACGTCAAGGATCGGCAGCTTCATCATCTTTGCGTATTGAAACAGCTGCTCGACCGCGCCGATACGGTAGGTATCAAGCGTGATGATGCCAGTTTTCGCGCGTCTGCCCTCGCCGTATGCAAACCTCGCCGCAAGCTTGGCTAGAGTTGTGGTTTTACCAACTCCCGTCGGCCCCACCAGCATCATGATTTTTTGTTTTCTATTGTCCTCTTCGCTCCTGCACGGCAGCATCTTTCTAAGTAGCGAGCTAAAATATCTTCTCACCGCAGTCGGATTAGCCTTCATCTGAGGCGACATATTTTCCGCGGTTATTTTCATTATCTGCTCTAGGTGCTCCTCTTTCATGCCGCTATTTTTGGCGTCTTTGTAGATACCAGCAAACTCGGGCGGTATGATTAGGTTGTTTCTGGCGCTCGCTCGCTCCTCCCAGAACATATCGGCTATCATATTTACTTTTTCGCTTAGCATACTTACCTGCCTTGCGACGTCGTCGATCTTTTTGTCGTAAATTTGATCCTGACGGCCGGGCGCGGTTTCGATATTTGCTATCTGGCTTATCTCTTTTGCGGCTTTTGAGATGTTTAGGAGTATGTCCTCACCGCTGTTTTGAGCGGTTTTGTAGTTTTGATTAGCTGGAGTGGTTCTTGCGGAGTTTTGCGTCAAATTTGCCGCCGCTTTGGCACTTTGCGCCTCGGCTCTAAAAAGCTCACGCTCGTCTAAAATGATCTTTTGCGGTCTTTCTTCTTTTGCCGATTGAGCGCGCAAAAACTCCTCGTAGCCTTTTAAATTTTGCTTTTGAGGCTGATTTTTTTTCTGCTCACTCGCGTCCTCTTCGACGCTAACTAAAATTTCATAAAGCGGCTTTTTGTTTATCGTCTTTGGCTGGATTTGCTTCGTCGTTACCAAGATCGCCCTCTCGCCGCACTGAGCCTGCGCCTTTTTTAGCGCCTCCATACTGCTCTCACCGGTAAACGTATAAAACTTCGTCGCCAAATCTTCTCCTTCGTTTCTCGCTAAATTTCGCCGCCTCTAGCCAAAATCGTCGCGGCAAAGGCTATGCATTTTCCGTTCCCGCTTCAAATTTAGGCTTTGCGGCCGCTAAATCTTAAAATCTCACTCCGCTTTTATAAACGCGCCTCATCGTTCCAAGCGGCAAAATCACGCTAGCCCTGCTTTGCGCGCCGGGATGGGGCAGCGCCAGCCGCGCGTCGTTTCTGTTTCGTCCGCTAAAATACAAAATGTCTATATCAAGCGTCCTGGGCGCGTTTTTAAAGCTTCTCACGCGTCCGAAACGCTTTTCCAAATTTGCCGTTATTTTTAAAATTTGCCTCGCGGCAAGGCTCGTTTGCGCGAGCATTACGGCATTTGTGAAATCAGCCTGCTCTTTAAACCCAAACGCCTCGTTTATAAGGAGCGCCGAGTTTTCCACGACATGAAACCTACTATCTCGGCTGAGTTTAAAATGCAGCCGATTAAAGCGCTTTTTCACGTCGCCGATATTACCGCCCAGCCCCAAAATAACGCTATTTTTAAAGCCCGGTTTAAAATCAAAAACCTTCGGGAAAAAGAGGCATTTATCAAACCGTCTCGCCCCCGCTACCCTCATAAAATTTCAGCCCCGTTTTCGCGCACGACCACGACGTCCTCGATGCGCACGCCAAACTCGCCGGGCAAGTAAATCCCCGGCTCCACGCTAAAAACCATGCCCTCTTTTAGCACGGTATCTCCGCGCTTTGAGATAAAGGGAAGCTCGTGGATATCGACTCCGACGCCGTGTCCCGTGCTGTGAAAAAACGCCTCACCGTAGCCCTGAGCGGCGATAAAATCCCTAGCCACCGCGTCGATCTCGCGCGCATTTTTGGCCAGGCATAACCGCCGCGATCGCAAGAGCCTGAGCCTCTTTTACGATTTCGTAAATTTCTTGGCGTTTGGCATTTTTAAAATTTTGCTCTTTGCCGAAGTTAAAATTTTCATTAAAGCACGCCGTGCGCGTCCTATCCGAGCAGTAGCGGTTAAATTTAACCCCCGCGTCAAGCAGGAGCAAATCGCCATGTCGTAGCCGATTTTTACTCGGCAGAGCGTGCGCTTTAGCGGCGTTTTCGTTGATCGCGACGATGGGCGAAAAGCTAAGCGCGAGCTCGCCCTTTTTCTTAAAGATGAGCTCGGCGTGAAAAAACAGCTCCTCTTCGCTCATCCCTTCGCCGCTAGAGCGCACGAACGCGGCAAATTCGTCAAATCTCTCCGCGCCTAGTTGCGCCGCTTGTTTTAAAATTTTTATCTCGTCTTCGGTTTTTACTATGCGCGAAATTTGCGAAAAATTCGCCCGCGCCTTAAATCTTATCCCAAGCCCCTTGCTTAGGGCTTCCCACTCGCCCGCGCTAAAATCGTACGGGTTGTAGCTAAGCTCAGCAACGCCCGCCTTTCGCAAAAACAGCCGCGCGTCTTTTATCAAATTTCGCTCGACCTCGATCACTTCGGTGTCTTTGCAAAGCTCGCACGCCTCGATACTATAACGCGCATCGGTGAGGAAAAATTTGCGCCCCGCAAGACTCAAAAATATCGCGTTGTCGCAACTGTATCCGCACTCGTGGTAAACGGCGTTTTCGTCCTTTAGGATAAAATTTTTCAACTTTGCCCTATCTTACTCCGCTTTTTCTCTCGCGGCTCTTAGAGCTTTTATCTGCTCGAAAATTTGTAAAATCGCGATCATAGCTAGGTGATAGCCCACAGGCCCAAAGCCCACGATCTGCCCCGCAGTCACCGGCGCTATGAGGCTTTTTTGGCGGAATTCTTCGCGGCGATGGATGTTGCTGATATGCACCTCGATGACCGGAAGGCCGACGGCTGCGATAGCGTCGCGGATCGCGATAGAGGTGTGCGTGTATGCGGCCGGATTTATGATGATGCCGTCAAATTCGCCGAAGCACTCCTGGATTTTATCCACTAGCTCGCCCTCGAAATTGCTCTGAAAAAACTCGATCTCGATGCCGTTTTGCTCGGCAAAAAGCTTCATCTGCGCGTGGATATCCTCCATCTTCATCGAGCCGTAGATATCAGGCTCGCGAGTGCCCAGCATGTTGATATTCGGGCCTTGGATGACCATTAGTTTAGATTTTGTTTCCATTTTTAGCCTTTTAAAAGATTTAAATTTAGCCTTGATTATACATTTTTTAAGCTAAATTTTCGCTACAATCACGAAAAACAGGAGCTTAAAAATGATCATCGTTAAACCAAAATTTACAATGCTGTGCGACGAAAATTTTACCGTTTTAGAGGATACGGCGGTCGCTTTTGATGAGCGTATCCAGGCCGTTGGAGAGGCTGAGGAACTGTGCAAAAGATACCCTAACGCGCGGTTTTTCGAGTATCCAGACGCCGTTTTGGCGCCGGCTTTTATCAACCCGCACGTGCACCTGGAGTTTAGCGCGAACAAAACCAGCCTCGTTTACGGCGATTTTTTAGAGTGGCTTAGCTCGGTTATCGCCTCTCGCGGCGCACTCTCGCAGGCGGCAAACGACGCCGTAATCGCATCTGCGATAAAAACTATGCAAAGAAGCGGCGTGGCGAGCTTCGGAGCGGTTTCTAGCTTTGGCGGAGATTTGGAGGCCTGCGCGAACTGCGGCGGCAGGGTAGTGTTTTTTAACGAAATTTTGGGCACGAACGAAGCCGCGCTAGAGCAAAGCTTGGCAAATTTTACCGCCCGATTTGAGGCGTCGCAAAAGCGCAAAAACTCGCTTTTTACGCCTGCGGTTTCGGTACATTCGCCCTACTCTACGCATCCTGATTTAGCCGCTGCTGCGCTAAATTTAGCCCGCGAGCGGGAGCTGATCGTCTCGACGCATTTTATGGAGAGCGAGCATGAAAAAAGCTGGCTAGAGCAAGGTGCTGGCGGCTTTAAAGAGTGGCTGGGCAAATTTAACCCCGCCGCGCGTCCGCTTTATACGCCAAGCTCGTTTATAGCGATGTTTGCGGGCATTCGCACGCTCTTTACGCACTGCGTTTGGGCGGATGATTTTTCGGGTTTTGACCCGGGGCTTCATAGCCTCACGCACTGCGCGGTTTCAAACAGGCTGCTTAGCAAACGCACGCTAAATTTACGCGCCGCGCTAGATGCCAGAGCGAGCGTAAATATCGGCACGGACGGGCTTAGCTCAAATATGAGCCTAAATTTCCTCGACGAGCTACGGGCAAATTTACTCATTCACGCCGAATTCGATCCGCTAGAGCTTGCTAAAATTTTACTTCTAGCCTCGACTAAAAACGCCGCAAGCGCGCTAAATTTAGACGCAGGCGAAACAAAAGAGGGCAAGCTAGCCGACCTCGCGCTATATGGCGGTTTTGCGGACGCGGACGCAGCGCAGCTACCGCTCATGCTCATCTTGCACGCCAAGGGCTGCGAGCGGCTATTTGTAGGTGGCGCAGAGGTAAATTTAAACGATTGAGCCGAATTTGCGGTTTAGACTTTGGCGCGACAAATGCCAAATTTAAGCTCAAATTTGAGGCCGTTTTCCCAAATCCCGCCCGCTAGCTAAATTTATAAATTTAAATGGTAAAATGCGCCCCGATTTTAAATAAATTAAAGGAAAAAAATGGGATTTTTAAGATTTATTTTCGCGCCGATTGCGGCGATTTTTAAGTTCATAAACACCTATTTTAAGGCGATGTTGTTTTTGCTCATCGTATTTTTGATATTTTTTAGCGGCAAAGGCGAGAGCGTAAATCCGCCCAACCTAACCCAGATCAACCTATCGGGCGCGATCATGGACGCTGGCGAAGCGCTAGAAAAGATCGAGGCCGCGCGCAAGGACGGCAACATCAAAGGCGTGCTGCTCTACATCGATAGCCCGGGCGGCGCGCTCGCGCCTAGCGTCGAGCTGCACCTGGCGGTCAAAAATCTACGCGCCAAAAAGCCCGTAGTCGCGTATGCGGGCGGGTCGATGACGAGCGGCAGCTACTACGCGGGCGCGGGCGCGGACAGGATTTTGGCAAATCCTGGCGCGTTTATCGGATCGATCGGCGTGATAATGCAAGGCGCCGACGCCAGCGAGCTAGCGGCTAAAATCGGCATCTCGCAGCAAGTCGTAAAAGCGGGCGAGTATAAGGAGGCCGGGACATTTCTGCGCCAGTGGAGCAAAATCGAGCGCGAGCAGCTGCAAGAGCTCGTAAACGCGAGCTACGAGATGTTTGTAAGCGACGTGGCGGCCGATAGAAATCTAGACGCGAACAAAAGCAAAGAGTGGGCGAACGCGCGGGTATTTCTCGCCAGCGATGCCGCAAAGCTCGGGCTCATCGACGAGGTTAGCGATTATTATTCCGCGCGCGCCGAGCTAGAAAAGCTAAGCGGCGTGGCCGAGCCCGTCTGGGCAAAGCCGTCCGTCTACGAAAAAGCGATGCAAAAATTTATAAATCAAGGCGCAAACTCGCTAATCTCGGCGTTTTTTGAAGCTAAGGCAAGGTAAATTTAAAAACGACTAGATTTTATCGTCTTAAAATCTAGCCTTTCACGACTGCAAAACCCGGCTCTCGCGGACCCAGATGAAAAAGCTTTTAAAGCGAACGTCAATTCTAAATTTTAGTCCTTATTTTTGCCTCGTAAGGCAAGATTTACGCGAAATTTTGATACTAAATTTGTAGCGGTGAAAGAGTCGCTAATGTATTGATTTTGTCGCTACAAATTTGCTCAAATTTAGAGCGGTTACAAAAATTCGTCAAAACCAAAAATTAAGCGTGACGACAAAATCAACTTCA
This sequence comes from Campylobacter showae CC57C, assembly GCF_000344295.2. Lineage (GTDB taxonomy): Bacteria > Campylobacterota > Campylobacteria > Campylobacterales > Campylobacteraceae > Campylobacter_A > Campylobacter_A showae_B. The sequence goes on along the minus strand of NZ_AOTD01000202.1, from coordinate 552 downwards.
AGCGATTCTCAAACAAATTTGCAAAAGAGAGTCAAAAATCTCGGCCGCAACCAGTGCAAGCTAAAACGCCGCTGCCGCCGTCAAATTTAAACCTCATCAAGCCCCATCAAAAGCCTGATAGCAAGATTTGCCTGGTGATTTGCGCAGATCGCCACGCGCGCGGCCATGAGCCCCTGCCCTACGCCAGCGGCGTTTTGCAGGTCGCCGCACAGATAGACGTTTCGCGCAAACTTGACCGTTTTTATGAGATTTGAGCTAAAGTAGCCCGCCATACCAGACGCGCCGACGATCTTTTTATCCCGCAGGCTCGCGCCCGCCTCGTTTACCATCATCGCCTTGCCCGCGACATTGTCAAAGGCCTCGCAGATGATACTGCACGGCGCGAAAATCTCGGCGACATTGGCCGCAGTTAGCGTCACGTCGTGCGTCACGACCTCGACAAATGGATTTACCTCGGCGATGAGCTCTTTTAGGGCGTCGGTTTTTTTCATGCCGATGTGGCGGACGAAGTACTGCTGGCGGTTTAGGTTGCTAGGCTCCACGACGTCAAAG
>NZ_AOTD01000201.1 GCF_000344295.2 Campylobacter showae CC57C | reverse complement strand
CTCTAAACGAACCCATAAACGAAAATATCGTGAGAAGCTTGGTTTTTTCGCTCTCAAGCGTGAGTTTTGACGATTTTTTTGATAAATTTATCGCGCTAAAAGATATCAGGGCCGATTTTTTCTCCTGCGCGGATGATGGAAATTTTAATGAAATTTTGTTTATTAACTCGCTTTACCGTGCGTTTTTTAGACTTTTTAAGTTACATGCCGGCATCAAAATAACTGGTAAATTTGATATAAAAGAAACGCTCGGCTATGCGCCGCCGCCAAACGTCGCAAATGAACTAAAAAGGCAGTGTCTGGCTGTAAATTTAAAAGCGTATAGGGAAATTTTTACCGCGTTAAATTTGGCGGAATTTGAGCTAAAAACAAACTCTGCGCTTGATAAAAAAACCTTTCTACTCTCCTGCGTGCTGGGCCTGCAAAATCTTATCGGCAAAAACAGCAAATATTAAGTAAAAAAAAGATAAAATCAGCTCTTGTCGAAAGACTTCCTTGCCCGTTTGCAACCGTGCAAGCGAGCTTAATACCCACAAGGAGAATCAATGAAGCACTACGAGCTTTTATTCATTTTGAAGCCTACTTTGACGGAAGAAGAAGTAGGCGCAAAAGTTGATTTCGTTAAAGAAATCCTAACCAAAAACGGCGCAAATATCGCGTCTGTGCAATCTATGGGCACTAGAAAGCTAGCCTATACCGTAAAAAAATACGAGCGCGGAACTTATTTCGTCGTGTATTTCGAGGCTCCGACTCAAGCTATCGCAGAAGTCGAGCGTATCATCAGAATCACCGAAGAGATCATCAAATTCTTAACGGTCAAATTTGAAAACAAAAAAGAGATCGCCGCTTGGGAAAAGATGAGCAAGGGCATCAAACTAAACAAAAAAGAACCGAAAGTCAAAGCAGAAGAAGCTCCAGCAGCGCAAGAATAAGGACGAAAAATGTTTAATAGAGTCGTTTTGGTAGGAAATTTAACACGAGATATCGAGCTTAGATATACGACCGCGGGCGCAGCCATAGGCAACAGCGCTATCGCCGTAACGAGAAAATTTAACGTGAACGGCGAAAAACGCGAAGAAACGTGCTTTATAGACATAACATTTTTCGGGAAACAAGCGGAAATAGCAAACCAATATCTTTCCAAAGGCTCAAAGCTTCTAGTTGAGGGTCGCTTAAAATTCGACCAATGGACAGACAACAACGGACAAAATAGAAGCAAACACACGATCAGCGTGGAAAATATGGAGATGCTAGGCGGAGGACAACAGCAAGGCGGATATAATCAAAATAGTAATCAAGGCTATCAGCAAGGCGGTTATCAAAATAACAGCTACGGCGGCGGCTATCAAGGCGGACAAAATCAGCAAAATAGCTATGCTCAAAGCGGCGCGCAAAGGCAAAATTTGAATAAACCGCAGCAACAAAAGCAACAGCCAAAAGACGAATACTACGGCGATAACGTCCGAGAAATAGATATAGATGCCGACAAATACGATGACGGCGACGAAACCATACCATTTTAATTAAGGAAAAAAACGATGGCTGAAAAAAGAAAATATTCACGCAAATACTGCAAATTTACAGAGGCAAAGATAGATTTTATCGACTATAAGGATACTTCGCTTTTGAAGTACTGCTTGTCAGAGAGATTTAAAATCATGCCAAGACGTCTAACGGGAACGTCTAAAAAATACCAAGAGATGGTAGAAAAGGCTATCAAGCGCGCTCGCCAAGCAGCTTTGATACCTTACGTAGTTGATCGCGACGACGTAGTAACCAATCCTTTTGAGGGACTATAATTTTTAAGCCCTTTTTAGGGCTTATCTTTTCTTTTTAATTTTTCTAAATTTTACACCCTTCACTTTTCTCAGACTTAATTCCAATACAAATATTTTTACTTAAAAGTTGTAACTTATAAAAATAATATAGCAGTAATACCGCTGACGAGATTAAATTTTATAAGCATACAAAAAATATTTTATGCTAAATTTTAGGCCAACATTGCATACTAAAATTTTATAAATTTACACCAAAGTAGCATATGTGCAAGAATATATTTGCATACGACATGCAAGAATATTGTTTGCAAATTTGAAACATCGAGATCCAAGCTAATTTATATCAACAAATCAGTACTCAAATTTTATGGACAACCAAAAAAATATACCACCATAGCATCCAGCCGATTTGTATACGCATTACATAAGAAAATGATTTCAAAATATAAAAATAATCTTAAGGATATTAAAGTAGAAATTTAGCCTCGTGACCGAGGCTAAATTTAATCAAATTTCATAGTTACTTTGTGACGAACGCATTTTTTAGCACGTCTTCGATGACGTCCACTGGGATGATTTGCATGTCTTTTTTGACGTCTTGCGGGATATCACCCAGGTCTCGTTCATAGTTTTTACGCGGTATCAGAGCGGTTTTGATACCAGCCTTATGCGCGGCGATAAGCTTTTCTTTTAGTCCACCGATAGGTAGCACGCGGCCGCTCAGCGTGATCTCGCCCGTCATTGCTACGTCGCTTCGCACTTTGGTATCCGTTAGGATCGAGGCGATCGCTGTCACCATCGTGATGCCAGCACTCGGTCCGTCTTTTGGCGTGGCACCCTCTGGCACGTGAATGTGCAAGTCATAACGACGATATACTTTGCTAGCGCTGGGCTCTTTTTTTACGCCGTCTTTGACGTCGTCAGGTAGGCTCGGGATGATTTTGGCAGGCACTTTTATCTTTTTAGCATCGATTAGTACCTTAACGAGGCTAAATGCGATATACGCGCTCTCCTTCATCACGTCGCCCAAAGAGCCGGTGATCTGCAGGCCGCCTTTTCCCTGTATGCGTATAGCTTCGATCTTTAGCACATCGCCGCCCACGCTCGTCCACGCCAGCCCGTTTACCTGGCCGATCTGCGGTTTTTTGTCTGCATGCTCGATCTCAAAGACCTTCTTTTCTAAGAACTCGTTCAAATTTTTAGTCGTCACGGTTATCTTTTGCACTTCGCCCTCGAGTAGTCTTTTTGCCGCTTTTCTAAAGATATCGGCTAGACGGCGGCGCAGATTTCGCACTCCGCTTTCTCGCGTGTAGTCCGAGATGATGAGGCTTAGCACGTCTTTACCTAGAGTTACTTCGCTAGGCTTTAGCCCATGTTTTTTGAGCTCTTGAGGGATTAGATATTTTTTCGCAATCTCAAATTTTTCCTGCGGCGTATATGAGCTAAGCTCGATAAACTCCATCCTGTCGCGAAGTGCGGGCGGTATGGCGCTCACGTCGTTTGCCGTCGCAACGAAAACGACCTTGCTCAGGTCGATATTAAAATTTAAATAATAATCCCTAAATTTGTTATTTTGCTCGGGGTCTAAAATCTCTAGCAGAACAGCCGTCGGATCGCCGCGAAAGCTCCTGCCGACCTTGTCGATCTCGTCTAGTACGACGACCGGATTCATCTGCTTGGCTTCGATGAGACCCTGCACGATACGACCCGGCATCGCACCGATGTAGGTACGGCGGTGTCCGCGCAGCTCGTTTACATCCTCAAGACCGCCCAGCGCCACACGCACTAGCTCGCGTTTTAGCGCCTTTGCGATGGAGTTTGCTAGGCTTGTTTTACCAACACCTGGAGGCCCCGCAAAGCACAAGATCGCGCCGTTGTTTACCTTGCCCGCGACGCCTCGCAGCTGCAAAAGCTCGCGCAGAGCAAAATACTCCTCTATCCTATCTTTTGGCCTTTCAAGCCCGTAGTGGTCGGCATTTAGTTGCTTTGCGACCTCTTGTACGCTTAGTTTTTTGTTGGCCAGATTTTCAAACGGCACTTCCACAATCCAGTCGAGGTAGCTTTGTGTCGTGTTGGCGTCGGCGGAGTCTGGATGCATGCGAGCTAGCTTGTCGATTTGCTTTTTTATCTCCTTATACGCGTCCTCGCCCATAAATTTTTTCTTAGCTTCCAGCTTCTTGCGGTACTCCTCGATCTCCTCCTCGCGGCTCGTGTCAGAGCCGAGCTCTTGCTGGATCTGCTTTAGCTGCTCTTTTAGGAAATACTCCTTATTTACCTTATCGATCCTTGAATGGACTTTATTTTTTATCTCGCGCTGGAGCTTGTTTGCCTCGATCTCCTCGATGACGTAGTCGATTAGCTTTAGTAGCTTTTGCTCCAAATTTTCCTCGATAAAAAACTCGTACGCCGTTTTTTTCTTTAGTCTTAGCGAGCTTAAGATGAGATCACAAACGCGGCTGGGCTCGGCGCTCTCCTCTATCGTTTTTAAAAGATCGGGCGGGAAAAAGTGGCTAAGCGCGGCCAGATCTCGCACCTTTTCGCGAAGCACGGTTAGCAGAGCGTCGCTTTTGGTGTTTTCGGGTCTTTTTTCATGTAGTACGTCTACGACGGCTTGCAGCGGCTTTGAGGATACTCTTGAGACTATGCGGCCCTTGCTCGTGCCTTGAAATAAAATTTTCACTCTGCCGTCCGGTAGCGGTACTCGCCTCATCACGGTGCCGATGACGCCGGCGTCGTATATGGAGTCAAATTCTCGTGCGCCTTCGTTTTGCGCTTTCGTCGGTACGACTAGGATGGGACTCTGCGACTCGAGGGCCAAATTTAGCGCTTCGATATTTTCCTCGTCGCTCAAAAAAAGCGGCGTGATCATAAAAGGATATAAAAATAACTCGTCCTCCACGATGACGGGTAGCTGCGCCGGAAACATTTTTGATTCGTAAATTTGCAAATTTAGCTCCTATTCAAACATTTTTCTATACCAAGGAAGCTGCGGAAGCACGATATTTGCGTCGTTTAGCGGCGATGCTTGCACCTTTTCTTTATAAATTTGCGCCGACTCGTCCCTGCCCGTGCGCTCGTATAGATCGGCTATCTGCATGTCCAGGTTGTAGATCGCGAGCTTAAATTTAACAAGCATAGTTTCGATCAGCGGGCGATACTGGGTGTTTGGATAGATGTAGAGAAATTTTTCTATCTCGGCGATACTGTCTTGCATTAGCTTTTGGTTTCGATTGGGTTGTGAAAATGAATCAAAATTCGCTTTTATCTTTAGATACTGTGCAAATTCGCTTCTAGGTCCGCTGTCGCCGTATCTTTTAAGGTATTCGTCTAGGTAAAAATTTGCCATCAGATACTCTTCGTCATTAGCGTGAGCTTGGGCTAGGATTAGTAGCATTTGCTCCAAAAGCGGGCTAGCTACGTGTTCGCTAGACATAGCCGTGTAGTGTTTGTCGGCACTTTCTAGGTCGCGATTTTTGATGTCG
>NZ_AOTD01000200.1 GCF_000344295.2 Campylobacter showae CC57C | reverse complement strand
CTCCCGCCGATCTCGACTAGCTCGCCTCTGCTAATGATAGCTTCGCCGCCCTTTGAGAAGGTATTTAGCACCAAAAACACGGCGCTTGCGTTGTTGTTTACGACGACGGCATCCTCAAATCCGAAAAGCTCCGCGAGCAGCCCGCCCACGTAGTCGTAGCGGTTTGAGCGGCCTCCCTTTTCGACGCTGTACTCTAAATTTGAATACCCCGTGATAACAGGCTGAGCTCGGCGTAAAATTTCAGGATCGATCGCGCTGCGGCCGAGGTTTGTGTGAATGATGACGCCGGTTGCGTTTATTAGACTTCGTAGGCTCAAATTTGACGCCTTTTCGTATCTTTCGAGCGTATTTTGGACGATGGCGTCAAGCCCCGGGCAGTTTTGCCCGCCTAAAATTTGAGCGCGCAGGCTCTCTAGCTCGACCCTGGCGACCTTAGTCAGCAAGCTCGTGTCAAGCCCGAAAAATCGCTCGTTTTTTATAAATTTATCTATCTGCGGGAGTTTTCGTAGTTCGTTCAAATTCGCTCCTAGTAAATTTGTGTTACCGAGCGCGATTTTAGCATAAAATTTGGATAAATCTAATCTTATTAAAAAAAATAAATGTAAAATTTCAGAGCCTATTAATGCCTTTAGTATTAAAATGCGCTCAATTTTGATAACGCGTAGTGCGGGGAGAAAATCATGAAAGAATTCGGTTTTTACAACGATTTTGACGAGAATTTGATGCTCAACGAGCAGATCGAGATAAATGGCGAAGGCGACTACCTCGTCTCAAATTCGCCCAAACTAAAGGCAAGCGTCGTAGCGCCGGAGATAAATTTTTATCTAAAAAACACCGCAGACTCGGTGCTGGATAAGGCTAAAAACACGCTTTTGCTTTATGAGGCAAGAGCTAGCGCCTTTGACCTAGCGCGCGACATCGACTACGAAAAACCAGTCGGCAAAAACGTCGTGATCGTTAGCAACGGCGGCCGCGAAAATTTGGCAAATTTGCTTAAGGAAAAAGGCTTTAAAACTATCGAGCTGACGCATTTTGAGATCAAATTTATCTACGGAGCCGCAGGCGAACTAAGCGTGCTAGTGCTGCGCCCGGACGGCGAGTTTGAGGTAGACTGCGACTTTTTCCTCGTAGAAAACGCGCGCGAATACATGCTAAAACAAAGCGGCTGCTACGAGATCGCAGGCAAAAGCGACGAGGAAATCGCCGCGCAGCTAGAGGCGCAAAGCCCGAAATTTAAATTTAAAAGCCACGTCCACTACGACTCCACGATCTGCCAGTATCACGAGCGCAGACACGAAATCTGCGGCAGATGCGTCGAGGCCTGCCCTACGGTAGCGATCCTAAAAGAGGACGAGACCAAGCACCTAGTTTTCTCTCACATCGACTGTGTAAACTGCGGCGGCTGCGTGAGCGTCTGCCCTAGCGGCGCGCTTGATTACTCGGATATGCCGCGAAACTCTTTTGCCGAGATAGCCAAACTCTACCGCGGCCGGATCGCTCTAGTCGTACCCGCAAAGGCAAATTTAGAAAACTTAAGCGTAAATTTACCCGCAAACGTGCTTCCTTTTGCCATTAGCGGCGAGAGATTTTTAAGCGAGACGCATCTGCTTACATTGCTTCAAGAAAGCGGCGCTCAGGTCGTGATCTACGAGCAAAATATCGGCAAAGGCACCAAAGACGCGGTGGATATTTTAAATCAAATTTACGAGCTCAAATTTAACGAAAAAGCCGTCCTGGTCGCGCAAAACGAGGACAAGCTAAAAAGCGCCCTATCTCAGGCCAAATTTATCGAGGGCTCGCAGCACTCCATCGCCGAGTACGCTCTGCCAAAGCGCGAAATTTTCGCCAGACGCCTAGAGTGGCTAGTCGGAGATCAAAATTTAGGCTCCGTTAGCACTACCGAGCTCATCAGATACGGCCGCGTCGAGATAAATCAAGACACCTGCACGCTGTGCCTAAGCTGCGTGGGAGCGTGTAACGTCGCCGCCCTAGTCGCGGACAAGAAAACAAACTCCATCGTCTTTAACCCGAGCGTCTGCACCGCGTGCGGATACTGCGAGCTTAGCTGCGCGGAAAAAGACACGATATTTTTACGCCCCGGCAAGATCGATCTGGAGCCTAGCTTCTTTACCTTTAGCGAGCTAGCCAGAGACGAGCTTTTCGCCTGTATCGAGTGCGGCAAGGAGTTTGCGACCAAAAAGGCCGTCGAGAAGATCGCCGCGATCATGGCGCCTAAATTTAACGGCGACAAAGCCAAGCTAAAGACGCTTTATTGCTGCTCGGACTGCAAAGCCAAAGTGATGATAAAAGCGCAAATGGATCAAATGAGAGAAGAGGTTTTAAATGGATAATAACTTAACCAAGGCGCGCGCGTATTTTTACGAGTTTTTGGCTTATCCGCTGTTTTTTCACGAACACGGCGGTAAATTTGACCGCTGGCGCGAACAGCTAGCCTACCTAGCGACTAGCCCAGTTACGCCTGCGAGCGAGGCCGCGTTTGCAAATTTAGCCAAATTTGACTTTGAGAAATTCGCCAGAGAGCAAAACGACGTGCTTTTTGACTTTTCTTATTCCAACATCCCGCTAAACGCCTCCTTTTACGAGGACGGACGCGACGACGGCGCGGCTAGGCTGCGCGTGATCGAGTGCCTGAAGCTAAGCCCGTACCGCCGAGATAAAGAGGCCTGCAAGGACAGCGAGGACTACGTCGGATTTATATTTTTAGCCACGGCGACCTTTTTGCGAGATGAAGTAGCGGGCGCGGCAAATATCAGCAGCAAGCTATTTACGGACGTTACGAATAAATTTATAGATGAATTTATCAAATTTTTATCCGCTCACAAAAATGCAGACTTTTTCGCCTCTTACGCGGTTATCTTGCGCGATTTTATCGATCTTGAGCGCGCGGTGCTAGGCGTAGAAGCCCCTCCTGCGCCGATCGGTGACAGCGCGGCGGTAGCCTCGATGAAAAAAGAGCCGTTTCAAAGCAAGATGCCTACGGCCAAAACAAAACTCCGCTGGGAGGAGTTCTCGCCCGTCATCTCGCAGGAGTTTGACGACTGAGGACTACGCGCTTAAATTTGCTTGCTAGGCTCGTGCCGGCAGGCAAATTTAACTTGCCCGAGTCGCCCGCGCAGCCGTTTTCTCGTCAAATTTGCGCTTTAAATTTAACTAGAAAAACCCGTCCGTTTTCGGTGCGATTTTTTAGCATCTTTAACCCGCCCAAATTTACCCCTATATTTTTCAAATTCCCATCCAATTTCACTCAAATTTAACCGCCCTTTGGC
>NZ_AOTD01000199.1 GCF_000344295.2 Campylobacter showae CC57C | reverse complement strand
ACGGTGCCCGACACCGCGCTTTTGCGTAAAATTTACGGGTATGAAGGAAGCGATGCAGAAGTGGCGAGGCAGGCGTTTGCCGCGCAAAAGGCAGCAAGCGGAAGCGAGTTTTTACCCGTGATGTTTCACCGCGTCGTGGCGATTTCAGCTGTGATGGCGGACGAGTACGGTAAATTTTTGCGCGTAAGCACGATGAAAGGCGCAAACGAGCGCGAAATCCTAAATAAATTTATCGGTTTCGTAAACTCGCACAACCCGCGCCTGGTGAGCTTTAACGGGCGAGGCTTTGATCTGCCGATGATTTTAACGCGCGCGATGAGGTATAACGTCTCGTTTCCGAGCTTTTACGAGGTCGAAAACAAGGAGCTTGGCAAGGGCAAATGGGACGGCAACTACCGCGACCGATACAGTGGCAAATTTCACTTTGATCTGCTTGACCACGTGAGCGAATTTGGCTCCGTGCGCGGGCTAAAGCTGGACACGCTTTGCGCGAGCTTAAATTTGCCCGGCAAATACGACGTGCACGGCGATCAGGTGATGGAACTGTTTTTTGACGGCAAGATAGATAAGATCAACGAATACTGCGAAAGCGACGTGCTAAACACCTACTGGCTTTTCCTAAAATACGAGCTTTTACGCGGAAATTTGACGCTGGATGATTACGCCGACGACATCTCGGTGATGAGCGAGTGGCTCGCGGCAAACTGCGCTCAGATGGGCTATACGCCGGTGTTTTGCGAGGCAGTCGAGCGCGAACTCGTGCGCCTTGAAACGCAAAACTACGAGGATGAGCCGGAGCTTAATGACGACGGCGAGCAGGCCGGGGTGGAGGAGTACTACACCGAAGAAAATATGCCAGAAATAAATTTGGATGAGCAGTGAGTACGGGCGCAAAAATACGCTAAAATAGCGTCAAATCACAAAGGAAAAAACATGAAAATTTTAGTAACCGGAACGGCAGGATTTATCGGATTTCACTTGGCAAACGCCCTCGTAAAAAGGGGCGACGAGGTCGTCGGATACGACGTGATAAACGACTACTACGACGTAAATTTAAAGCTCGCGCGCCTAAAAACGGCCGGTTTTGACGTGAGCGAGATAGACTATGGCAAGCTTACCACCTCAAAAACGCAGCCTAATTTAAAATTTATAAAGGCCGGTCTAGCCGATGGCGAGATGATGAAGAGGCTTTTTGAGAAGGAAAAATTTGACTGCGTCGTAAATTTGGCCGCGCAGGCAGGCGTTCGCTACTCGCTAATAAACCCTCAAGCCTACATCGACAGCAACGTCACGGGCTTTATGAATATCCTTGAGTGCTGCCGCCACAACCAAACCGCAAATTTAGTCTACGCAAGCTCTAGCTCGGTCTACGGCCTAAACGAAAATATGCCATTTAGCACGCACGAAGGTGTAAATCACCCGATCAGCCTCTACGCCGCGACTAAAAAAAGCAACGAAATGATGGCGCACACGTACTCGCATCTATTTGGCGTGCCGACTACGGGACTGCGATTTTTCACGGTTTACGGTCCGTGGGGGCGCCCCGATATGGCGCTGTTTTTGTTTGTAGACGCCGCGCTAAAAGGCAAGAAAATCGACGTCTTTAACTACGGCAAGATGAAGCGCGACTTTACCTACGTGGACGACATCGTAAAAGGCATCATAAAATGTATCGACAACCCCGCAAAACCAAATCCTGTGTGGGACGCAAAGCATCCCGATCCAGCCACCTCTAGCGCGCCGTTTAAGGTCTATAATATCGGCAACAACAGCCCCGTAGAGCTCATGGACTACATCAAGGCCGTCGAGCTAAAAATCGGCCGCGAGATAGCAAAAAACTTCCTCCCGCTTCAAGCTGGCGACGTACCTGCGACCTATGCGGATGTGGGCGATTTGGTAGCGGACTTTGACTACAAGCCAAACACTAGCGTAAATGACGGGGTGGCTAGGTTTATCGAGTGGTACTGCGAGTTTTACGGGGTTAAAATTTGAGATTTTTCGCGCTTTTGATCGCCGCCTTTTTAAATTTTACTTTGGCGGCGCAGAGCGAAAACATAAGCGGCACGAGCGCAGGTGCTGCCAAAAAAGCTAAATTTGAGCTTTTAAAACTTAGCGAATATAAAGGCCAAAACGTCGGCGGCTGGCTAGCTAGCGAGAAGCTAGACGGCGTGCGCGCCTACTGGGACGGGCGAAATTTGCTATCTAGAAACGGCAAAATTTTAGCCGCGCCAGGGGGCTGGAGCGCGCATTTTCCGCCGTTTGCACTTGACGGCGAGCTTTACACTGCGCGGGGCGAATTTGAAAAAATCCAATCAACCGTGATGGATAAAACACCAAATGTTACAGCGTGGAGCGAGATCAAATTTTACGTTTTTGACGTGCCTGAGGCTAGCGGCGGGCTTTTAGAGCGGCTTAGCGAGCTTGAAAAATTTATCGCAAAGAACCCGCAGGCAGGGCAAAATTTAAAGATAATCAAGCAAGTAAAAGTAAAAGATAACGCCGAATTTGAGGCGTTTGCGGAGGCTGTCATCGCAAAGGGCGGCGAGGGCGCCGTCGTGCGCGAACCAAACGCGCCGTATGAGCGAAAACGAAGCAAAAATGCTCTGAAATATAAAAAATTTAAAGACGCCGAGTGCGAGGTTGTCGCCGTAAATAAAGGCAGCGGCAAATACGAAAAATTTGTAGGCTCGCTTACCTGCAAGGCGCTTGGCGGCAAAGATGATAAAGAAAGAGCTGGCGAGCCAAAAGAGGGCACTATCTTTAAAATAGGCTCAGGACTAAGCGACAAAAATCGTCAAGATCCCCCAAAGATAGGCTCTATCATCACATATAAATTTCAAAATTTAACCGCCAACGGCAAGCCAAGATTTCCTATATTTTTAAGGGTTAGAGAGGATTAAATTTGATCCGTGATCTCTTTTAACGCCCCAAAAGAGTCAAACTGCGCCTTTTCATCAAAAATAAAGCTTTGAGCCATGATCTCATCGACTGCTAGTCTATTTTGAAACTCTAAAATTTGCTCTTTAACGCTTTGCTTTGAGCCTATAAAAGAACACGCCATCATCTCTTCTGTGACGCTTCTTTCTCTATTTTTTAGCTCTATTTGCCTAAAGTCGATCGGCCCAAAATGCGGAGTCTGTGCGCCTGCCTTGCCACTTTTGGCAAAGACCTCGTCGTTGTCCCTTTTTGGCGGCTGCAAATACTCTTTTTCGCCAGTTACTACGTTTAAGAAAAATTGCGTTTGCGTAGTGGCTAAACTCTTTGCTAGCTCGTCACTTTGGGCTATTATTACATTTGCTCCTGCGATGATATAGGGCGCTTTTAAAAAGGGCGATGGTTTGAAATTTTGACGATAAATTTCTACCGCTTTTTCTAGCGCACGTGGTGCAAAGTGCGACGCAAAGGCGTAAGGCAGGCCAAACTCAGCCGCCACGTATGCGCTATATATGCTTGAGCCAAGTATGTAAATAGGTGGAATTTTGTCTACTTTTGGATAGGCTTTCACGGCTCTTTTGGCGTTAAAATAGTCCATTAGCTCGTTTATCTGCATGTTAAATTCCATCTCTCTTGCGCCGCGTCTAAGCACCGCAGCCGTCTCTAGGTCAGTCCCTGGAGCTCTGCCTAGCCCAAGATCGACGCGGTTTGGATATAGCGTCTCAAGAGTGGCGTACTGCTCGGCGATAGAGTAGGGGCTGTGGTTTGGTAACATCACGCCGCCAGAGCCCACACGCAGGCTTTTTGTATGCTCTAAGATGTGTGCGATGATGAGCTGCGTGGCTGAGCTAGCTAAGTTTTTCATATTGTGATGCTCTGCGATCCAGTAGCGTTTTATGTCGATATCTTCGGCAAATTTAGCCAGTCTGATGGCCGCATCTATGGCATCTTTTGCGTCACCGCCTTGTTTTATCGGTAGTAAATTTAATATTGAAACATTCATTTTTATCCTTTTTTTGTAGATGAGGAATTATAAAGATTAAATTTTAAATAAATTGTAAGTCTATTTTAAATTTCTAAAGATAGATATCCATTTTGCAGCTTTTAGGCAAAATTTAAAAATTAACCTTACTTTACTTTTGCTTTACTCTATTTTTGATAAAATTAACTACTTTTTTATGAAAGGCTTAAACTTGAAGATTTTAGTAACAGGTGGAGCTGGATACATCGGCAGCCACGTAGTAAAAGCACTTTTAAAGCAAGGCAGCGATGAGATAACTATCATCGACAATCTCTGCAAGGGCTCGCAAAAAGCACTTGAGGCACTCCAAAAGATAGGAAATTTTAAATTTATAAAGGCAAATTTAGAGGATGATCTAGGCGGGATTTTTGCGGAGGGCAAATTTGACGCGATTATCCATTTTGCCGCATTTATCGAGGTTTTTGAAAGCACTCAATATCCGCTAAAATACTACCTAAACAACACCGCAAACGTAGCCAAAATTTTGACCTATTGTAAGCAGTACGGCGTAAATAAATTTATCTTTAGCTCCACGGCGGCGGTTTACGGCGAGCCCGAGATCGGCGAGGTTGATGAGCAAACCGCGGCAAATCCGATAAATCCGTACGGCCGAAGTAAGCTAATGAGCGAGTGGATCATCAAAGACTACGCCGCCTCAAATGAAAATTTCAAATTCGCGATTTTGCGTTACTTTAACGTCGCGGGCGCCGACGAAGAGGGCCTCATCGGGCAAAACTATCCAAACGCCACACATCTAATCAAAGTCGCGACGCAGACGGCTCTGGGTAAGCGCGAAAGCATGGGAATTTTTGGCAGCGACTATCCGACGGCAGACGGCACCTGCGTGAGAGACTACATCCACGTGAGCGACCTGGCCGACGCGCATCTAAGCGCGCTGGAGTACCTAAACGAGCATGAAAAAAGCGAGACCTTTAACGTCGGCTACGGCCGCGGCTTTAGCGTGAAAGAGGTTATAGAAACGGCTAAAAAAGTAAGCGGGGTTGATTTTAAGGTTATTAACTCGCCTCGCAGAGATGGCGATCCAGCATGCCTCATCGCAAAGCCGGAAAAGATAAGAAATTTAACTAACTGGCGACCTAAGAGAGAGGATTTATCGCTCATCATAAAAACCGCGCTTGAGTGGGAGAAAAGGCTGTGAGGATCGCAGTCGTAGGCACGGGCTACGTGGGACTCGTTAGCGGCGCGTGCCTAGCTAAAATGGGCAACGACGTCATATGCGTGGACGTGGACGAAGCCAAGATAAACGCGCTAAACAGCGGCGTTATACCGATCTATGAGCCCGGACTTTCTGAAATCGTGGCTGAGTGCAGGGCAAACGGCGCGCTCAAATTTAGCGTCGATATAAAAGAGGCCTTGGCGCACGCTAGCGTGCTATTTATCGCAGTGGGCACGCCTATGGGCGCGGACGGGCAGGCTGATCTACGCTACGTGCTAGAAGTCGCAAAAAGCATCGGGCAAAATTTAACCTCGCCGCTAATCGTCGTGGATAAATCAACCGTTCCCGTGGGCACTGCGGAGAAGGTAACCGAAGTGATCGCGGGCGAGCTAAAAAAGAGAAATATGGACGTCAAATTTGAAGTTGTCTCAAACCCCGAGTTTTTAAAAGAGGGCGCGGCAGTCGAGGACTTTTTAAAGCCAGACCGCGTCGTAGTCGGCGCTAGCAGCGAGTGGGGGCAAAGCGTTATGCGCGAGCTTTACGCGCCCTTTATGAAAAATCACGACCGCTTTATCGCTATGGACGTAAAATCGGCCGAGATGACCAAATACGCCGCAAATGCGATGCTAGCGACTAAAATCAGCTTTATAAACGAGATCGCGGGGATCTGCGAACGCGTGGGAGCGGACGTAAATTTGGTGCGAAAAGGCATCGGCAGCGACTCTCGCATCGGCTATAGCTTTATATACCCCGGCTGCGGATACGGCGGCAGCTGCTTTCCAAAAGACGTCGAGGCGCTCATCTACACCGCTAGGCAAAACGGCTTTGAGCCGCAGGTTTTAAGCGCGGTTGAGGCTAGAAATGCGGCGCAAAAAACGGTACTTTTTGAAAAAATTTCAGCATTTTTCGGCGGAAATTTGAGCGGCAAAACGGTGGCGATTTGGGGTCTAGCTTTTAAACCAAATACCGATGATATGCGCGAGGCTAGCTCGCTAGTGCTCATAAAGGCGCTAGAAAACGCGGGCGCAAACGTCGTCGCCTACGATCCAAAGGCTGCAAACGAAGCAAAAAAATATCTACCTAACTCAAATTTAAAATTCGCCCCAAACAAATACGACGCGTTAAACGGCGCCGATGCTCTCGCGCTCGTGACCGAGTGGAGCGAGTTTAGGTCGCCTGATTTTATGGAGATGAAACAGCGGCTAAAAAATGCCGTGATCTTTGACGGACGCAATCAATACGACGCGAAAAATCTGGCAAATTTAGGCTTTAAGTATTTTCAAATCGGAGTAAAGGCATGAGGAAAATTTTACTTTTTATCGCGGCTTGCGCGTTGCCGTTTGCGCTTTTGGCGGGCGAAAATGCGGCAAAAACCGAGGAAAATATTTTCGAGCTACCTATCTCAAAAAAGCCGCCTGATTATTTTAAATACGAAGTCGCGTTTTTTAAAGAGATGCTAATCGACTGCAACTATGCCTATTTACTCGGCGGAAAACTCGAGGAAAAAGAGGATGCGCGCGGGATTTATTACGAATTTAGCGGCGGAGATGAGCTGGCGCAGACGATGATGCTTTGCAAGGACGGAAAGAAAAAGAGGCGGGTTTATTATGAGCTCACTCAAATTTTACCCGGCGTTAGCCCTATTAAAATCATAACTCCGCAAGGCGTAGGCGCGGAAATAAGAATGTATGAACGCGTAAAAACGATAGAACCAAAAAAATTAAAAAGGAAAAATAAATGAAAATAGCCGTTATCGGACTAGGATACGTCGGGCTGCCTTTGGCGGCTGCATTTAGCGAGAAATACGAAGTCACGGGCTTTGACGTCAATGCCGCCCGTATCGAGGAGCTTAAAAGTGGATATGACCGCACGCTAGAGCTAAGCGCTGAGCAGATGAAAAAAGCGATAGAGAACGGTATGAAATTTAGCCTAAATTTGGACGATATAAAGGAGTGTAATTTCTTTATCGTTACCGTTCCGACGCCGATAGATAAGAACAAACGTCCCGATCTAACGCCCGTCGTAAAAGCCACGCAAAGCGTCGCTAAAGTGCTAAAAAAAGGCGATATCGTCGTGTATGAAAGCACCGTGTATCCGGGCGTTACGGAGGAGATTTGCGTGCCGCTACTTGAGCAAAGCGGGCTTAAATTTAACGAGGACTTTTTCTGTGGATACTCGCCGGAGCGCATAAACCCGGGCGACAAAGAGCACACCGTAACTAAAATCAAAAAAATCACTAGCGGCTCGACGCCCGAGGTAGCCGACAAGGTCGATGAGGTCTACCGCTCGATCATAACGGCGGGCACGCACAAAGCGCCTACTATCAAGGTCGCCGAGGCCGCCAAAGTCATCGAAAACACGCAGCGCGACATAAATATCGCCTTTATGAACGAGCTTGCGATGATATTTAACAAGATGAACATCGACACGAACGCCGTTTTGCAGGCTGCGGGCACGAAGTGGAATTTCTTAAATTTCCGTCCTGGGCTAGTCGGCGGCCACTGCATCGGCGTGGATCCGTACTATCTCACGCATAAGGCGCAGGAGCTTGGCTTTCATCCCGAGATGATCCTGGCCGGTCGCCGTATAAACGACAATATGGGCAAATACGCCGCTAATCAGGTCGTAAAACTGATGATAAAAAGGGGCGTTTTGATAAATTCGGCCCACGTTTTGGTGCTTGGCCTTACGTTTAAGGAAAACTGCCCCGACATCCGCAATTCGCGCGTGATAGACGTGATCGATGAGCTTAGGGATTTTGGTTGCAGCGTGGACGTCTACGATCCGTGGGCGGATGAAGCCGAAGTAAAGCGCGAATACGGTATCGCGCCTCTAAAAAGCTTTGACGAGGCGGACTACGACTGCGTCGTGATCGCCGTCGCACACGATAAATTTAAAGGGTTAAAATTTAGCAAAGCGCTCGTTTACGATATCAAAAACGTTTACGAAAACGCCGACGCAAGGCTGTAATGCTCGTAAATTTGATCAGCTCCATCGTCGTTTTTATCGTCTCGATGGGGATAAATTTTTTCCTCACGCCCTACATTCTAAAAAGCCTAGGCAACGAGGCCTACGGCTTTGTCGGGCTATCTAACGCTATCGTAGCCTACGCCCTAGTCGTGACTGCTGCGATAAACTCGGTTAGCGGCCGCTTCGTCGCGTACGAGTGGCACAGAGGGGGCATCTGCGCGGCAAACGCCTACTACTCGTCGGTTCTGGTCGTAAATATCTTTTTTTGCGTCCTTATTTTGCTGGGTGCGGGCATTTTTATCTTAAATTTGCAAAGCGTACTAAACGTGAGCGACGCGCTGCTGGGCGACGTGCGGCTTACTTTCGTATTTTATTTTATAAATTTTTGCGTCGGGCTTTTTAACGGCGTCATCAGCGTCTCGATGTTTATCAAAAACAAGCTATACATCATCTCTGTTCGTAACGCCGCGTCTAGCGCCATTTTGGCCGCTCTCATCGTAGCGCTTTTTTATTTTTTTAGACCGATGATCGCCTATATCGCGATCTCCGCTCTAGCCGCGTCGCTCTTTGTTTTTTTTACGAGCGTTTGGGTTTCGCGCCGCATCACGCCCGAGCTTAAATTTAACCCAAGCGAATTTGACTTTACGCGGATAAAAGAGCTGCTAAAATCAGGCGTCTATAATAGCTTTAACGCCCTAAACCGCGTGCTTATGAGCGGTATGGATCTGTTTATCTGCAATATCTTTTTAAGCGCGAACGCGACTGGAATTTTAGCTGTTTCAAAGGCGGCTCCGATCATTTTGGAGAGCTTCGTGGCGCAGCTTAGCGCGATATTTGCGCCAAAATTCGTCGAGCACTACTCCAAATCAAATTTGACCGCGCTTGTTGCGGAGGCTAAATTTTCGATGCGAGTTACGGCTTTTGTCATGAGCGTACCGGCGGCTATTTTCGTGGCTTTCGGGCGCGAATTCTACATGCTTTGGTTGCCGTTTAAAAGCGCGGACGAGATAAGCCTAATCTATAATCTCTCGATGATAACTCTAGTGCCGATTATATTTATTAGCTATGTTTTTTCGCTTTTTAATCTCGACAGCGCGACAAATAAACTAAAACGTCCTGCGATAGCAAACACGATTTTGGGTGCCGGCACGATTTTGGCGCAGATTGCCGTGCTTAAATTTACGACTTACGGCATTTACGGTATGGCGATCGTCGGCGCCGCGCTTTATTCGGTACGCATTTTGGGATTTGACCTCATAAACGCTGCGTTAAATTTGAGCTTGCCGCTTACGACTTTTTACGGCGTTTATTTTAAAAATTTAGCCGTTTTTGCGGCAGTTTGCGGACTGTTTTTTTGGCTGCGAAATTTCGTGCAAATTTCAAACTGGGGCGAATTTGCCGCATATTCGGCGGTTTTACTTGCAGTGGGATACGCCGCGAGCTTGTTTTTGATATTTGACAAAAGAGAACAACTAATCGTGATAAATAAAATCAAATCGAAGTTTAAAAGATGAAAAATTTAGTATTCGTTATTTCGCTAAAAAGCGACGAGGCGCGCAGGCAAAAGCTAAAAGAGCGGTTTAAAAACTACGGCGAATTTAAACTCGTCGAGGCAACCGACGGTAGAACAATGAGTGCAAAGGAGTACTACGGCTACGCGCTGCCTAGCCTCGAGGCTTACGGCAGACTATTGAGCCCGTCCGAGGTCGGCTGTTCGCTATCTCACGCGCGCGCTTACGAGGAGTTTTTAAAAAGCGACGCCCGGTTTGCGCTCATCTTAGAAGACGACGTCATCGGAGATGAAAGCGGCGTAAAAAAGGCGTTTGAAAAAGCTACCAAGATGGACGAGGGTTCGGCTCTCATTTGCGGCGCGCAAGACGGGCTAGAGGGGCGATTTAGCGCATTTGGCAAAAAGCTGGAGGATGATTTTTGGCTAGTCTCAAAGCGATCTTACGGCACGATTTACCGAGCGGCTGCTTACGTGCTTGATAGGCGCGCGGCGGAAAAGATCTTGCAAACGCACAAAAAGGCGCTTTGCGTGGCTGATTTTTGGCGGATTTTGCTTTTACAAAACGGCTTAAAGATGTATTTTAGCGATATTTTTGCGCATCCAACCGATCTAACAGACTCAAATATCCAAGCCGAGCGAGCGCAAAGAGCGCAGGCAAAAGTCTCTCCGCTAGCTCGCCTAAATAGCTTAAAATATGTCGCCGCAACGCGCTTTGAAGCGGCAATTTTGGGCTATGAGCGGATATTTAAAAGATAAGAAACTAAGCGATTATAAAGCTCAAAATTTATAAAATCAATAATTTTGAAGATTTATTAAATTTTCGCGCACCGATTAAAATTTGGAGAGAGAATGAAGGTTTTATTTATAATTTCGACCCTGCAAGCAGGCGGCGCCGAGCGCGTGATGAGCTTGCTAGCGAGCTATTTTGCGAAATTTCACGACGTAACGCTTTTAAAATTTGACACCAAACCGCCGTTTTACGAGCTAGACGAGAGGATAAAGCTGATCGATCTGCCTTTCCCGATGGTAAAAAAGGGGTTTTTTGCAAATTTAATAAGGCGCGTGAAAAAGTTTTTTTATCAGCGAAATTTGATCAAAAACGGCGGCTTTGACGTCGTTATCTCCTCTATGGACAGCACCAATATCAACGTGATTTTGTCGAATTTATTTATAAACAAGCCGCTTTTTATCAGCGAGCATTCAAGCGCCGATTTTTTCAAAGGGCGCGGCTGGCTGTTTTTACGCCGAGTGCTCTATCCACTAGCTAGCGGACTCACGGTACTTACGAAAGAAGACTATGAATACTATAGCTTCGTAAAAAATAAAACCGTGATGTACAATCCGATGTTTGAAGCCAAAAAACAGGGCTTGCCGAAGGAAAATATCATCCTTTTCGTCGGTCGTCTCATCTCGCTTAAAGGCTGCGACGTATTTTTAAAGGCTATGAGCCTAGTCGATAAAGAGCTATTAAAAAACTGGAAAATCGTGATAGCCGGCGCTGGCGAAGAGAGGCAAAGGCTAGAGCTCATCGCGCACGAGCAACTGCATCTAAACGCCGAATTTGTCGGGCAAACGAGCGACGTAGCTTCGCTTTACGAAAGGTCTAAAATCCTAGTCTCAAGCTCTAAAACCGAAGGCTTGCCAAACGTTTTAATCGAGAGCGTATTTTTTAACTGCGCTAGGGTGGCGACTGCTACAAGCGGCGCAAAAGAGCTCATCGAGGACGGCAAGGATGGATTTTTAGTACCGATAGACGACGTAAAAGCGCTCGGAAGCAAAATCGAACTTTTGATGCGCGACGAGGAGCTAAGACAGGAGCTTGTAAGCAATGCCAGCGAGCGTGAAAATAGCTTCAAAACCGATCAAATTTATCAAAAGTGGATGGATTTTATCACTCAAAATATAAAGGGCTAAAATGCTAAAAGTAAGCATAATAATCCCAACCTACAACCGCAAAGAGCTTTTTGAAGCCGCCCTAAAAAGCGCGCTGGCTCAGGATTACGAAAACAAAGAAATCATAATCAGCGACGACAACTCAAACGACGGCACGCGCGAACTTGCGCAAAGCTACGTCGCTAAATTTGACAACGTAAAATACGTCTTAAATCAAACTTATGACCGTGGCCCAAACGGCAATAAAAACAACGGCTTTGACCACGCTAGCGGCGATGCTTTCGTGATACTAGACGACGATGATCTTCTGATAGAAGGCGCTATAAGCAAGATGGCAGCCGTGCTGGAGCAGGGGTATGCTAGTGTCTGGGCGAATTGTTATTTTGAGATTGACGGCGAGCCGACAACGAAATTTTCGGGATTTGGACTAAATAAAAGCGGGGAAATTTCGCCGCAGGACTACTACGACGGCAAGATAACGGGCGAGTTTTTGATAATGTTTCGCCGTGATGCGATCGGGCAGAGGCGTTTTGAAAAGGGGCTTTACGGTAGCGAAAATACGCTTTGGATCTACCTTTTCGACCTTCCTGCTTACTATTTGCACGACGCCGTGCGCATTTACCGCTTTCACCGCAGCGACAGCGTCACGATAAACTCGTTTAAACGCCCACTTTGCATAATGAAAGGCTACGCGATGACTGCGGAGCTTATTTTGCAAAAGATCGCTGAGAAAAACGCGCAAGCTAGCGCAAACGGGGCAAATTCGGCCGAGCCGAAATTTCGCGTAAACGACGCTCACATCGCGATCCTATATAAAATGGCGGCGTATTATGCTAAATTTGGCGGCGAATACAAAAAAATGTACGACTATCTTTTTAAAAGCCTCAAATTTAAATTTACAAAAGAAGCGCTGGCGATGCTGATTTTAAGCCCGTTTCCAAAGTCTATGATTTTGTTTTTAACTAAAATTCGCGTTTGGATATACAAAAAAACGCACGGCGAATGAAAAAATTAGCCGTTTTTCTATACTCGATGGGGCCGGGCGGCGCAGAGCGCGTGGTCTCAAATTTACTCCCGACTTTGTGCGAAAAATACGAAGTTCATCTCGTTTTGATGAGCGAGGTTGTGGCCTACGAGATACCAAGCTCGGTAAAAGTCCACTTCCTCGAGCGCTCAGATCCTTATGAAAGCGGCGTAAAAAAACTTTTTCGATTGGGACTTTTGTTTCCGTTTTTAGCCTTAAATTATAAAAAACTTTGCGACGATTTGGCTATCGACCTGCATTTTGTCTTAATGAACCGTCCTTGCTACATCGCGCTTTTAGCAAGGATCGCCGGAGTAAAAGGACGGATGGTTATAAGCGAGCGTAGCTGTCCGTCGGTCATCTATAAAAGCGGACTTAGCGGGCTTGCTAATAGAATTTTAGTTAAGGCGCTCTACCCTAGAGCCGATCTGATTTTGGCCAACGCGCAGGGAAACGCCGATGATCTCGTGCGAAATTTCGGCTGCGACGCCGCAAAAACTAAGGTGCTATATAATGCGGTCGATTTGGCGGCGATAAAAACTCTTGCAAACAAGCCGCTAGAGGATAAATTTAAGCCGTTTTTTCTAAATATCGGGCGGCTTGATAGTGGTAAAAATCAAGCGATGTTAATAAGAATAATCGCAAATTTAAACGACGAGCGCGCGACACTTGGGATTTTAGGCAAGGGACCTTTGCATGGCGAGCTTCAAAATTTGATCGACGAGCTTGGCGTGAGCGAGCGCGTAAAGCTACTAGGCACAGATAAAAATCCGTTTAAATTTATCAAAAACGCGCAGTGTTTCGTCTGCGCTTCGCGGTTTGAGGGCTTTTCAAACGTGCTTTTAGAGGCGCTTGCTTGCAAGAAATTTATCATCTCCACCGATCATAAAAGCGGCGCTAGAGAGCTTCTTGGCGACGATGAGTACGGCGTTTTAACGCCTGTCGACGACGAAAAAGCGATGGAGACTGCGATGAGGCGAGCGCTCGAGGATGAAAATTTGAGGCAAGATTATGAAAAAAGAGCGTACGGCCGCGTAGTAAAATTTGATAAAAATGCCGTCGCGGAGCAGCTCATAGGATACTTAGAGGGTAAAAATGTCGAGTAAAATTTCGGGACTCTTGGATAAATTTAAATTTTCAAAACAGACTTGCTTTTTGATGCTTGCGGCGTTTATTTTTAGCGTGGTTTGCAGGCTGTACTGGGTGTATTGGGCGGGCGAGTATCAGCACTTTTTCTGGAACGATCAGCTGATGATCAGTACAAACGACGGCTACGCCTTTGCCGAGGGCGCGCGCGATATGATAGCGGGCTTTCATCAGCCAAACGACCTTAGTTATTACGGCCGCTCGATGCCCACACTTACGTATTTTTTGTATCAAATTTTACCTTTTAGCTTCGAGACCATTTTGCTTTATATGAGCGTATTTTTTAGCTCGCTTATCGTTATTCCCGTGATTTTGATAGGAAAAGAGTATGAGATGCCTGGAGGCGGCTTTGCGGCGGCGCTGCTAGCTAGTATCGCAAACAGCTACTACAACCGCACGATGGCCGGCTACTACGACACCGATATGCTCACTATCGTGCTTCCTGCGTTTAGCGTCTGGGCGATGATACGCCTGGCGCAGAAAAAAAACGTAAACGATCTCATTTTTATCCCGATTTTTATCCTGATAAACGACTGGTGGTATCCGAGCTCGTACTCGCTAAATTTCGCCATGCTGGGCACATTTTTGCTCTATACTTTGGTTTTTGATAGGAAAAACGCGCTAAATTACGAGGCTGTCATTTTGATGATAGTCGCGCTTACGTATATCGATTTTTACGCTAAAAGCGCGCTTGCGGTCGCGCTTTATCTAGCGATGAGATTTCGTCCTCAGATCTGGGATAAACGCGTAGTAGCAGCGTGCCTAGCTCTGGCCGTGGGATTGCTGGGCTATAGTGGCGGGCTAAATCAAATTTTATTTCAGCTTAAATTTTACATATTTCGCGGAGTTTCCGAGAGTAGCGAGCCGGTTTTTCATTTTTACAACGTAAATAAAACAATAATGGAAATGAGTGATTATTCGTTTGAGTTTGAGTCGATAAACGCCTTTGCTAAGCGTATCAGCGGTCATATCGTTACTTTTGCTTTATCGCTCGTCGGAGTCGCGGCGCTTTGCCTTAAATTTCGCTCGTTTTTACTCGCGCTTCCAATGCTGCTACTTGGGTTTTTGGCGCTAAAAGGCGGGCTTAGATTTACGATCTACTCCGTGCCCGTGATGGCGATAGGATTTGGATATTTTGCGGCGCTTTGCGTGAGTTTTTTTAAAAAAGATAAAATTTTAGACAAATTTTGCACCGTTTGCCTAGCGGCGTTTTTTGCGTTTTTCTTTTTGTATTTTGATAAATATTACAGCCTTTTGCACGGCAAATCTCCCGTTTTTGCGCCAAATTTTGACGGCGAGGCGAGCTTTGGCGTATATCTAGCCACGTTTGCGGCTGCGGCGCTTATTTGCGGGGCGGCTTATTTTATGGTCTCAGGCCTAAGCTCGCTCAAAAAGCACGCGCTTTTAGAAAAAATTTGCGTCTTTTGTATCGCTGCGCTATCCTTGATGCCGTGCCTTGAGCACATTTACGGCTACAAAGTCGGCACGGTCTTTGCCAAAAGCGAGGTAGAGAGCCTAGATAAGCTACACAAGATCGCGGGGCGCGAGGACTACGTGCTGGCGTGGTGGGACTACGGCTATCCGATCCGCTATTACGCAGACGTCAAGACCCTTATCGATGGCGGCAAGCACCTAGGCAGGGATAACTTCGCTGTGAGCTTTGCGCTAGCTAGCAATCAGCGCATGTCGGCAAATATGGCGCGTCTAGAAGTCGAATACACCGAGCGTAATTTTAGCGAGAGATTCGGGTTAAATTTGAACCAAATGATGAAAGACTACAACGCCACGAGCGTAAATTCGTTTTTGTATTCGCTAAACGACAAGGACTTCCGCCCGCCGCAAAAAACGCGCGAGATTTATTATTATTTGCCTGACTCCATGATCGATATCTTTAGCGCCGTTTTGCGCTTTTCAAACCTCGATCTAAACAGCGGCGAGGAGTATGGAGCGATATTTTATCCGGGCAAACCTTACTCGGTGGACGGCGATACGATAAATATCGGCGGAGGGTTTAGCGTATCTGGCGACGCGTCCAAGGTCTATATCGGCGAGCGCGAAATATCCGGAAATACGTACTTTGAAACAAGCTACGACGAAAAGGATAAGCTGGTCGTCAAAAAGCATGAGATGGACGCGGACGGTAAAATTTATCTCATTTTTATGAAGGATTACAGACGGTTTTTGGTGCTTGATGAAGCGGTGCTAAACTCGGCCTACATACAGCTTTTCGTGCTCGAAAACTACGATAAAGAGCTGTTTGAGCCGGTCGTTTTAAACGGTGCGGTTAAAATTTATAGGTTGCTAAGATGAGGGCGGTAAATTTGATCAAGGCACAGGTGTCCGCTAAATTTGCGATAGAGGTTTTTTAAATGGCTAAATTTGGATTTTTATCTCACGCCGATATGAGCATTTACTTTTTCCGCGCGCCGATCATGCGCGAGCTAAAGCGGCTCGGGCACGAGGTTTTCGCTATCGCGCCAAAGGGCGACTACACGGATAGGCTAAAAAGCGAATTTAACTGCGTGACATACGAGCTTGACCGCGCGAGCCTAAATCCTCTAACCGTGCTTGAAAACTCAAAAAAGCTCGCCGATATCTTGCGCTCTCTAAATTTGGATATGCTGCAAACCTCGGCGCATAAATCAAACGTGTTTGGCACCTTTGCCGCTAAAAAAGCGGGCATAAAGCGCGTGATAAATTTGGTCGAGGGGCTTGGTAGCTTTTATATCGATAACGACTTAAAAACCCGTCTAGTGCGCGCCGCGATCGAGACGCTTTATAAAAAAGCGCTAAAGATGAGCGACGGCTGCGTGTTTGTAAACGAGGCCGATCCTATGTATTTTCTGGGGCGTGGACTGATTGCCGAGGAGAAAATTTTTAAGATAAAAAGCGTGGGCGTGGATACGCTCAAATTTGACGAAAACAGCGTGCCGGCCGCAAATTTGGGCGAAGATCTGCGCGGTAAAAAGATAGTGCTGATGATAGCGCGCGCGATGTGGCACAAGGGCGTGCGCGAGTTTTATGAGGCGGCCGAGCTTTTGCGCGGGCGCGAGGACTGCGCGTTCGTATTTGCGGGCGAAGGGTTTGAGGGAAACAAAAGCACGGCTGACGCGAAGTTTTTAAAGGGCGGAGCCGTGAGGTATCTGGGTGCCAGAGACGACGTGCCGGAGCTTTTAAAGGCTAGCTATCTACTCGCGCTTCCAAGCTACAAAGAGGGCTTTCCGCGCACGGTTTTAGAGGCGATGAGTATGGGTAGGCCGGTCGTGGTTAGCGACGTGGCCGGCTGCAACGAGGCCGTGACGAACGGCTTTAACGGCCTGCTTTGCGAGGCGAAAAACTCCGCCGACTTAGCCGCAAAGATAGAAATTTTACTAAACGACGAAAATTTGGCCGCGCAAATGGGGCGAAACGGGCGCGAGCTCGCCCTACGCGAGTTTGACGAGCGAGCGGTCGCCAGGAAATATATAGAAATTTATAGGAAATTTATCGATGTATAGGGCGTTTTTTAAGAGGTTACTGGATATTTGCGGCGCGATTTTTCTCATAGTTTTGACGCTGCCGATTATGGCGGTCGTTACGGTTTTGATATATTTTAAGGTTAGCCGTGACGTCATTTTTACGCAGGCGCGCCCGGGTTTGCACGCTAAAATTTTTAAAATTTACAAATTTAAAACGATGAGCGACGAGCGCGGCGCGGACGGCGAGCTGTTGCCCGACGAGATGCGCCTAAACGGCATCGGCAAGACTATTAGAAGCCTGAGCCTTGATGAGCTGCCGCAGCTTTTTAACGTGCTAAAGGGCGATATGAGCTTCATCGGGCCGCGTCCGCTTTTGGTCGAGTACCTGCCTCTTTACGACGCCGAGCAGGCGACCCGCCACGATGTGAGGCCCGGTATCACGGGTCTAGCGCAGGTAAACGGCCGCAATGCGATCAGCTGGGCGGAGAAGTTTAAATTTGACGCGAGATACGTTCGCGAGCTTAGCTTTGCGCTGGATGTTAAAATCGCGATTTTAACGGTGCAAAAGGTCTTAAAACGAAGCGGCGTGAGTAAAGAGGGTATGGCTACGACGGAGAAATTTAATGGCCGCAACTAAAATTTACGTTTACGGCTTTAGCGGACACGGAGCGGTAGTGGCGGACGTGGCTAGAGCGTGCGGATACGGCGAGGTTGTGTTTTTAGACGACGCCAAATTTGACAGCAAAAACGTACTAAAATTTGACCCGAGCCTCGAAAAAGCGGACGTGATCGTGGCTATTGGGGACAATAAAATCAGACGCATCCTGCAAGAAAGAGTAAAAAACGCAGGCTTTGTCTTAGTAAATTTGATCCATCCAAGCGCGGTGGTAAGTAAGAGCGCGCAAATAGGTGAGGGTGCGGTCGTGATGCCAAATGCCGTCATAAACGCGCGCGCAAAAATAGGCGAGGGCGCGATAATAAACACTAGCGTGATCATCGAGCACGACTGCGAGATCGGCGATTTTGCGCACGTTAGCCCAAACGCGGCGCTAGCAGGCGGCGTGATCGTGGGCGCAAATACGCACGTAGGCATAGGATCTTGCGCTATACAGTGCGTAAAAATCGGCGCAAACTGCATCATCGGAGCGGGTAGCGTAGTCGTAAGAGATATCGCAGACGGCAGCGTCGCCTACGGTAATCCCGCTAAAGTTAGGCGAAATTTAAGCTAAATTTGAGCGCTAAACGTCACTCGTCAAATTTGCGCCCGTAGCTACAAAGGGCGGTGCAGGCAAAATAGATAAAGTATCCTGCAAGGCGTCAAATTTACCTTTTTAAAATATATTTTGACGTAAAATTTAACAAAATCCCCATTTTCTACGGCCTAAAAGCAAATTTAAACGAGTTTTTATAAAAATATTTAGATTTTAAGTGCTACAATGCGTAAATTTCTTTAAGGAATAATAATGCAAAGAATTTTCCTAAGCCCGCCACACATGAGCGGCAAAGAGCAAGAGTACATAAACGAGGTTTTTAAGAGCAACTATATCGCGCCGCTTGGCGAATACGTGAATAAATTTGAAGCGAGCGTCTCAAGCTACGCAGGCGCGCCCGATGCGCTGGCGCTAAATTCCGGTACGTCGGCGATCCACTTGGCGCTAAGAGTGCTTGGTATCGGCGCGGGAGACGTGGTGCTAGCCTCTACGTTTACCTTTATGGCGTCCGTTAGTCCGATACTCTATCAAGGCGCGACGCCCGTTTTTGTCGATAGCGACGAAAGCTGGAATCTAAGCCCCGAGCTACTAAAAAAGGCGATCGCAAACTCGCCTAAAAAGCCAAAAGCGCTCGTCGTCACGCACCTTTACGGTCAGGCGGCAAAGATGAAAGAGATCTGCGAGATCTGCGAGCAGGAAAATATCGCCGTGGTCGAAGACGCAGCCGAGGCGCTAGGCGGCTTTTATAATGGCAAGGCGCTAGGCACTTTCGGACGACTGGGCGCATATAGCTTTAACGGCAACAAAATCATCACTACAAGCGGCGGCGGTATGCTAGTGGGTGAAAGAGATCTCGTGGAAAAGGCGAGATTTTACAGCACGCAAGCTAGGGAGCCTTTTTTGCACTACGAGCACAAAGACTACGGCTACAACTACCGCCTGAGCAATGTCCTGGGCGCGATAGGAACGGCGCAGATGGAGGTGCTAGAGCAGCGCGTGATAAAAAAACG
This sequence comes from Campylobacter showae CC57C, assembly GCF_000344295.2. Classification (GTDB taxonomy): domain Bacteria; phylum Campylobacterota; class Campylobacteria; order Campylobacterales; family Campylobacteraceae; genus Campylobacter_A; species Campylobacter_A showae_B. Next base: position 6,185 of record NZ_AOTD01000199.1, on the reverse strand, counting down.
AGAAATTTTTGAAAAATATCAAAAAGAGCTTCTTGAGCTTGAGTTTATGCCCGAGATCGCAAATTCTCGTGGCAACCGTTGGCTAACGACCGCGCTATTTAAAGAAAAAGGCGCGCATCTACGCGTGATAGACGCACTCGCTAAAGAAAACATAGAAAGCCGTCCGCTTTGGAAGCCGATGCATATGCAGCCGGTGTTTGAAGGGGCGCTAGCGTTCACGGACGGCACTAGCGAGGAGATGTTTGCGCGCGGTATCTGCCTGCCTAGCGGCACGGCGACGGGGGACGAGGAGTTTGCGCGAGTAGTAAAAATCGTAAAGGAAAATTTATAAATGTTTAAGGCGACGAAGCTAAAGCGGCTTGCGTTTTTTCTAACCTTTGATATCGCGATATTTGTAGCGTCGTTTTATCTGGCGTATCTGCTTAGATTTAGCGGCGTGCTGCCTGATTATTTTAGAGGCGGACTGGTCGCGGGCTGCGCTACGGTGGTGGTTTTAAAGCTATTTTTTATGTGGCTTTTTAAAATTTACAAGGTGCCGTGGAGATTTTTCGGACTAAACGAGGCGAGGAAAATTTTCCTCGTTCATCTTTGCGCGATCGTTTGCTTTTGGATCGTTTATTTTACGATGCCAGCCGTTTTTAACCCGTTTCCAAGAAGCGTGGTTTTTATAGACTTTATCATCTCGTGCCTGCTAATCGGAAATTTAAGGATCGCCAAGCGTATGTTTTTAGACTTTTCTAAAAAGCCTCATACGGGCGAGCCATGCGTCGTTATCGGCGCTACGTCAAAGGCGCTGCATGTTTTAAAGGGACTTAGGCAGGGCTATATCGATCTATATGCGGTAGGCGTGGTAGACGGCAGGAGCGATCTGGTCGGCACTTACTGCGACGGATTTTTGGTGCAGCCAAAGAGCGAAATTGCAAATTTGATCAAAGAATACAACGTAAAAACCGCTATCATCGCGCTAGCTCTGGGTCAAGACGAGCTGGCGGAGCTTTTTGACGAGCTTACGGCTTATGGCATCCGTGATATCAAGATTTTTTCTATGTTTGGTACCGGCAAGGATGCGATCAAAGATATCTCGATCGAGGATCTGCTAGCTAGAAAGCCAAAAGACCTAGACAGCAGCGCGGTGGAGAAGTTTTTAGGCGGCAAGGTTGTTTTGGTTACGGGTGCTGGCGGCAGTATTGGTAGCGAAATTTGCAAGCAGTGCTTGAAATTTGGCGTTAGCAAGCTAATCATGATCGATCACAGCGAGTTTAATCTCTATAAGATCGGCGAGATAACCCATAGCGACAAAACCGTGAGCAAGATGATAAATATCGTAAACGAAGCCGATCTGCGCGCTGTTTTTGAGGAGTTTAGACCGCAGATCGCGATCCATGCCGCAGCCTATAAGCACGTGCCGCTTTGCGAAGCAAACCCGAAAGCTGCGGTAGTAAATAACATAATCGGCACTAAAATTTTGATCGATTTATCTATCGAATACGGCGTTAGCAAGGTCGTGATGATCTCGTCTGATAAAGCCGTGCGCCCGACTAACATCATGGGCGCGACCAAGCGCGTGTGCGAGCTTTACGCGCTAAACTCAAATTTACCTGCTAAAACCGAGATCGTCGCGGTGCGTTTTGGCAACGTGCTGGGCTCTAGCGGCAGCGTAATACCGAAATTTAAAGAGCAAATCGAAAACAATAAACCGCTAACCGTCACGCACCCTGATATCACGAGGTACTTTATGCTAGTTTCAGAGGCCTGTCAGCTTGTACTTCAGGCCGCTTCGATCGCAAAAGGCGGCGAGCTTTTCGTGTTTGATAGGGGCGAGCCGATAAAGATCGCCGATCTAGCTAAAAAAATGCTGATTTTATCAAACAAAGAGCACCTGGGCGTCGAATTCGTCGGCCTTCGTCCGGGCGAGAAGCTTTACGAGGAGCTTTTAATCAACAAAGACGACGTAAAAACTGAGTTTCAGTCTATTTTCGTGACGCACTCTAGCAAATACGACGTAGCTAAACTAAACGAACAAATTAAAAATTTAACGCACGCGGACGATGTCGCGGCGGGGCTAAAAGAGATCGTGCCCGAGTTTAATCACGCGCTAAATAAGGAATAAATTTGACGTTACAAGATATACAGAGGTTTTCAGAGTTAAGATACAAGGCTAGAGCCTATATATGCTATCTTTTTAGTAAAAATTTGCCAAACAGGCTGCCGGGGGTAAACGCCGAGTCGATAAAAAGCGGCTTTGATAAAATGGCGCACGAGATAGAGGATTTTGACGCTTTTTACGTGCTAGACGCAAACGGCGTGCAAATAGGCGACGCCGTGAGCTTAAACGAAAAATACAAAGCCGGTGGCGGCGAAAACTGTAGCAACAAGTCTTATTATTACACCGCGGTGCGCGAAAAGCGCTGCGTGCTAAGCGACCCGTACCCGTCCTCGCTAACTGGCGAGCTGTGCGTGACGGCGTCCACTCCGATATATGACGACAAAGGGGAGATAAAATTCGTCGCGTGTATCGACGTTTCGCTCGAAAATATCCTAGCCATCGTCTCTCACGGCAAGCTAGAAAGCTACTTTGGCAAATTTCTTAAGGTCGTTTACGCCGCGTTTTCAGTCGCGCTTTTTACCATAGCCTTGTTTTTGTTTGCTGACGCGCTTAAAGGGCTTTTGGCTAACGATCTTTTAAATATCGAAGTTGAAAAGATGTTTGAGCATACGATCGTGCTGACGCTGGCGCTTGCGATCTTTGATCTGGTTAAAGCGATATTTGAAGAAGAGGTGCTAGGCAAAAGCAAGCGCGGCGAGGATATGGAAAACAAGACGATGATTAGATTTATCGGATCGATCATTATCGCGCTTGCGATCGAGGCTCTGATGCTCGTGTTTAAATTTGCCATCACGGCGCCAGATCACATCATAAACGCGATCTATCTCATCGGCGGCGTTGCGATGCTGATGGTCGCGCTTAGCGTTTATCTTTTTGCTACCAAGCAAAGGAGCTCGCAATGATTGGCATCATTGACTATGGCGCGGGAAATTTAAGGAGCGTTTTAAACGCGTTTGAGAGTTTAAAATTAAAGGCGAAACTCGTCGGTCGCGGCGAGGAGCTGGGTAAATTTGACAAGATTATTTTGCCCGGCGTCGGGGCTTTTGGCGAAGCGATGGATAAGCTAAAAGATAGAGATTTTATCCCCGCGATAAAAGAAGCCGTAGCCTGCGGAAAGCCGTTTTTGGGCATTTGTCTTGGTATGCAGCTACTTTTTGAGCAAAGCGAGGAGTTTGGCGTAAATGAGGGACTTGGGCTCGTAAAAGGACGAGTGGTTAAATTTGACCCGTCCAAATTTGACGCTCCGCTAAAGGTGCCGCACACCGGGTGGAATACGATAAATTTTGCTAAGCAAACGCCGATAAATAAGTATCTGGCGGCCAGCGAGTATTTATACTTCGTGCACTCTTATCACGTAGTTTGCGATGATGATGCGGCGCTTGGTTTTAGCGAATACGGCTATAAATTCGTAAGCGCGGTACATAAAGATAACATTTTCGGTTTTCAGCCGCACCCTGAAAAGAGCCATGAAACGGGACTAAAAATTTTACGAAATTTCGGAGAGATGTGATGGAAATTTTCCCTGCGATAGATTTAAAAGAGGGTAAGGCGGTTCGGCTTTTTAAAGGCGAGATGAATAGTGCGAAAATCTACTCGGACGCGCCGTGGGAGCTAGCCAAAAGATTTGAAGATATGGGCGCAAAGTGGCTTCACGTCGTCGATCTTGACGGGGCGTTTGCGGGCGAAGCGGTGAATCTAAAAACCGTAGAAAAGATCGCAAAAGCCGCAAATTTACAAATCCAAATCGGTGGCGGGATACGCGACGAAGCGCGAATAAAAAGCTACCTTGATAGCGGCATAACGCGCGTTATCTTGGGCTCGGTAGCGCTAAAGGATCCGAATTTTACTAAAGAAATGGCGCAAAAATACCGCGTCGCCGTCGGCATAGACGCCAAAGACGGTTTTGTCGCCGTGCAAGGCTGGGCGGAAGTCTCGCAGATGAGAGCGACCGAGCTAGCGCATAAATTTGCCGGAGCCGGAGTCGAAGCGATAATCTGCACAGACATCTCAAAAGACGGCACCCTTAGCGGCGTGAACGTTGAGGTTACCTCGCAAATCGCAAAGGCAAGCGGCATAAACACGATCGCAAGCGGCGGTGTAAAAGATATCTCGGATATCGAGGCGCTAATGCGCGCTGGAGACGTTTACGGCGCGATCGTGGGCAAGGCGTACTACGAAGAGACGCTCGATCTAAAAGAGGCCTTTAAACTGGGCCGATAAATTTTTAAAGTAAATTTAAATATAAAATTTGCTAGAATTGGACATTTTTTAAAAAAGGATACGATTGTGAAAATACTAGTAGTCGACGACAGCTCTACTATGAGAAGAATCATAAAAAACACTCTGCAAAGGCTCGGACATCAAGAAATTTTAGAGGCCGAGCACGGAGTCGAAGCGTGGCAAATTTTAGGCCAACATAGCGATATAAACGTGCTTATCACCGACTGGAATATGCCTGAGATGAACGGCCTTGAGCTAGTAAAAAAAGTCCGTGCCGAGGCAAAATACGTCGATATGCCTATTATCATGGTAACGACCGAGGGCGGTAAGGCCGAGGTCATCACTGCGCTAAAAGCAGGCGTCAATAACTACATCGTAAAGCCGTTTACGCCGCAAGTTTTAAAAGAAAAACTTGAAGACGTTTTGGGCTAGAAGAGCGTAAATTTGAAAGATAAATTTTACGAGTTTGAAGTTCTTTGCTCGCAGGAGTGCCGCGAGCTTTTCGAGGATCTCGTTTTTTCTTTGGGCATTACTTGTACGCAGGAGACTGTCGGCGGGTTTATCATCCGAGACGAAGACGAGCTAGATGAAGTGGAATTTGGCCTACGAGAATACGCAAAATCTCTGCAAAATGCGCTTGACCGCGAGATCGAATTTAAGATAATAAAAAGCCAAAAAGAAAATAAAGACTGGCTAAACGAATACAAAAAAAACGTAAGACCGATACAAATCGGTAAATTTTACATCCACCCAAGCTGGGAAGATTCTAAAAGCGGGTTTGAAAATATCATCATAGACCCCGCGCTTGCCTTTGGTTCGGGTCACCACGAGAGTACGAGCGCTTGTATAGAGTATCTGCAAAAGTACGCCGCAAGCGGTATGAGCGCGCTTGACGTGGGTTGCGGAAGCGGGATACTAAGCATCGCCCTAGCAAGGCTTGGCTGCGTCACGGATGCCTGCGATACTGACGAGCAAGCAGTGCAAAGCTCGCAGAAAAACGCCGAGCTAAACGGGGTTAAATTTAATCAAATTTGGACCGGTTCGGTGGCGAATTTAGATAAAAAATACGACGTCGTCGTCGCAAACATCATCGCCGACGTGATACTAATGCTAAAAAATGATTTGATAAATTTGCTAAAAGAGGGCTCGTATCTCGTTTTAGCAGGCGTTTTGGATAAATACGAAACGCGAATTTTAGAGGCTTTTTCGTCGCTCAAACCGGTAGAAAACCAAATCAAAAACGAGTGGAAAAGCTTCGTATTTCAAAAAGCGTAAAATAATTTAAGGAACATAATGGATAACAGAAAAAACGATGATAAAAATTTAAATAACGGCGGAAATAATTTTTTTAATAAAAATCCGATTTTGATTTTCGCCATTTTTGCTATCGTGATAGTGGTGGCATTTCGCGGACTCGGAGGCGGCGATATGGACGGCACGCTGCTAGGACAGAGCGCGGCCGGCTCAAAAGGCACCTCGTACTCCGAGATAAAAGAGATGATAAAAAACAAGCAGGTTATGCAAGTAGGCATCTCGGAAACCTCGATAAAAGCCGTGGATAACGGCGGCAGGACGTATTTTGCCAAGAGAGTGAACGATCCGACGCTAGTGCCGATTTTGGAGGAGCAAAAGATTCCTTACGGTGCTTATAGTGAGACAAACTGGTTTACCGAAATACTCTTTTCGTGGGTGCTTCCTATTTTTATTTTCTTTGGAATTTGGATGTTTTTAGCTAGCCGTATGCAGCGAAATATGGGCGGCGGTATCCTTGGAATGGGAAGTTCTAAAAAGCTCGTAAATTCGGAAAAACCGAAGGTTAAATTTGCCGACGTGGCGGGCGTGCAAGAGGCGAAAGAGG
>NZ_AOTD01000198.1 GCF_000344295.2 Campylobacter showae CC57C | reverse complement strand
AAAAGCGAGCTAAAAAATGTCGTGGTGCTGGGCAGCACCGGCATCGCAGCGGTAAACGTCGGTGGAGTGAGCGTGCATAGTTTTTTTAAATTCGGCATTTGCTCAAACCTTGATGAGCTACGAGGCTACGACCGCAAACAGCGCGGAAAGCTTGGCGAACTAAAAAAGATGCTAGACGTCTGCGATCTCATCGTGATAGACGAAATTTCGATGATCAGCGCGGGGCTCATGGATATGATTTATTACCGTTTGATGAGCTCGAGATTTGTCGGGCGAGTGATGCTCGTGGGAGATTTTTATCAGTTGCCGCCCGTGCGAAAAAACGGCGAAGACGGTAGCTCGCTCTTTAAATTTCTTTATGCTTTTAACTCAAGCTCGTGGCATGAATTTGAGTTTAAAAATATCGAGCTGGTCGTCTCAAAGCGAACAAAAGACAAGAAATTTTACGATATCTTATCCATGCTTCGCGTTGGGCGACTGAGCGAAGAGGTGTTTAGCTATATCGAAAATTTACTCGTGCCAAGCGTGCAGGTAGATGACGATACAAGCGTACTTTTTGGGCGTAACTACGAAGCAGACGAGCTAAACAACAAGATGCTCTCTAAGCTACCAGCGCCGCTTGAAAGAGCCGAGGCGCTAGTGGAAATTTACGATGAAAATTTAAACGAAAACGCGCTGGATCGCTGGATCGCAAATCTCTATGCGCCTGAAATTTTAAATATAAAAATCGGCGCGAAAGTTATATTTACCGTAAATAAATGGGGTGAGTATTATAACGGCGAGCGCGGGCAGATAATGCAAATTTTAAAAGAAAACGGCGAGATAAAAAGCGTCATCGTGCAAAAAGCTAACGGCGAGATCGTCGAGGTGGAGCGCACGAGATTTGACATGAGCGAGTTTGTGATGGCGGGCGAGCACCTCGAGGAGCGCGCGAGGGCGTCTTTGACTCAGTTTCCGCTAAAGCTAGCCTACGCGATCACGATCCACAAATCCCAAGGCATGAGTATCGAAAATTTAGTGTGCGACCTAAATCATATCTTTGCCAACGGACAGCTCTACGTCGCGCTCTCGCGGGCGATCGATCCCAAAAAGCTGCGGATATTTTACGGCAAAAGTCGGCCGTTTAGAGAGTATTTGCAAAGCGTCGTTAAAATAGACGAAGAGGTCGAGAAATTCTATCTTGAAAACAAATTTGAAAATATTAAGGAAGACGTATGAAAAAGATTTTTGCGCTGGCTTTTGTCGCGGTTATGGCCTTTGCCGAGACGCTAAATATCGATAACTTTGAAACCGATCTATACTCCAGAGACGCCAAAAGTTCGATCAAAAAAGTAAGCGTAAGCCTGCGTCTTGAGGGGCGCGACGTCGTGGATAACGAAGCCTACGTGCTTGACGCGCTAAACGTCGTTATCGGCAGCTTTTACGTCGAGGATCTGCTAACCTCGCTCGGCAAGGAAAAATTTAAAGACACGCTAGCAAAATACACCGCCAAAAAGCACTCTGTCGATATCGACGAAGTGCTCATCATCTCGCTAAAAACCGTTCGCGAACCAAATATCGAAGAGCTACTTGAAGCGCTAAAAAACGTCAAAACCACGGGCTCAAAAAGATCTCAAAAAGAGCAGGTCGAGGATATATTAAGGGGAAATAAAAATCAGCTAAAGCCGATGGATTTAAATCAGATAGATGATTTTGGCAAGGATTTTGGTGAGCAGTAAATTTGGGATTAAATTTATAAATTTTACTCGCCGAGACCCGCACCTTTAAGGTGCTAAAT
>NZ_AOTD01000197.1 GCF_000344295.2 Campylobacter showae CC57C | reverse complement strand
GCTTACGATTTTTGCGCCCGAGTTTTTTATCATCTCGGATTTTCTTTGTCCGGCCGCGCGGCTTAGATGATATTTTTCAGACTGCATCGTCACGCCGCCAAAACCGCAGCACTCATTTGGATCGTCCATTTCGGTCATTTCGTAGTTTTGAGCGAGCAGTTTGCGAGGCTCTTTAAATACGCCTTGCATTTTTCTAGCGTGACAAGGGTCGTGATAGGTCACGGAGGTCAAATTTTTGCCTTTTTTAGCCAAAATTTCAGCCAAATTCGTAAATTTTTCAAAGTACTCCGTCGCTAAAAATATCTTCTTGCTCACCGCTTTTGCGCGCTCTCGCCAATGCTCATCATCATGAAAGAAGTGCTCGTAGTCGATCTTTATCATCGCCGAACAAGTAGCCTCCGGCACGATGATGGCGTCTAGCTCGCCAAGCATTTTTTCAAAATACTCTATATTTCGCTTTGCCAAAACCTCGACCGTCGCAAAATCCCCCGTAAAATACGCCGGCGCGCCGCAACAGGCCTGCTTTTTCATCAAATTTAAATTTAACCCAAGCTCGCGAGCTATCTTAACCAGAGCCTCGCCGATGCCCGTATACGCGTAGTTTCCCATGCAGCCGATAAAAACGCCGATAGTTTTATCACCGCCGTTATCGATAAACTCGGCGTGCGAGTTTAAAAAGCTCTTTTTGCTCGCGGTTGGCAAAAGCCGCTCTTTTTTCACCATCGGCAGGCTAAATCTCGGACTCATCGCGCCTTCGCGGATCTTAAACGCGCAACTTTGAAACACATATCCCAGCCTCGCGCAAAAATCCATTATAGCGCGGTGGCGAAGCAACCAAAAAAACGCCTTTTTGTACCACGCGATGCCAAATTTTTCCGCGATATCGCGGCGGACGTTTTCTATCGCCGTATCCACGCGCAAGGAGTTTGGACATACCTCGACGCAGTTCGTGCATAAAAAGCAGCTTTCAAAGATATTTTTCGCGCTTTTATCAAGCTTTAGCTCGCCGCGCTCATAGGCTCCCACGAGATCTAAAAAACCGCGCGGAGAGGTCGTTTCGTCGGAGTTTATCTTGTGGATCGTGCAGACTTGGATACATTTGCCGCATTTTACGCATTTATCCGAAATTTCGCTAAATTTAAACATATCCATCCATCAAACCGTTTTTGAAAATCGACGTAAATTTTCGGGTATTTTTTTCAAATACGCGTCAAAACACATCGCGATATTTCGGATGATCAGCGCGCCCGTCTCGTTTACGCTGATTTTTTCTGGCGTTACGGTTACAAATTCGCTCAAATTTTCAAGCTCGACCAAATCATCTTTAAAATACTCGAAAAATTTGATGTCAAATTTAGCCTCAACCGCCTTGATATCAAGGGCGAAGTTGCTCATCAGGCTCATTATCACGGCTTTTCTGATTAGATCGTCGCCAGTTAGATAAATACCCTTGCAATACGGCAAAACGCCGCTATCTAGGGCTTTTTCGTATTCATCCATGTCTTTGAAATTTTGCGCGTAGTATCTTTGCCCCTCACCGATGCTAGTTAGTCCGATGCCGATGAGATCGGCTCCGCCCTTAGTCGTGTAGCCTTGAAAGTTGCGATGAAGCGTGCCGTTAGCAAGCGCGGCAAAAAGCTCGTCGCCAGGCTTTGCAAAGTGATCCATGCCGATCATTTTGTAGCCGTTTTTGATAAAAAACTCGGCCGTGTATTTTAAAATTTCAAGCTTGGTTTTAGGGCTCGGCAGCGTGGCTTCGTCAAATTTACGCATAGATTTTTTTATCCACGGCACGTGCGCGTAGTTAAATACCGCCAAGCGGTCGGGAGACAGCGTCAGAGCCTTATCCAGCGTCGCTTTAAAGCTCTCTAGCGTCTGATACGGCAGGCCGTAGATCAGGTCCATATTTATCGAGTTTATGCCCTTAGCGCGCGCCATATCCACGGCGTTTTTGGTGATTTCGTAGGGCTGGATGCGGTGGATCTCTTTTTGTACGCGCTCATCAAAGTCCTGCACGCCGTAGCTGACGCGGTTAAATCCGTGAGAGACGAGCACGTCAAGCTGCTCGCGGGTTAAAAATCTCGGGTCGATTTCGCAGCTGATTTCAGCCTCGGGCGAGAAGTTTTTAAATTTAGCCTTTATCATTTTGATGATTTCATCTAGCTGATCCGCGCCGTAGAATGTCGGAGTGCCGCCGCCAAAGTGCATTTGCAGCACGGGCGCGCTCGTATCGAGGTTTGCCGCTAGTATATCAAGCTCTTTTTGCAGATACTCCATGTACCGCGTTTTGCGGTCCTCTTTGCTCGTATAGATCACGTTGCAACCGCAAAAATAACAGGCGCTGCGGCAAAACGGCAGGTGCAAATAAAGCGAAAGCGGGCGCGAGGCGTCGCGGTTTTTTAGCTCCCGCAGGTAGTCTTCGTAGCTAAATTTATCGCTAAACTCGGGCGCAGTCGGATAGCTCGTATAGCGCGGTCCCGGGCGCGAATACTTCACGTAAGCGTCAAAATCCATCATAGCGTTTTATTCCTCGCGTTTTTCATTAAATTCTGCATATCGACGAACAAATTTGGATACTGCTTTTTGATACCCTTTACCAGTTTTTCCAAATTTATGTCTATGCTTTTTTTATTTTTATTTTTTGCGGCGATCTTGCGTATCTCGTCCATCGCCACGACCCAAACGTCGGCGAAATCTATCGGTACGTTCTGCCAGATCGTCTTTTCGAGCCTTAGCTCGAAATTTTCCTTTTGGACGTTGCGGTAGGCTTCGATGAGCTGCGAGAGCGATTTTAACGAAACCATCGTGTGCAAATTTTGATTTTCGTCAATGCCAAACCACGGCTCCCCCCCGTCCCACGAGCCGCTTTTTAGGCTGAGGCTCATTTGACTCGGATCGCTCGTCGGCACGATCTCAAATATCGTCTTCTCGCCCTCTTTTATCCCAAGCTCGCCTGAGATTTCATCTATTTTTTCGTATGTTTTTTGTAGATTTTTTTCTTTCATTTACTTCCTTAACTTACCCGTTTCGCTGCCTATCTAGCCAAACCATCACGCCTTTTTGTGCGTGCAAGCGATTTTCCGCCTCGGCAAAAATCTCATCCGCATGCGCCTCAAACACGCCTTCGCTCACCTCGTATCCGCGGTAAGCCGGCAAGCAGTGTAAAAATATCGCTCGCGGAGCGGCTAATTTCATCAAATTTTCATCCACGCAAAATCCGGCAAAGTCCCTCAGGCGCTTTTCTTTTTCGGCTTCTTGTCCCATCGAGACCCAAGTATCGGTAGTGACGACGTTAGCGCCCGAGACGGCTTCTTTTACGTCCTGAGTTAGATAAATTTTAGCTCCCGAAATTTGAGCGTTTTTCATCGCTAAATTTACGACGTCGGCGTCCGGCTCGTAGCCCTTTGGCGTAGCGATTCTTAGCTCAAAGCCGAGCTTGCTAGCTAGCATCAGCCACGAGTGAGCCATGTTGTTGCCGTCGCCCACGAACGCCGCTTTTATCTCGTCTATTTTTAGCCCGCATTCGACAGCCGTCATGAGATCAGCCATCAGCTGTGCGGGGTGAAATTTATCGCTAAGACCGTTTATCACGGGTACGTGGCTAAATTTGGCAAGCTCCTCTAACGTCTCGTGGCGATTAACGCGAGCCATGATGAGATCGCACATTCGCGAGATCACGCGCGCGGTGTCTTTTATCGGCTCGCC
>NZ_AOTD01000196.1 GCF_000344295.2 Campylobacter showae CC57C | reverse complement strand
ACGATTATCGGAATTTTAGGTATTTTGATAAATGAAGTAGAAAAATTTAATTTCGTAAATTGGAAATAGGGGCAAATGGGTTTTGGGGTAAATTTGAGTGAAAATAGAGTAGGGCGGCTAAATTTAACCGCCCGAATTTAATCAAATTTGAGCCCTAAGCCGCGTCAAATTTGCCGTCTAAAGTAGATCAGATAGGTAGGACGCGGATGTTTGGGCTGAGGTTTTCTTGAAGCACGTTTTCGATCGCGTATAGCGTGCCGGTCGCACCGCTCGCGCAGCCGCTGCAAGCACCCATATATCTTATATAGACGTCAAATTTACCCTCGGCGTCTTTTTGCAAATCGAGGATTTCCATATTACCGCCGTCCATCATCAGCATCGGGCGAACATCTCTATCTATGACGCTCTCGATGGCCTTTAGCTGGCCCACGACGGTCATATTTTCAAAGCTTACGTCGTCAAATTTGCCCGAAACCTGCGCGTCGATGACGGCTTGCTTTTTCTCCTGCTCCATCTCGGCTCTGGTGTCTGCGAGGATGTCCACGAGATAATACTCGCGCTTTTCGTGTCCGCCAGGGCGCACGCAGGACTTGCAAAAGGCGCCTGCTTTGGTGTATTGCGTGATCTCTTCGACCGTGTGTAGATCGTTTAGGCGGATGACCTCCTTGATCGTGCCTAGGCTAACGCGCGCGCACTCGCACACGATGATCTCGTCCTCGAAATGCTCCGGATCCACGCCCTTATACTGCGCTGCGGCGGCCTTGATGACGTCGTAGGCCATGACCGAACAGTGCATCTTTTGCGGCGGGACGGCAGGGACGTCCGGGGTATCGCGCATAGCTTTTTCCACGTCGATGTTGGTGATTTTGACCGCTTCGTCCACGGTCTTACCGATACAAAGCTCAGCCATCGTATCGGAGCTTGCTACCGCCGTACCGCAGCCAAAACTCTTAAATTTAGCATCCATGATGCGGTCGGTTTTTTCATCCACGAGCCAGTATAGCCTCACCGCGTCGCCGCAGCTCTCGGCGCCAAAATCCGCCACGATGAGCTTGCCGCCTCTTGCTTTTGCCTCGTCCTCGGTGATCTCGCCCATAAATTTGGGGTTGTTCATGCGGTTTTGGACGTTTTGGGAGTATTCGTCCCAGATGGAGCCGCCGATTAGATTATTTTTTGCCATTTTATTTCCTTTTTACGCTTCGTCTTTTGAGCGATTTTTGCGGAGCTTATTAAAATTTAGCTCGGCGGACTATCTGTCCAGCCTGCGCTAAATTTTACCTGCGCAACCACAAAAATCATCTCAAAATACTTCAGCTTACACTTTTTATTTAACTCAAATTTGAACTTTTAAAGCTCAAATTTCAATTAAATTTAATCTTAAATTTGAACGCAAAACATTCAGGCGAAGTATTTTTCTTTTTTACTTCGCGCAAGCGCTCGTAACGAGACTTCGCTACGAGGAGGCGAGGCGGAAATAAGCCGAGCGAGGGTGCGTATATAAAATACGTAACCGAGCCTCGGCGAAATTTCCTTCTGCTTGCAGTTGCGAGTGCAACGAAG
>NZ_AOTD01000195.1 GCF_000344295.2 Campylobacter showae CC57C | reverse complement strand
ACGCGCTCGGGAGCCACTTCGCGCGCGGCCTGAGCGCCGGCAAGGTCGATCTGGCTTAGTATCCAGCCGCCAAAAATATTTCCCGCCGAATTTGTGTCTTTTGGCAAGGCGACTTGCTTCATGCGCGGTTCGCCCATGCCTTCTAATGTTTTTTCCATTTTTATCCTTTCTATTTTTATTTAAAATTTGCAAATTTAGCGACAATCCGCCGCATTTGGCTTATTTTGCGTCAAGCTCGAGTTAAATTTGACTCGAAAAACCCGCAACTTTATAGCGCAAATTTGAGCATCAAAAAGGTGCGGGTCTCGCGCGCAAAAGGTAAATTTAAAGGCAAATTTAAAGCCCGATCAGCCGCGAGCCAAGGACAAATTTGACGCTAAGGGCGCGCCCTATTTCTCTCCCGCTTGCCACTTTTCCCATTCGCCGCTCTCGTCAAGCTCGTTTCCGATAACCTTGTAGCGGGCATAGTAGTGCTCTACAAAGGCCCTTGCCTGCACGTGTTTAGGCAGATAGCTTTTGCCGTCTTTGTCGCAAAATTTCGCCAAAAACTCGCCAGCTGGAGCGCGCCTTGCGTAGTGAAGCGCTAAATTTTTGTAGTTTGCGAGGCAGATTTCTTTAAATTTAGCGTAGTGCTCGCGGTCAAATTTGACGACCAAAGCGCCGCCATCAAAGCTAAGCGCGCCCGAGTCAAACAGCAAGCTCAGATGTATGAGCCCCTCGCAGTAGTACGCGCGCACCTCATCGACCTCGCGCCACGCGATGAGTCCGACCGCACGGGCGATCAGCTCGTGAAACACGCTCATCTCGTAGCTCGCCTCGCCGCCGATAAAGAAATTTACGAGCCCGCCCGTGGTCGCCTTGTACTCCTCGATAAATTTAAACTCGCCGTCCGCGTTCATCGCCTTTTCCGTGTCGGTGCCTACGAAAAGTATATGCCCAAACTCGTGGCCGATCGTGGAGATTTCGTAGGTTTTCTTCCAAATTTGCGGCTTTTTAAACAAAATTTCGCGCCCGTAGTCCAAAAACTCGCACGAAAAAATCTCCCCGCTAAGCTTCATAAACGGCCGCGCCTTGGCGCTCTCGTAAACGTGCTCGACGAAGGCGAATATCTTTTTGCCCCGCTCCTTGCTCACGGTCTCGTCGTTTGGCACGACCTGCGCGGAGAAAAGCCCGTTTAGCTCGGCGCCGTAGTAGATCATCGGCACGCTGATATATGTTTGCGTGCGCGCGACGTTTTGCGTGACTTGGCGTGCTAGCGCAGCGTCCTCTATCCTGCACTCGCGGCAAATTTGCTCGTAGGCGCGGATGACGCTGGCTTTAAATTTCGCCTCGTCAAAGTCGCTCGCACCCGCTAGCCTAACGTCCCACTCGAGCGCGACGGCGTGCGTGTAGGCGTCCTCGTAGTACTCGAGCGGATGACCCGGCTGTAGCGGGCCTTTTACATCCATCCACGCGCGCTCGGCGTCCTGCCACGCCGGGATCGCGCGGTCGTTTTCTCGCTCGCAAAACGCCGCCTTTAGCTTTTCAAAGTACGTTACGTAGGCTCTTTGCTCGTCGTTTGCGGCTAGCGTTTTTAGATTTTTGATTAGCACGTCTAGAGCGTCCGCCACGCGTTTTGCTTCTTTTTCAAAAGCCGCGGCATACGGCGCAAAGGCGTATTTATCGCCGTTTTTCATGACTGCGCCGTAGCTTCGCTCGCCCTTTTCGCCGCCGTCTTTTTGATAGAGGCGGTTTTCGTCGATAAATTTGATCGCCTCGGCCATGCTTGCAAATTTAGCTTCGAATTCTTTATTCGTCGTTTGCAGGATTTGCTTGTCCCACGCGCTTTGCCACGCGTTCATCGCTAGTCCCGCGCCGTGCATACCGCTAAGCAGCGCCTGATGAAACTCGTCTAAAATTTTCTCCTCTTTTACCCGCGCCAACAGCTTTTCAAAGCGCGCCTCGTAAAACTCGCGCACGAGTTCAAAAGCTTCGTCTTTTATGCGCTGTATCTCGGCCTCCTCACGCCCCTGCTTTTTTAGCTCATTTTCTAGCGGCTCAACCTTTAGATCGACTATGCGGCGCAAAACTGCGACCTTTTCGCTTTTCTCGCCCTTAAAGCCCGCGATTTTTAGCATCTTTAGCACGATCTCGCTTGGGTTATCCAGCTGCCGATACATCGCGTTTAGCTCGTCTTTACCGGCCGCTACTAGTTCGTTTAATCTTTTAAAATCGTTCACGTTCGTCCTTTTTAAAATTTGGCGTATTTTAGCTTAAATTTGATGCATATCACGTTAAAAGTGAGTAAGCGGGAGTTAAATTTGAAGATGCGGACGGCAAAATTTGCGCCCTAAAGAGATTGATTTATAAAGCTCAAATTTGAATTTATCCAAAAACAAAGCGCGGACTCAAATTTGAGGTTAAATTTAAACCCGCGCGAGTAAATTCGGCTAAATTTAGCGCTTTAGCGAACAGCGGTTTAAAAAGTAGCAAGCAGGGCAAAATCCCGTGACGCCCACGATAAAGGGCACGAGTCCGATCAGTCCCCACCAGCTGCTAAACACCGCTCCCGCGATCATTATCGCTAGTCCGATCAGAGCTCTTATTATCCTAGTTTTTTTACTTAGCATTGCGTTTTCCTCTCTTTGTTTTTACATTTTTTACACGTATTTATACCAAAAAATTTATAAAGAGGACAATAACCGTAAACAGCCGTCAGTAGCGGCACGAGACCGACCAGCCACAGCCAGCACTCGCAGACGAACCCAAATGCGTATATCCAAACCGCAGCGATTACTAGGCGGATAGTTTTATCTAAAATCCCGACGTTTTGCATTTTCTCTCCTTTATGCTAGGCCTCTTATCATGCCTTGCATGACCATCGGCTTCATCATATATAGCTTCATCGCCCAGTTTAGGTAGCTCTCGCGAGTCGCGCCCATGCACGCTATCGTAGGCTCGGGCTTGCCCGTCCAGTTAAACTCTACCATCACCGCCTTGCCAAATTTCGTTAGCAGCGGGCAGGCGGTGTAGCCGCCGTATCTAGCACTCGGTTCGCGTCCTTTTATGACGTCGGCGAGATTTTGCGCCAGCACGGGATACATCTTGCGTATACTAGCTCCTGTTTTGCCCGCAGCAAATCCGCAAACGTCGCCGATAGCAAATATATTTTTAAATTTCGAGTGTTGTAGCGTCTCGCGCGTGAGGCTGATCCAGTTGCCCGCCGCATCGCCTTTTTCTACGCTTAGCCCTGCATCGGCGTAGATTTTAGAAGCCTTCATACGAGGTACTAGGTGTAGGTAGTCAAATTTTACTTCGACTAGCTCTTTAGCGAGTTTATTTTCACCGTTTTCGCGGTACGGCATAGCGTGCTCAAATACCGCTATATTTGCACCTTTATCCACCTCAACCAGCTGATGCGAGGTAAAATACTTCACGTCTCGCTCCTCCAGCATCCCTTCTATCATTTTAGCATAAACAGGAGCGGAAAATATCGTCCGAGCACCCGAGTATATCGAGATATCAAGCTTGTCTCTGTTGCCTAAATTTCGCGCCATATCTTCGGTTAGCAGCGTTACTTTTTTATTTGCGCCCGAACACTTCATCGGTGTTTTGTTGTCGCTAAAGACTATCTTGCCGCCTTCTTTGCCGACTTTTTTCATTATGCCGGACATAGCAACGGCGCCAGGGATCGTGTAGATAGAAGTCACGTTGTCGCTACCTATATCGTCGGCGCTAAGTCCTTTTACGCTCTCAAACTCATACTCCGCTCCGCTAGCTATCACGAGGTAGTCGTAGTTCAAATTTGACCCGTCCTCTAGCTTGACGGAATTTGCCGCCGGATCGATAGATGCGGCATTTTGCTTTATCCATTTTACGCCGTCCGGGATCAAATTTGATTTTTCGTAGGTTATGTCTTCGGGCAGATAGTGGCCGGCTGCGATAAGCGTAAAGCCGGGCTGATAGTAGAAGTACTCGTCCTTATCAAGGACCGTTAGTTCGGCGTTTGGCATATCTCGTCGTAGTTTCGCCGCTAGGCTGATGCCGCCTAGACCGCCGCCGATTATTAGGATATTTGCGCGGATGTCCGCATTTTCTCCCGCATTTAGCTTGCTAGCCCCTGCGACTCCCGCCGCCGCTAGCCCCGCCGCGCCTAAAATTTTCAAGACGCCTCTTCTGTCGATGCTTTGCATAAAAGCTCCTTTTAGAAGTTATTGTCAAATCATAGCGCATTTTAAAATTTAAATATGTAACAAAGTCACCTTAACGTCACGACTCCGCGTTTTAGCTCGACGAGCCCCTTTTTCTGCATCTCTTTTAGCGCTCTTGATACCGCCTCTCTCGCGCTAGCGATGTCGTTTGCGATCTGTTCGTGCGTGATCCTTAGCCCGTTTTTCGCGCCGTTTTGCTCGAGGAAATTTATTATTCGCCTAGTTAGCGGCAAAAACAGCGTCTGATCCATCGCCGTTATCGCCGAGCTAAACCTCGTAGCCATGAGCTCTAGCGCGTGATTTGCCACCTGCGGATAGTTTTCGCGTAGCCTCTTAAATATCTCTCTCGGGATCAAAATCATCCGCACGTCATCTTCGATTTGCAAATTTATCTCCGCTTGTAGCGCTCCTAGCGAACAAAAGCCGCACAGCATACAGCTATCGCCGTCTTGTAGGTTAAAGACGGTGATCTCTTTAAAATTACTCGTGCTAACCAGCCCGCGCGCACGTCCGCTTATGATGATCGCGTAGCCAAGGCAGCCATCTTTTGGGTATATCCTCTCGCCTTTTTTAAAGCTTTTTAGCGTCGCGCTTTTTAACACCGCCTCTTCATCCTGCGCACTAAGCGTAAATTTGGAGGTAAACCGCTGCTTTATCGTATCTTTTATCTCATCCCTCGACATACGCGCTCCTTGGTTAAATTTGGCTTTTCTTAATTATATTTTCTTTTACGTAAAAGCTCGGTGATAAAATTTAGCTACAAAATATTTTAAGCATTGATTTATTTCGTGACTAACTCACCGAAATTGCGCTAAAATTGGGCTAAAATTTAGAAAAAACGAGGAAAAATATGAAAACGCAGGACGAAAAATCAAGCTGGCTGCAGCACTTTCCGATCATGTTTTACACCGTAGT
This sequence comes from Campylobacter showae CC57C, assembly GCF_000344295.2. Classification (GTDB taxonomy): domain Bacteria; phylum Campylobacterota; class Campylobacteria; order Campylobacterales; family Campylobacteraceae; genus Campylobacter_A; species Campylobacter_A showae_B. The sequence goes on along the minus strand of NZ_AOTD01000195.1, from coordinate 2,252 downwards.
TATGGGGCTTGGCGGACTGGCTCTCGCATACGAGCGGCTAAATTTGATCTTTGATATCTCAGGCGCGGTTTTTGAGATTTTACGCGCCGCGGCGAGCCTAGCATACGCGCTCATCTGCGCTTGCTACACGGCAAAGCTGATCAGATACCCGCAAGCTTGCAAGGCGGAGTTTTTCCACCCGGTGCGCGTAAATTTTTTCGCCGCTTTTTCGATCGGCACGCTGTTAGTCGCCTCGCTCTGGCGGGACTTTGCGCCCGTTTACGACGCGCTTTTTTGCGTGGGCGTCGCGTTTCAGACCTTTATCACGCTGCACGTCGTGTCTTTTTGGATCAAAAATAACGTCCAGATCGCACACTCAAACCCCGCGTGGTTCATCCCGATCGTGGGCAATCTCTTCGTCCCGCTAGCAGCGCCCGCCGCGAGCGAGCTTGCGTGGTATTACTTTGCGATCGGGATATTTTTTTGGCCTGTGCTTTTTGCGGTTTTGTTTTACCGCATCATCTTTCACGATCAGATGCCGCAGAAATTTATCCCGACGCTTTTTATCGTGATCGCGCCGCCTGCGATGGCGTTTTTAGACTACGTCAAGCTCACAGGCAGTTTTGACATGACGGCAAAGATCATGCTCTACGTCACGCTATTTTTCGCGCTTCTCATCCTTTTTATGTTTAAAAGCTTTTTACGGCTTAAATTTTTCCTCTCGTGGTGGGCGTTTACTTTCCCGACGGCTGCGGCTAGCATCGCGTTTTTGCGAGCGTTTGAGTTTAACGGGATTAAGTTTTTCTTGTTTGCGGGAGCGGCTGGGTTCGCCATCTTATGCGTTTTTATAGGTATCGTCGGCTTTTACACGGTAAAAGCGATGCGGCGCGGCGAAATTTGCGTGCCTGAGTGATAGTTTTGTGAAATTTAGATAGTTTTCAAATCCGCGCTCAAATTTGACTTTTAAACGCGGATTTTGGGAGCGTAAATAAGCCGAAGCCGCTTAAATTTACTTTATCGATCCCATCATTTTTAGCATATTTTCAAGCTCTTTTACTTCGGCTATGCCTTGGTTGCACGTAGATTCTTGTTCCTCTTTGCTCATCTTTTTTATGCTCGCGTAGTCGGCCTCAAACTCTTTTTTCGTCGCGGCGACGTCAAAGTCCTTTTTACCCTGAGCCTGGGCTTGTTTTGCCATCGAATCGATAAAGTCGTAAGAAACTTTTCTATACTCCTCGCAAGCAGCAGGCATCTCAGCAGCCGCAAGCTGTCCGGTAAAAGCGCAAAGCGCGACGAAAAGCAGTGATTTTTTCATGTTTATCCTTTTTAAAAAATGCGGCGTATGATAGCGAAATTTGGATAAATTAGCCATGACGGGCGATAAGTTCGCTAAAAGATATCTCGCGGGAGTTAAATTTAACTCCGAGCGAGGCGAGTTTGTCTTGCAACGATAGCGCTAACTCCTCTATGCCGCTAAATACGCAAAGCGGCAAATTTTGCGCCCTCTCTTTAGTTGCCGCAAAGCTCTTGTCTTCAAAAATTTTCTTTAAAAACACGAGCGTTTTTACCTTGTCCGCGCCCTAGTCCAGGGTAAAAAACGCTGAAATATTTATATTCGGGTTCCTCGCGCGCTTCATCTTTCAGCGCGTGATCGCCCGCTATTTCGCGGTAAAATTCGTTGTTTAAGTCCGCAAGAGGTGCGATCGCATCAAGTGAGCAAGGTGTCTCAAGCGCGGCGAGGGCGGTTAAATTTTCCTCAAATTTAACGATGTCGTCCGCGACCTTTATCGGCTCCCAAGAGCCAGCGCCGTGATAGGCAAAATACACGGGCGAAGCGTCACCAAGGGCAAAATCTACAAAAAACGGATCGTCCATGCCGTTACGCGCGATGACCCGCCAGCTCTTGCGCCACTGGCCCGGTGCGTCGTCTGCTAGCTCCTCGCCCGTTTTGCGGTCAGTAAGCCTATATCCCTCCTGAAAACTCTCAAACTCGTCAGGATAGAAAAACGGTAGTAAAATGCACTCTGAAACGATGCGTTTGTAGATAAAATTTCGGATCAAATTCGGGATTTGCACGGCGCGGCCTTTGGGTTAAATTTGAGCGAATTTTAGCAGAGTTTTTAGTCTGTGCAAAATTTACATTCAAATTTGACGAACACGAAAGAAGTAAATTACGCTCAAATTTGATGAATTAAATTTAAGCGTAAAAAGACAAGCGGAAGTATCGCGAGATGATTTTGAGAGTTGTGCAGAAATTTTAAGTCAAGGCTAGA
>NZ_AOTD01000194.1 GCF_000344295.2 Campylobacter showae CC57C | reverse complement strand
GCTACAAATGCAGCAAAAACATCAAAAAAACGCCAAATATAGTTCCTAGGGCAAATGTCTCAAGCCTTATGAGGGGGACGTTTTTTTGAAAAGTATTAACCGTTTTTAGAAGCTTTGTTTGGCACTCGGTATACTCTATCGCCCTTTGTCTTAGCAAATAGGTGCACGGAAAGATATTTTCCTTAAAGTAGGCAACGCAGTCTTGTAATCTCTCGATGGTTTCTTTAGGGTCGTCTATGCCTATACCGGCCGTTGCTAGCACGAATTTTATCTCTAGCACCTCGACGGAGTTCTGGGTTTCGTCGGCAAATTTATCGTATTTTTCCTTGATATAGGCGATTATCTCCTCGCCGCTTTTCCCGGCTATTTCGCTTTGCGCACTATCTTGTGGTTCTTGCATATCTTCTCCTTTATAAAAATATGCAAGAATTCTAGCTTTAATCTTTCAGAAGCTTTTGAAAGTCGCCACTGCTACATTTTAGGATGAAATAGATCGTTTATGAAATTTGGATTTAGCATAAACAAAACAGAGTAAAGGGTCAAAATTTGAGTCGTCGTATCCTCGTCTTCTTTGGCATTTGGACTAACTAGTAAAATTTCGTCTTTCTTGTTTTTGTTTAAGATATGCTTGCACTCTTTTAAAAACTCTATTAGTTTATCTGAAAACAGCCCCATGACATGCAGGGTCTTATCTTGGATCTTGATAGCTATTTTTTCTTTGAAGTCTATTAGGGTGATTGGATTTGAGGTTAAATTTTGCGTAAAAAAAGCCATTGTAGGCGATGCTAATTTGACCGGTGATGGGGCGGCGTACATCATTGCGGACGGACTCGGTGGAGGCGACTTTGCAAGATTGGTCATTTTTTTTGCAATCACGATTTTACAAATTTTATCTATCCCTAGAGCAAAGTCTTCAAAAAGATTTTTAGGAAATTTTGCTTCTAATGCACCATGCATATTAATCTCCGAATCAATCATAATAAAAAATGGTGCATATAGCATTTCCGGCCCATCGGCCTCTATTTGCAAAACGGCTTCTAATGCTTCCAAAAAATTATTTTCATTTATCGGAAGCCATACCCTATTATTTTTACCTTCCGACAGTATAGCTATTATATATTTGCCACTAAGTAGATCCGCAAATTGATCTTTTTGTAGCCCTCTTTTTCTTTGTAGACCTTTTGCATCTTCCTCAAAATAACATAAAGTAGATATTTGATTTGGCGTATATCCTGTTTTTATGTCGTCAGGAGTTAATTTGGGTTTTAGATAATCCATGGCCTCCGACTCGCCTTTGTTTATCAGCTTTTGAAAAAATTCTCGAAACATGTCGTATTTGCTATTAAAAAATCTTCCGTATGCTTCTTTGAATAAAATTTCTGTTTTAACCCTATGGCTTGAATATATTAATTTTAATCTGTTATACCTAGCCAAAAGAGCGGATTTTCTGTTTGATTCCAGCTGATTTGGGTTATCCTCGCGCACTTTTGATGCTTTATTTTTATCATTCATTCTTTATCCTGTCAAATCTAAAATTCAAGCGATAAGTCGTCTTCATTACTCTTATTACAAATTCCTCGTAAAGGATGTTTTTTGTGCTCTATCTCATAAAGCTCATTTTCGATTTTTTCCCTTAGATGTTCGTCGTCGCGGTCTAAAGCCTCAAGCGCTTCCTTGAGCAACTTTTGAGCTTCGCCGAGCTTATCTTGTCTCGAAAGGCAAATGGCGAGCCTGTAAAGACATCTGGCAAGCTGATCTTGCGGGACTTTGCGAACTATGTCTTTTAGCTCGCAAATCGCCTCTTCTTTTCCCTTCTTTGAAATTTTAAGCTCCAAAAGTCCCAAATTTAGCTCAAAAGCGCACTCAAAAAGATTGTTTTCCATAGCAACAGCGATGTGCTGTTTATAAAAGCGTTTTTTATCAAATTTAACGCTTAGAGACGTTATTCTTTTTAGATCGTTCATTTTCGTTCCTTTGGGCTGAATTATACCAAATTTGGGCTTTGCAAAGGCTTGTAAAAGTGGACTCGCCCCCCTAGGATACTAAAATAGTATTTATAAAATCCCAAAAGCTACCGAAATAGACTAGATTATTGCTCTTTTTAAAAAATAAAGAACTACTTGACCCAGTTGACTTGTCGATAAGCTAAGTTCACTTTTTGCAGCCGCACAGGTTGACACCCTAAAACATATACTCTTTGAGTGCGCACAAATAAACCTATATTTAACCGCTTACTGTGCAACCTGATTTATGTATTTTCAGAAAATAAAATATTTTAGTTCTGAAATTCAAATTACATAAAATATTCTATAATTAATGTAGGGATTGGCAAAAAGCTGATTTCAATTTTAAACAAAAGGAGGAATTGCTATGAAAAATAGTTATCCTAAAACATTTAACAGTCTCGAGGAAGCAAGGACCTACTACGCCTCTCTTTCGAGAAAGTTGCTAGCTAAAAAGGAAAATACGCTTTTTAGACTGGCCAAAATCAATGCGGAAATGGAAAATTTGGAAAAGAATTTTCGCGAATACAGCCTTGCATTGCCGCTTTGCGATCAGAAAAGATACTACATATCGACACTGATAGATATGGAGCGGACGTCGAAAAAAGGCGCGCCGGAAAACGCAAACTACACGGTCGCTGATATAGATGGGCTCATCGAGGTACTGGACAAAGATGCAGCTAGGCCTATTTCTAGCATATCGGCACCTCCGTCGCGACCGGTTACCGAAAACTCTACCGGCAAAGAAAACAAACAGTCGGCTACCGCGACTTCTACCGACTCTACCGACAAGAAAGCGGAGGTCGGGGATGATAAGAAAAAGTAGCCTATCTAACGGTATCCATAATGGATACCGCGCTAACGACGATAAATTTAAAAAAGGAGACAAAAATGTCAGTTTTAAAAAATAATCGGTTTACAAGTAAAATGACGTGTTTTAAAATTCAGCGTAGCGCGCCTAACGCTTTTGCACATAACGACCGCAGTCAAACGGTGGATCACGCTTACCCCCAGTTTTCGAATCTCAACGAAGTCGACTTAAGCGCTTTTCTTGCCGAAGAAAAATACTTGCGTATGCTCACGCAGGCGATCCTTAACTACATGGCTAGAACAGGCCAAAGAGTTCAAGTCGATCCAAGAAACATTAGGCGCTCGGCCATAGTACTGATCGAAGACCGCCATACTCTAGACGACGTCAGGCGGCTTTGCGATGCAATAGAGAGAAAATACGGATGGCGCACGATACAAATCGCTATCCACAGGGACGAAGGCCACTTCGATGAGAACGGCGTTTGGCATCCAAATTTGCACGCGCATATCGAATTTTTCGTGCTTGGAGCGGATGGGGTAAATCTTTATAAAAGCCGCGACTTTGGGCCGCTAAAGATGAAGGAGCTACAAACTATAGCTGCAAATGTTTTGGGTATGCGTCGAGGCATCAACTACTCCGCCATCGGCCAAACGCCCAGAAAAGGGTTGCCTCATCAAGTATATAGGCTCCTTGCTCAGACTACCGCACAACTAACAAACAAGATAGAAAAACTTGAAAATACGCTTGAGCAAAAAGGCAACGAGCTAGAAAAATTAAAAAAACTAATAAAACTGCCTGAAGAGCAAAGCTACAACGAGGTTGAAACCAAATGTAGTAAAGCATTTGCGAGAATCTTTGAAGGCGTCGATTATCATATAGATGAAATTTGACTACGCCAGGTATCCGCTTAGGATACCTCTACTCGCAAGGACAATGAGAACAAATTAAATACCATTTTATATAGGGTAATAATAGCTCATTATTACCCTTCACCAATTTCAAGTCTAAATAACACCAAAGCAAGGTGTAGAAGCGGTATTTACATAAGTGCGATTTATAATCTTTTTATTTTTTTGTTCATGTTTGATTGTTTTAGCTTTTAGTTGCGTTAAATTTCCCCCCATATTAAGATACTCAAAAATACCTGAAATCCCATCAAACGCTTTCAATATATGCACTTGCGTCATTATTGCACTATCCTGAGAATAGATCAGAATAGAATTAGACTTGTCTTTTCGCAACATTAGCTTAGTCACATTTGACAATTGTTCTTGTTTGTTGCCTATAAATTTTGACTTGCTTGGCACATGTCTTAATGCCAAAGCAATATTCGGCATAGACTCGCCAATACCGGCATGGGCGTCATATGCGCTAATTATTTGAGCAAAAGTTCCCCTTAAGCGATGAGCACTAACATCTTTATCTTTTACAACCTTATCAATCGCCCTATTAACTCTATGTTCCAAAGCATTTTTGGTCTTACAAATACTCTTTATTTTTTTTATCCAGTCATAATTGGCTAGGTCGTGAATATTTTTATGAAGAACCATCTCATCTTCAGAAGTATGCCCAAATTTTCCTTTAGCTGTTTTAACTCTAATAAGCTTTATATCATCTCTTTCAAAAAAACTGTCTTTATCTAACCTAATAAACTCTTCCATACGAAGTCCTGTGTGCAATGTAAATCTAATATAGTCGAGTATTTCCTTTTCTATCCCATATCCTCCAGAGAATATTTTTTTAATTCATCCAATGTAAAATTTCTTTTTTTATTACTTATATCTACACTATACCTCATAACCGTTTCCTTAGAAAATGGGTTTTTACTTATTATATTCCTGCCTATAAAATAGTCATAAAATTTATACAGATAGCCAACTGTATTATTAGCCCTATCCTTGCTAATATTGTTTGCGATGTATTCATGAAATTTGTTGGCTTCCTCATACCCCACATCAACGAAACCAACTTTATTTTTATCCAAGAATTTTTCCAGCCTATCCACTGCAAGCCTATACTCTTTCATTGTAGATTCAGTACAACGCTGCTTACTCTTATTCTTCAGGTAATCCTCTAATAATTCCTTAATGTTTTTAAGTAGCGCGTTATTCTTTAATTGTTTATCGCTATATTTACTTTTACATTTTTTTAATGCATAATCACTAATAACCTTTATGATACGATTCGAAATAAATTCTCCACAAACCAAGGCACCATCATTCATAAATTTTATCGTTTCTTTTTCTAGACAAGAATTCGTCCTATTTATACAACAAAAATTTGATAGTTTGCAATCTATGATTTCAGCAATCTCTTTTTGAAACCTTAAAAAATCCTTATTCTTGTTGTTTTTGCTAAAATAGTCCGACAAAGATCTATATTTTTCAATATCTCTTTTAGAAATATTTTCACAGTATTTACTTATAAGCACCCCTGAGGCCTTAAACCATTTTTCTCTAGGAGCCCCCTTAATCCTACTGATTTGTTTAAAACAACTTTTTATATCTTCATGCAACTTTTTAGGCTCATACATATAGTACTCCCTGATTGCATCATGGTCAAGCTCTTCGTATCTACTTACATCAAATAGCTTCCTTACATCTAATTTCACTTATTATCCTTTTTTTGAAATATAAGTGAAAATTTATAGGCTATCTTTCAAGAGCTTTTGAATATCGTCAAATAGGCTTTTTAGTATCCTTCTATCCTTTTAAAAACTTAAATATATCCAAACCTCCCATGGCTTTTTGTTTAGCTTTGAGTGATATGCCTTTTGCATAAGTATCAGTGGCCAGGTCAGCAGAATGCCCTAAAAGTATGGATGTGATATCAGCAATTCCATTCTCCAAACAATAATCCTTTATAGCTTTTGCAAAATTTCCTCTCAAACGATGAAACGATACGTTTGCTTCAGGTATGATTTTGTGAATATGCTTATTTAGTCGCTTGCTAAAATAGTCACAGCTACTCTTGCCCATCTTTATTTCCTCTAGCCATCTCATATCACTAAGATATAATATATCCCGGTGAACCGGTATTTGCCTATACTTAACGGCGCCTCCTTTTTGTTTAGCAGTCTTTACGTTGATAAATTTAATGCCTTCTTGCTCGCCTATACTTGAACTATCAAGCTGCCAAATTTCATTTAACCGTAGGCCAGTATATAGAGCAAACAGCATATAGTCTCGCAAATCAAGCCTGTTAGTATCAAGCACTAGCTTAAGCTCATCCATAGTAAAGTTGTCTTTCGGAGATTTTTCTTCGAGTGAAATCTTAAATGAAGTCAAGGTTTTAAAAGGGTTACTGGTTGCTTCGTTAATTTTTATAGCATAATCAAATAGCCTTTTAGAGTAAGATATATAATTATTTACAGTTTTTTTATGGAGTTTTTGGGCATTCAGCAAGTTAATTTGAAAACTCTCGGCATCGCTATAAGTAACATCTGATATATGCTTATTTTTCAAGAACTCATCTAAAATTTTGCCTGTTTTAATATAGTAACCTTTTGTTTTATTGCTTGATTTTAATTTTTCACATTCGTTTTTCACATAGCGTTTGGCTATTTGTTCAAATGTTGTATGCTGTTTAGGATTTTGTGTATCTTTTTGTACAATAGGGCAAATTTCCAAAGTAGATTCATTTTGTTCCGAATACAAACTTACATTATAAAATTTAGCTACAGTAGACTGAAAAAGACTTTTATATTCTTGAATGTCTAAAAATAGTTTGTTAGTCTTTATGAAAGAGTCGATATCTTCTTTTGATCTTCTTTGGTTTTTTATTAATAAAGCTAGAGAGGTCGGCTTTTTAACAACTCTTTGCATTAGCACCAAATTTACTTCAGACTTTATTTTCTCTGCAAGCATGCGAGCCTCATTTTCGTCGCTAGTAAAAAGGCAATACTTAATAGTAGTTTTTTTACCGTCTTTTATGGCTGTATCAAAATAATAGAAATTTGGTCTCTTTGAAATTTTCGTGATCAGCTTAGAAAGCATATCTGACCTTATGTCTCGAAGATTTTCTGGAACAAAATACCAAATTTTCTGTAATAAATAAAAAGTGTCCAATTTTCAGAACAATAAATTTATAGTTAAATTGGATTAAGATATCGATAGATACGTAGTTTGTGAAAAAAATTACATATGCGGTGGCGGACAGAGAGGGATTTGAACCCTCGAGCCCCGGTTAGAAGCTGCACCCTTAGCAGGGGTGTGGTTTCGGCCACTCACCCATCTGTCCACAAAAAAGAAATCGCATTATAATTAAATACCGCTGATATCTTGCTTAAATTTGCATTTTCGCGCCTGGTGCTCTTGCGCGGAAAGATAATCGAGTAAAATTTGATAAAATTTAAACAACTCGCCGCTAGTCAAATTTGAAAATTTAATCCTTCCAAAGCCACCATTTCAGCTTGGCTTTGTCGGGACGGGGCGTATTTGCGTAGTAGCAAACCATGCGGTAAACGTAGAGGATACATCTGTCACTGCCGCGCCCGAGCGCCTTTGTGCGCTCATACATCTCATCTGGGTCCGCGCCCTTTAGCGAAGCGATATCCTCGTAGCCGAGTGCGAGCAGATCCGCCTCGGTCGCCTCGCCGACATAGGGTATTTTCCTAAAATCGCCCAAATTTACCTCAAATTTCTTTTGAGCTCCGCCAAATTCGCCGCTTCGAATGAAATTTTAAATTTCATTTGCACGCTGCGAAGCTTGCTAAATTTTATCTCGCTACTGTGCTCAGTCGCCGCCCGAGCTGTCCTTGCGCGATGAGTTAATTAAAATTCTCGCGCGCAGGAACACTGTTTAAAATAATTTCGCGTCAAATTTTAGGCAAACCAAGCGTTAAATTTGCCCTAAAATCCGCTCGCAAATTTCGCGCGGGTTTTGTGCCTGATATATCGGCCGACCTACCACGATAAAACCAGCCCCCGCCTTGCGCGCGACGTCCAGATCCGCCACTCGCTTTTGATCTACCGCACTCTCGCCAAACGGCCTTACGCCAGGGCAGAGAGTGATGAAATTTGCGCTCGTAGCGTCCTTTATCAAACGGCTCTCGAATGCCGAGCAGACCATGCCGTCAAGCCCCGCTTCGTAGCTCATCACGCTAAATTTGCGCACGGCGTCGCTTAAATTTTGCTCGTAAACCGCGCTAAATTCGGTCTCGTCAAAGCTCGTTAGCGCAGAGACCGCAAGCACCAGCGGACGCGAAGCTAGCCTATCCAGCCGCTCCATCACTGCGCTCATCGCGCGCTTGCCGCTACTTGCATGCACGTTTATCATATCGACGCCAAGCTTTGCGATCTCCTCGGCCGCGTCAGCCATCGTGTTTGGGATATCATAAAGCTTTAGATCGAGGAAAATTTTAAAATTTCCGAGCTTTTTTAGCCCTTCGATAAAACCCGCTCCGTCGCGCAAATATGCTCGCAAGCCCACTTTGAGCCAAATTTTATCAGCCAAGCTCGCAAGCTCACCTGCTAGCTGCAAACACTCCTGCTTCGAGCTCATATCAAGCGCGACGCAGAGCTTCACAGATCGGCCTTTAGCGCGTCTAGCACGCCGTTTATAAATTTTGGCGCCGAGTCACCGCCCAGCTCTTTGCCAAGCTCGATGCCCTCGTTTATGATGACTGCTTTATCGGTCGGGGTAAATTTCATCTCGTACGCCCCCAGCCGTAGCACGGCGCGCTCGATGCTGCCGATCTCGTTTATCTTCCACTCTTTTAGGCGCGCGTTTAGTAGCGCGTCAAGCCCCTCTGCATGCTCCAAAATACCGTGAAAAAGCGACAGCGCAAGGCTTCGCTGATCGTTTCGGATCTTTTTTTCTTCTAAAAATTCCTCAACGAACTCCTCGCTGCAGCTACCCATTTCGCGCGCATACAGTAGCGAAACGACGGCCTGCCTGACCTGATGACGAGTCGCCATTTTACGCCTCCAAATTTTTATATAAGCTTAGCATCTCGATCACGCCCGTCATCGCCTCAAAGCCCTTATTTCCAGCCTTTGAGCCTGCTCGCTCGATGGCTTGCTCGATGCTATCTACCGTTAGTACGCCAAATGTCACCGGCTTGCCGTATTTTAGCGTCACGTTTGCGATGCCTTTGGTCGTCTCGGCGCTCACGTAGTCAAAGTGTGGTGTAGAGCCGCGTATCACCGCTCCCACGCAGCAAATAGCGTCAAATTTACCGCTAGCTAGAGCCTTTTCAAGCGCCATAGGTATCTCAAACGCGCCCGGCACTAAAATCAAGCTCAAATTTTTCTCGTCTCCGCCGTGGCGCAAAAATGCGTCCCTCGCGCCCTCGACCAGCCTATCGGTGATGATGTGGTTAAATCTAGCATTGATGATCGCTATCTTCTCGCCGCCTTTTAGAGCCAAATTTCCTTCTATTATTTTCATGGTTTCTCCTTTTAGATTATTTTTAACATTATCGCGCTTAGCGTTATTAGCGATAGATAAAACGCCTTTTGCGCGCTCATTTTTTCTTTATCAAACACTATCCCGATGCCCACGGCTCCGACCGCTCCGATGCCCGTCCAGATCGCGTACGCTACCGACATCGGCATAGCCTGCATCGCGTAGCTCAAAAGCCAGAGCGAAATGGCGAAATTTGCGACCAAGATCAAAAAATTTGCCGCTTTTTTCACGCCGAAGCTTTTTTGAAATTTGGTTAGAAAAAATACGCCCGAGACCTCGCAACACCCTGCCACCAAAAGAGCTAAGACGTGCGTCAAGATTTTAGCCTTTTTAACCCCAACACGCCCGCGATCAGCGTCGCTATAAAAAATAGTCGCAAGAGATCCGGCGTCTGGCCGCTCGCGCGAAATTCGCTCACGATCTCGGCGATCACGACGAAAAACGCTCCAAGCCCCACAAACACGGTGTATGTGATGCTAATGGGCAAGTATTTCATCGCCATTATAAACGACGTAAAGCTAACGCAAACGAGCATCGCAGTTAGCGCTATCTCCGGCGCGCTTGATGCGTGCTTTAGCCCATACGCCCAGCCGCACTCGGCGACCGCGCCGCCTAGCACCCATAAAAAGCCCTTAGTTTGCATCGCCTAGGGCGTCTTTTATCTTAAAAATTTGAGCGATATTTGCGTCTAGTTCGTCCAAATTTAGCATATTTGGCCCATCGCAAAGCGCCTCGCACGGATTTACGTGCGTCTCGTAGAAAAATCCGTCCACGCCCGCAGCAGCCGCAGCCCGCGCAAGATACGCCACAAATTCCGCGTCCCCGCCGCTTTTCTCGCCAAGAGCGCTTGGCATCTGCACGCTGTGAGTAGCGTCGAAAATCACGGGCGCATATTCTCTCATCAGCACCAAATTTCGCATATCTACTACTAAATTTCCATATCCAAATGTGCTGCCTCGCTCCGTTAGCCACACGCCGTTTTGCTTGGCGACCTCGTATCCATCGCCGCTAATGCCCCTTGTTTCTAGCACTTTTTTAACCGAGTGCTTCATCGCGGATGCTGCTAAAAACTGCCCCTTTTTGATATTTACCACCGCTTTTGTCTTAGCCGCAGCAACGAGCAGATCGGTTGGGCGAAAAAAAAACGGGGGGATTTGCAGCACGTCCGCCACTTCGCCTACGGGTGCGGCCTGATAGCTCTCGTGGATATCGGTTAAAATTTTAAAGCCAAATTCCTTTTTTACCTTACCTAAAATTTCGCACCCTTTTTCAAGTCCGGGCCCGCGAAACGAGCTTATACTCGTGCGATTTGCCTTATCAAAGCTTGATTTGAAATAAAAATCTATCCGCTTATCTTCGTTAAATTTAACTAGCCTTTTTGCCACGTCAAAAACGAGCTCCTCGCTCTCGATGACGCAAGGCCCTGCTATTAGTATCATCATCTCTCCCTTGCTACGATTATTCCGCTGATAACGACCAGCATTATACCAAAAAACGCCGCCGCATTAGGTAACGTATCGCCCATAAAAAAGCCCACTACTAGCGAAAACACGACGTCCATATAGCTTATCGCGGCGACAGAGCCCGCCTTTTTACTCGCCGCGTACGCCTTCGTCATATAAAGCTGGAAAAAATAGCCCGCAAGCCCCATCAGCACGATGAGGATTACGCCTTTAAAATTTGGAGCTACAAACGGCGAAAGCAAGAAATCCAGAGGCTCAAATTTGACCCACTCGGCAATGCCCATCAAAAGCATCGGCAGAGCCGTTCCCCACGCCATAAAACTAAGCACAATGACGCTCGTGTCGTAGCTTTTTCGTAGAGTTCGCACGCTGAGCATCGCAAGCGCCGCTCCTACGCCGCTGCTAAGCCCCAGCCAGTCGGTTTTACTGATGCCTAAATTTGGCTGGATGATAAAAAGTATGCCGATAAAGCCCAGAAATATCGCGCCCCAGCCCTTTTTACTAAGCGCTTCTTTTAAAAAAATAGCCGCAAAAATCGCCGTGAAAATGGGGCTGGTTTTTTGAAAAGTATAAGCCGCGCCTAAATTTATATGAGCGATGTTGTAAAAAAGAGCAAAAAGCGCGATCGTGCCGATAAATCCGCGAAACATCAGCACCCAAAACTGCCCGCCTTTTTGATGCGTCGGCGGCCTTTTGTAAATCGCGTAAAGCACGATAGCAAGACCGACGGCGTTTCTAAAAAATACGACCTCGATGCTTGACATCTGCTCGCTCAAAACTTTCGCAAAGCCGCCCACGGCGGCAAAAAACATACACGCGATGATCATATAATAAGCGCCCAAATGGTGCAAAACGTATCTACGAAACAAAATTTTCCTTTAAATTTAAAACAAGCATTTTAATAAAAAATGACTTAAAATTTGTCTACTTAAGTGTTATTTTATGTTATAAATTGTATAAACCGATTTCAAATATATAAGGTTGGTTCTATATTTATATTAAATTTATCTTTTAAAATCACAAAAAAAGGAAGTTTTTATGGGCGAATTTGTATCTAAATTATTTAGATCTAAAAAATTTCAAATGTTTTTAGTCGTTTTATGCATAGTTTTAATGCCTGCGCTCGGTATTATCTTTGTAAATATCCAAAAATATCCAAAACATCTCAAGTCAGTTAGAGGATGCTTCAGCCAGACAGCTAAACTCATACAAGCTAGCAGATGAGCTCAGACAAAGCTCTGATGATCTAACTAAACTCGTGAGATCATACGTGGCGACGGCCGGGAAAAATCCTGGCTTTGAGGAGCAATATAACGCTATTTTGGATATCAGAAACGGCAAAAGCCCGCGCCCAGAGGAATATAACAGAATTTATGGGACTTTGTCGCAGGCGGGATCAAAAAGCCAAGACCGGACTCAAATTTGAGGATCGCGCTAAAAGATCTAATGAAGCAAGAGGGTTTTACGGAAGCCGAGTTTAAAAAAATAGAAGAGACCGAAGCAAGGTCAAACGTCCTCGTAAATCTTGAGTTAAAAGCTTTTGAAATGATCAAGAATTTAAACAAAGCCGAGCCCGAAAAAAGAGATGAAATTTTAAAAACGGCGCTTGATCTAGTTAACGGCAAGGACTATCACGACCAAAAAGCCTACATCATGAAGCCGCTTGACGAATTTTTCGTTTTGGTTTCGGACAGAACGCACAATGAAGTAAAAAATCTACATGAAAGCTTAATCCTGCAGCAAAATATCTTTAAAATTTTGCTCGGTATTACTATATTTTGCTCCATCATCTTATCAATCGTAAATAGCAAGGTGATACAAGGAATTTTAGGCGCAAAACCAGCTCAAATAGAAAACGTCATATCAGAAATTTCAAACGGAAATTTAGCCGTTGATATAAAAACCGATAGCCCAAAAAGCGCAATGGGTCTTCTGCAGGCCGTCGCGCAAAATTTAAGAAATTTAATCAGCGAAGCAAAGCAGCTCTCTCGCGAAAACTCCTCGACTGCATACGAGCTAAGCTCGACTTCGCTGATCGCAGGCCAAAATGCCGAAAAAACATCTCAAATAGTTGACGAAGCAGCCCAAAAAGCAAATCAGATAAAAGATCAGCTTTTAGAATTTATAGAAGAGGCCAAAAAGGGTGCAGGCGATATGAAGCAAGCAAGCACCGTCATCGAAAGCGCAAATAAAGCCATATCAGATCTCGCATTAAAGATAGAAAACAGCGTAGAATCAGAGCTTGGCCTGTCGGATAAAATTTCAAGACTTAGCGGCGAGGCCGAGCAAGTCAAAAACGTACTCTCCGTGATAAACGACATAGCGGATCAGACGAATTTACTAGCCCTAAACGCCGCTATCGAAGCCGCACGAGCAGGCGAGCACGGCAGGGGATTTGCCGTAGTCGCAGACGAGGTCAGAAAGCTGGCCGAAAGGACGCAAAAGAGCCTAGTCGAGATAAATGCGACGATAAATATAATCGTCCAGGGGATAAATCAGGCTAGCGAGCAAATGCATATCAACTCAGCTCAGATAAAAGATCTAAATTTGGTAGCGGACGACGTAAAAGACAAGATCACCATACTAGCCGATAGTATGCATCAAGCCATAAATTTATCCGATAAAAACGTAAGCGACTATGTAAAAACAGGCGAAAATGTAACTGAAATTTTAAACAATACAAATAACATAAACGCCATCTCTTCTCAAAATGCAAAAAGTATCGAGGAGATAGCGGCCGCCGCCGAACATCTAAGCAAAATGACCGAAACTCTAAACAACAGCCTAGACAAATTTAAGGTTTAACTTCAAATTTTACCCCAAAAGCTCTTTGACGAAAATTCAAAGAGCTTTGCATTATGCCTCTTTAAGCCGCATTTTATACTTTATATAAGAGAAAAGTCTGTATAATCAGGCATCATAAAAAGGACAAATTTTGCAAAAGATAATTTTAGTCGGCAAGCCAAACGTCGGCAAAAGCT
>NZ_AOTD01000193.1 GCF_000344295.2 Campylobacter showae CC57C | reverse complement strand
TACGGTTTTAGCGCACCCCATCTTTAAAGAAGGCTTAAGAAATATCACCGCAGGCGCAAATCCGGTCGAGGTAAAACGCGGTATGGATAAAGAGGCCGCAGCCATAATCGCCGAGCTAAAAAGCTTATCTCGCAAGGTAACCGATAAAAAAGAGATCGCGCAAGTGGCGACTATCTCGGCAAACTCAGACTCTGCTATCGGCGGACTGATTGCTGACGCGATGGAAAAAGTCGGTAAAGACGGCGTCATCACCGTAGAGGAAGCAAAATCCATCCACGACGAGCTAAACGTGGTAGAGGGTATGCAGTTTGACCGTGGATATCTAAGCCCATACTTCATCACAAACGCCGAAAAGATGCAGGTCGAGCTAAGCAATCCGTTTATCTTGCTATTTGATAAGAAGATTACAAATTTAAAAGACTTGTTGCCTGTGCTTGAGCAGATCCAAAAAACGGGCAAGCCGCTACTAATCATCGCTGAAGATATCGAGGGTGAGGCGCTTGCGACGCTAGTAGTAAACAAGCTTCGCGGTGTACTAAATATCTCTGCGGTTAAGGCTCCTGGCTTTGGCGATCGCAGAAAAGCTATGCTTGAGGATATCGCGATATTAACCGGCGGCGAAGTAGTGAGCGAAGAGCTAGGCAGAACGCTAGAAAGCGCGACCCTAAGCGATCTAGGTCAAGCTTCAAGCGTCATCATCGACAAAGATAATACTACTATCGTAAACGGCGCAGGCGAGAAATCGGCAATCGACGCTAGAATCATCCAAATAAAAGCTCAAATCGCAGAAACCACAAGCGACTATGACAAAGAAAAACTCCAAGAGCGCCTAGCTAAGCTAAGCGGCGGCGTAGCGGTCATCAAGGTTGGCGCTGCTACCGAGACAGAGATGAAGGAGAAAAAAGACCGCGTGGACGACGCTCTAAGCGCAACTAAAGCGGCCGTAGAAGAGGGTATAGTAATCGGCGGCGGCGCTGCGTTTATTAAAGCAAGCGCGAAAGTGGATCTAAAACTAAGCGGCGACGAAGCTATAGGCGCTGATATCGTAAGACGCGCGCTAACCGCTCCGCTTCGCCAAATCGCTGAAAACGCGGGCTTTGATGCGGGCGTAGTAGCAAACTCTGTAAGCGTTAGCAAAGACGACAACTATGGTTTTAACGCAGCTACGGGCGAGTATGTGGATATGTTTAAAGCCGGTATCATCGACCCGGTCAAGGTCGAGCGCGTGGCTCTTCAAAATGCGGTCAGCGTGGCGAGCCTGCTCCTAACTACGGAAGCTACCATAAGCGAGCTAAAAGAGGACAAGCCAATGCCTGCGATGCCTGATATGAGCGGAATGGGTGGCATGGGCGGAATGATGTAATACGCCTTTATCTGCGGAGAGCTTCGGCTTTCCGCAGGTTTTTCTTTTATTTCTTGCTATCTAACTAAGCTCATACAATAAAACTACTTGAGACTAATTTGTATTTAATTGAAAATTTTATAAAATATCAAAATTTTTTTAGTAAAACAATTTAGGTCTTAGCTATAGAAGAATATTTTTACTTCTGAAAATTTAATTGTAGGATTGGTTATTCTTTGGATACTATGAAAAAAATACTTATCGTTTTTGGCACTCGTCCGGAAGCCATCAAGATGGCTCCTTTGATAAAAGAGTTTAAAAAATGTCAGAAATTTGATGTCAAAGTCTGCGTTACTGCTCAGCACAGACAAATGCTCGACCAGGTGCTTGAGCTGTTTGAAATAGCGCCTGATTATGATTTGGATATCATGCAGGCGGGGCAGGATCTATATGATTTGACGTCTAGGATTTTGCTAAAAATGCGAGATGTTTTGGATGAATTTAAGCCCGATATCGTCTTTGTTCACGGAGATACTACGACTGCTGGCATTACGTCTTTAGCTGCCTTTTATAAGCAGATTAGAGTAGCTCACGTGGAGGCAGGGCTTAGGACTGGAGATATCTATTCGCCGTTTCCCGAGGAGATAAATAGGCAAATAGTCGGCATCATCGCAAACTATCACTTTGCTCCTACAAATTTTTCAAAAGAAAATCTCATAAAAGAAAATAAGCACCTAGAAAATATCTTGGTAACAGGAAATACTGTCATCGATGCCCTGTTTTTACTACTCAAAACTATCGAGCAAAACGTAAATTTAAAAGATAAAATTTTGGATTCTCTTAAGTCAAAATTTGATTTAGATTTTAGTAGAAAAATCATACTTGTAACCGGACACAGGAGAGAAAATTTTGGCGCAGGCTTTATAAATATCTGTGAGGCCTTAAAATGTTTAGCCGCTAAAAATCCGGACATTGATATAGTTTATCCCGTGCACCTTAATCCAAATGTGCAAGAGCCTGTAAAAAATATTTTGTCAAATATAAAAAATGTCCATCTTATTTCGCCGCTTGAGTACGATGAGTTCGTATATTTGATGAGTAAATCATATTTTATTATCACCGATAGCGGTGGCATACAAGAGGAAGCGCCTAGTCTAGGCAAGCCCGTGCTTGTAATGAGAAATACTACCGAAAGGCCTGAAGCTATCGAGTCTGGATCAGTTAGACTTGTTGGTGTTGATAGGGAAAATATAGTATCGCAAGCTCAAATTTTGCTTGATAATGGTAGAATTTACCAAGAAATGTCTCAGGCACGAAGTCCGTATGGGGATGGAGATGCCTGCGCTAAAATAGTAGAATTTGTAAAAAATTTAAGATCGGAGCGATAATGAGGCAAAAAGTTTGCGTGATCGGGCTTGGGTATATAGGCCTGCCAACGGCCGCGCTTTTGGCAAGTAAAGGCTACAAAGTGCACGGAGTGGATGTTGTGCAGAGTACTGTAGACACGATAAATCAAGGCAAGATCCATATCGTTGAACCAGAGCTTGACGTTTTTGTAAAAGGCGCTATAAATAGCGGAAATTTAATAGCGGACACAAAGCCTGATTTTGCTGATATTTTCATTATAGCCGTTCCGACTCCGTTTCGCGACGGCTTTGTGCCAAATTTGGACTATGTCTCAAGCGCTACGGCATCAATAGCGCCGTACGTAAAAGATGAAAATATAGTAATTTTAGAATCCACGTCTCCTGTGGGCACGACGGAGATGGTGGAAAAAATCCTCAAAGAAAACGGCGTAGATACGAGTAAAATTTATATAGCTCACTGTCCGGAAAGAGTTTTGCCGGGCAAGATAATGAAAGAGCTTGTGCAAAATGATAGGATTGTTGGCGGCCTTAGCAAGGAGGCAGCGGAGAAAACGGCGGAGTTTTATAAAACATTTGTCGAGGGTGAAATTTTAAAAACTGACGCAAAGACTGCAGAGATGGCAAAGCTCACGGAAAATTCTTTCCGCGACGTAAATATAGCATTTGCAAACGAGCTCAGCATTTTATGCGACAAATTTGACATTAACGTCTGGGAGCTCATACGGCTAGCAAATCGCCATCCGCGAGTTAATATTTTAAATCCAGGCGCTGGCGTGGGAGGACACTGTATAGCCGTCGATCCATGGTTTATCGTCCATGCGGGCGGCAATGACGCAAAGCTTATAAAAACAGCTAGGCAAGTAAATACACACAAAAGCGAATGGGCTATAGAAAAGATAAAAAATGCCGCTTTGAAATTTGAATTAAAAAATAGTAGAAAGCCAAAAGTAGCATGCATGGGGCTTGCTTTTAAACCCGACATCGACGATTTGCGGGAGTCGCCTGCGCTAAATATAACTAAGCGCCTAATCGCAGACGACGTCGATGTGATCGCCGTAGAGCCCAATATCAAGGCTCACAAGGATTTTGAGATAGCGGATTGCAAAAAGGCTATTGAAATTTCAGATGTTATTGTATTTTTGGTCGGACATAAAGAATTTAAAGGGCTAAAAATAGAAAAAGAGGTTTTGGATTTTTGCGGAGTTTTTAAGCAATGAGCATTTTAAATTTAATAGGGCGCACAAACGAGCTTTTCTATGCCGATATTAAAAAATTTGAAAATGAATTGTAAAAAAAAGTTTCAAATTCTGCCTTTCTAGTTATAGGCGGAGCAGGCAGTATCGGTCAAGCCGTAACAAAAGAAATATTTAAAAGAAATCCTAGAAAACTTCACGTTGTTGATATTTCTGAAAATAACATGGTTGAATTGGTTAGAGATATTAGGAGTAGTTTTGGGTATATAGACGGTGATTTTAAAACATTTGCTCTTGATATCGGAAGCGATGAATACGACGCTTTTATAAAATCTGATGGAAAATATGATTACATATTAAATTTATCAGCCTTAAAACACGTAAGAAGCGAAAAAGACCCATTTACTCTTATGCGTATGTGCGAAACAAATATTTTTAATACCGATAAGACGTTAATGCAGGCAATAGAAAACGGTACGAAAAAGTATTTTTGCGTAAGTACGGACAAGGCTGCAAATCCGGTAAATATGATGGGCGCAAGTAAGAGAATCATGGAGATGTTTGTGATGAGAAAATCAAAACAAATCGATGTCTCTATGGCAAGATTTGCCAATGTAGCCTTTAGTGACGGATCGCTACTTCATGGGTTTAATAAAAGGATTGAAAAAGGTCAGCCTATTGTGGCGCCAAATGACGTGAAAAGATATTTCGTAACACCGCAAGAAAGTGGAGAGCTTTGTCTAATGTCTTGTATATTTGGGGAAAATAGAGATATTTTCTTTCCGAAGTTAAGCGAGAATTTGCATCTCATAACTTTTTCAGAGATAGCCATTAAATATTTGGGAAATTTAGGATATGAGTCGTACTTGTGCAAGGACGAAGACGAGGCAAGAGAGCTGGCCAAGACCTTACCTAAAATAGGTAAGTATCCATGCTTATTTACTGCTAGCGATACGACCGGCGAGAAGGATTTTGAAGAGTTTTTTACCAATAAAGAAATTTTAGATATGGATAAATTTGAAAGTATCGGCATCATAAAAAACGACCCGTTATACGACGAAGATCTTTTAAATAATTTCGAAGCAACTATTAAAAAGTATAAACAGAATTTATATTGGACAAAAGATGATATAGTAAGAGAATTTTTTAAGCTAATCCCTGACTTTGGATACAAAGATACTGGTAAATACCTAGATGGAAAGATGTAGTATGCAAGATATAATAGATTTTATAAGAAAAACATTTAATGCCAACAAATTTATACCGCTTCACGAGCCTAGATTTATAGGCAACGAAAAGAAATATTTAAATGACTGCATAGACTCTACTTTTGTATCAAGCGTAGGGCGGTATGTGGATAGATTTGAGAAGGATTTTGCAAAAATAGTCGGTAGCAAATATGCCGTAGCTACCGTAAACGGCACTGCCGCACTTCACGTATCCTTGATCTTGGCGGGCGCAAAAAAAGACGATGAGGTTATAACTCAGCCGATTACGTTTGTAGCGACTTGCAATGCAATATCATATATAGGCGCAAAGCCTGTGTTTGTGGATGTGGATTTGGATACTATGGGGCTTAGTCCGCAAGCTTTGAAAAATTTTCTAGAGGGAAATTGCGAAATCATAGACAGTAAGTGCATAAATAAGACTACGGGCAGACAGGTTAAAGCTTGTGTTCCGATGCACACTTTCGGCCATCCTTGCAAAATAGATGAAATAAAAGAAATTTGCGATGCGTGGCATATAGTATTAGTAGAGGATGCGGCAGAGAGTCTTGGCAGTTATTACAAGGGTAAACATACTGGAACTTTTGGAAAAGTTGGAGCTTTTTCTTTTAATGGTAACAAAATAGTTACGAGCGGAGGCGGCGGAGCAATAGTAACCGATGATGAAAATTTAGCAAAAAGAGCAAAGCACATTACCACCACCGCCAAAATACCTCATGCTTACGAATACGTGCATGATGAAGCGGCATATAACTATCGTCTTCCAAATTTGAACGCCGCTTTGCTTGTAGCTCAGCTTGAGCAGCTCGATAAATTTTTAATATCAAAAAGAGATTTGGCTGACAAATATAAAGAATTCTTTGCGAATAGAAATATAAAATTTGTAGAAGAGCTAAAAAATGCAAAATCAAATTACTGGTTGCAAACTATTATTTTTGATGACGTTAGGCAAAGGGATGAGTTTTTGGAATTTTCAAATAAAAGCGGCGTGATGACAAGGCCGATTTGGCGGTTGATGAACGAGCTTGATATGTATAGAAATTGTCAGAAGACAAATTTGGAAAATGCAAAATTTTTAGAGCAAAGAGTCGTTAATATACCTAGTTCGGTGATATTATGAAAGAAAAGATAATTCTAATCGGCGGCGGCGGACACTGTAAAAGTGTGATAGACGTGGTGGAGCAAGAAAACAAATACGAGATAATAGGCATTATTGACACAAAAGAAAATATCGGTAAAAAAGTTTTAGACTATCAAATTATCGGCTGTGATGATGATTTGAGCGAAGTTTTTAAAATTTGCAAAAATGCAGTTGTCTCTGTGGGGCATATAAAATCAAACGCCTTGAGAGTAAGTCTTTTTGAGAAAGCAAAAAAAATAGGTTTTAATATGCCTGCCATTATATCTCCTTTGGCTTATGTATCAATATATTCTAAGATAGGAGAAGGAAGCGTGGTTTTTCATCATGCGCTTGTAAATTCAAATGCTGAGGTGGGAAAAAAT
The DNA here is from genome assembly GCF_000344295.2 of Campylobacter showae CC57C. Taxonomy (GTDB): domain Bacteria; phylum Campylobacterota; class Campylobacteria; order Campylobacterales; family Campylobacteraceae; genus Campylobacter_A; species Campylobacter_A showae_B. The sequence continues at coordinate 5,093 of NZ_AOTD01000193.1, read as the reverse complement.
TGCATAATTAATACGAAAGCACTAATAGAACATGACAGTATTGTGGGCGATAATTGCCATATTTCAACCGCAAGCGTGATAAACGGCGGAGTAGTGGTAAAAGAAAATACGTTCTTTGGAAGTAATGCAATAAGTAAAGAAAATATCGAAATAGGTGAAAATTGTATAATAGGAGGAGGTGTTAGTGTGATGAAAAGCCTGTCGAGTAACATGATAGTAAAAAGATTTATACAGCAATAATTCAGTAATAAAATTATATATGATTTTATTTGGAAGTGATGCAGCTTTTATCTATTTGTTAAATGTGATGAGAATTTGATGAGACACATAGTATACATATATATTGCAACTAGCGTGATTGTTTGTCAAATAGATCATTAAATTTGTAGCAATATTTGGTCTGCTTATAATAAAAAGTATTGAAACTGGAGAGGTTATATTGAAAGTCCAGCCATTAAATTTGCAAAATAGAATATTGAGAGGAGAGGCTAAGTGTCTATTTTTTTAAATTCAATCCCAATTGAAGAGATTAAAATCGGTATGAAAGCTAGCTATTCTCAAACTATTACAGATGCCGACATCAAAGCGTTTGCAGGTATTAGCGGAGATAGAAATCCGGTGCATTTAAATGAAAACTACGCTAGACAGTCGAGATTTAAAAATAGAATAGCGCACGGCATGTTTACTGCTTCTTTTTTTTCGGCTATTTTTGGCACCAAAATTCCTGGGGAGGGGTGTGTATATACTCACCAATCGTTAAATTTTAAAAAACCAGTATATATAAATGATACAGTTGTTGCTAGTATTGAAGTTGTAAACATAGACTTAAATAGCAGAAGAGTAAAATTTAAAACAGTATGTATGGTTAATGGCAGTATAGTTACTGATGGTGAAGCTGAAATTTATATTCCTATGACGTTTAGAAAAATTTTAATAAACGATAAAAATGAACTTTTAAAATTTAAGGAGCAAATTTTTGCACTTTTTAAAAGCAGTTTTGATAGGGAGATGGATGAGGGGCTTTGGAGTTGGGCGTATATAGATAATCCTAATGGCAATCCCATTGTTTCTTTGTATTTTGATAAAGAAAGGTTGATTGGGCATTATGCTGTTATTCCAACTGCTTTTAAATATAAAAATGAACAAATTAAAGCCATGTTGTCTATGACAACTATGGTTGATGTTTCTTATAGAAAGTATAGTGTTTTTATAGATCAATCCAGTGAAGTATATACTAGGGCGCGTGAGCTTGGCTATAAACTGGTTTATGGTTTCCCAAATAAGAAATCTGCCCCCGGATTTAAAAAGAGGCTAGGGTGGGTACTTGATGAAAATCTATGTATAGCGAATTTGGATTATGGGCAGCTTATGAATTTAAATCACAAAAAAGACAACTTTGCTTATTTCGATATAGATGATAAGAAAAATTTGGAATGGCGATTATCTAAACCATTGCAAAATTATTTTTATAATGGCAAGAATATACTTAAAAAATTTAATGATGAATATGATGTGGTATTTGCTGATGGTGATTTTGTGCAGTTGGATAAAGGCAAAAGATATAATATCCTAATAGATACTAAAATTTGTTTACCAGCAAACCGCAGGAACGAATATTGTTTTGGGCATAAAATCTTGGACGATTCTTTAAGCAATATAGTATTCAAAAAAGATCTTTTAATGTCGGATGTATTTTAATGAATAATAAAGTCTTAATTGTGGCTGTCCATCCAGATGATGAAACATTGGGTTGCGGTGGAACATTGCTTAAACACAAGGCCAATGGTGATGAGTTATATTGGCTTATTTGTACGAATCTTGATAAAACCCATAATTATTATGAGACAAGACAAGAAGAAATAAAAATCGTTGGGCAGCTTTATGGTTTTGAAGTGATTTATAATCTTGATTTAAAAACCATGAGAGTCGATGAGTACTCCATGAGTGAACTAATTTATAAAATATCAAGCATCATTTGCAATGTTAAACCTAGCGTAATATATCTTCCATTTAAAAATGACGTGCATAGCGATCATAGGAAAATATTTGAAGCGGCCTATAGTTGTACAAAGTCTTTCAGGTATCCATTTATTAAAAAAATATATATGATGGAGACTTTAAGTGAAACTGAATTTGCCCCAAGCACCAAGGAAGATGGTTTTATTCCGAATGTATTTGTAGATATTACTAAATACTTTGAAAAAAAAATAGAAATTATGAAAACATTTAAAAGCGAAGTTGCGGAGCACCCTTTTCCAAGAAGTGAAAGAAATTTGAGATCTTTGGCGACTTTAAGAGGGGCTACTGCCGGATGCGAATATGCAGAAAGTTTTATACTCCTAAAAGAGATACAATGACGAGAGTTTTATATAGTACAGTTGTGTATCCTTGTGATGATTTTGATTTATTTATAAAAGATTATTTGACATCTGTATTTAATCAAACAAATCAAGCTTTTGACCTGCTTTTAATTTTAGATAATGTAGAGCCTGAAAAGGTTGAGATGTATCTTTCTAAATATAATACGGGTGGCAAAGATGTGTTTATTCGAAAATTTAACGAGCATACTCCAATAGAGCTAAGAAAAAAACAAATTGATTTAGCATGCGAATTAAATTTTGATATTTTAGTTCTTTCTGATTTTGACGAAAATGTTGCCCTTAATAGAGTTGAAGAGATTATGAAAAATATTAATGGATATGCATTTGCTTTTAATGATTTTTATATTGTGGATCAGAATTTAAAAAAGACTAGCAAAGAAAGTTTTTTTACAACAAGAGATATACCTAAAGAGGTGGTTAGTTATAAAGATATTTTAGAATTTAATTTTGTAGGACTCGGGAGTATGGCTCTTAACCTAAAACAGTTTGATTATAGTAATTTAAAATTTCCAAAAGAAATCAAGGCGCTTGATTGGTATATTGCCACGATGGTTTTATTAAGTGGCTTCAAGGGGGTTGCGCTATATAATACGTATGCAAATTATAGACAACATAAAAATTCATTTGTAGGATTCGATTTTAAACTAAACGAGGAAAAACTATATAAGGGAATAGATGTAAAATTGGCACATTATTATGCCTTAATTGAGTATCATGAAATATTTGCGAATTTATATTACGATATGGTTGAGCTAAAAAGGTATATTCAAAATATCGGAATTAGCGAGTACATTAATTTGATTAATACAAAATTTGATACAAGTAAGTTTTGTTGGTGGGAAAATATTAAAACAAAAAAGGAGTTAGGAATATAATATGATAATAAAAGAACTAAATAGGCCGTATATAATAGCCGAAATAGGATGTAACCATAACGGGGATACTGATGTGGGTATAAAAATGATAAAAGCTGCAAAAGATTGTGGCGCAGATGCTGTAAAATTTCAATATTTTACAAAAGATAATTTATTTACAAATGACTATTTGGATGAATTGGATTCCGGTAGTGTTAAACTAGAAAATGTTGATAAATGGGAAGATAAAGAGCTTGGATTAACCAATATAAGAGATCAAATTAATGCATTTACAAACGACGAAAAGCAATTATTGGTTTTTAAAAATTATTGTGATGAAATAGGTATAGATTTTGGATGTACCCCCGTGGATAACGATGGCGTTAAATTCTTATCAAGTATAAAAAGTGATTTTGTAAAAATATCGTCAATGGATGCAAACAATTTAGAAATAATAGAGGCGTGCATTAATGTAAGTTTGCCAATAATTATTTCTACCGGAATGGCAACACTGCAAGATATAGATAAAATTTATAACCTTTTTATGCAACAAAAGTATACAAATTTTTCAATACTACACTGTGTTTCAATATATCCTCCGAGAGATGAAATTGTAAATTTAAATTTTATAGATACCCTAAAGCAAATATATGATTGCGAAATAGGTTACTCCGATCACTCGCTTGGCTTTTCGCTGCCGATTGCGGCAATAGCAAAAGGTTGCAAAATAATAGAAAAGCACTTTACATTAGATAAGAATATGCCAGGATGGGATCATAGGGTTTCGGCAGACGAAAATGATTTAAGGATTATTTGCAGGGAAGGAAATAAAGTATTTAGATCTCTGGGAAGTAAGTATAAAATCTTATCAGAAGACGAAAAAGAAAAAAGAAAAAAATTTAGAAGAAGCATGGTTGCCAGGTATGATTTAAAAAGAGGGCATGTGTTGACAAAAGAGGATTTTGTCTATAAGAGACCCGGAACAGGAATATCTCCCGATGAAGTAATATTTTTTATAGGGAAAAAACTTACCAAGGATATAAAAAAGGACAAAACCATATTTGAAAGTGATTTTATATGATAGCCATAGTTCCAGCAAGGGGCGGCTCAAAAGGGTTGCCAGGTAAAAACATCAAAGATTTACTCGGTAAGCCCATGATTGCGTATACTATAGAAGAGGCTTTAAAATCAAAAAATATTAGCGAAGTTATAATTTCTACGGACTCTAGGGAAATAGAAGATGTTGCTATAAAATATGGAGCAAAAAGCTATTTCCTAAGGCCAGAGTATTTATCTGGTGATCATGCAAAGGCTATCGATAATTATATATATACAATCGATAGATTAAACGAATGTTTTGGTTATGATATTAAAAATTTTGTAGTGCTCCAGCCCACATCTCCGTTGAGAACGGTAGAAGATATAGATGGTGCGATTAAACTTTTTGAGGATAAAAATGCAGATAGTGTGATTAGCTATACTGAAGAATACCATCCTGTGGAGTGGCATAAATATATCACAAAGGATGGAAAATTTGAAAATATTTTTAATGAAAATCTTTTAAATCGTCAAGAAATTAGAAAAAGTTATTTTCCAAATGGTGCAGTATTTGTTTTTGACTATGGTTTGATAAAACAAAAAAAATACTATAGTGATAATTCATATGCCTATATAATGCCAAGGAATCGATCTATAGATGTGGACACATTGGAGGATTTTAAGTATATAGAATTTTTATTGCTAGAGGAAAAAGATTATTAATGTATGAAGAGAATCTAAATTATTTTAGGGGATTTTTTGCTACATTGGTAGTTTTTGCGCATACGTACCAAATTTTATTATTACCTTTATTCTATAG
>NZ_AOTD01000192.1 GCF_000344295.2 Campylobacter showae CC57C | reverse complement strand
TTCGTGGCCATAGATAGTATCGTTTCCGTCATAGCCAAATATATAGTTATCGTCCGAATTCCCTCTTATGGTATCGTTAGAATTAAAGCCGTAAATACTATTTGAATTAGGACTTAAGAGAACGGCTTTTTTAATATCCTCGGCATCCATATAAGAACCGTCCGAAAATTCTATTCTATTAATTAGGAATTGCTCATTTAATGAGCCTTGGGCATTTCTGGTACCATCGAATAAGCTATGAACAGTAATAGAGTCGTTCGTACCTTTTATACCTATTAAAAGATTACTGGAGTAGTCGTTGTTATATTCTCTACTAAACGTCAGATCCTCTTTAGTGATCCCTTCTTTAAATTTAATCGTATCTACTTCGTCCTTACCCGAATTTGAGTAATTGTATATAGTATCGTTGCCATCTCCTTTACCGAATACGTAGGTATCGTTACCAGCTCCGCCTTCCAAATAATCGTTACCAGCTCCGCCATCTAGGATATCGTTACCTGCAT
>NZ_AOTD01000191.1 GCF_000344295.2 Campylobacter showae CC57C | reverse complement strand
CGCGAAGCTTAGCAAAAACGCCCAAAACCACCAAAAATCGCCCAAAAATCTAATGCAAAGCAGCACCAGCCACACAAACAGCGTGCCGAAAACCAGCGTTAGCGCGAGCGTTTTAAGCAGGTCAAGCGCGAAAATTTTAGGCGTTACGTTTGAAAAGCCGAGCTTTTTGTCTTTGACGAAGGTTTCGTAGATATTTAGCGGTAGTTCTAACAACGACGAAACGAGCAAAAATACCATAACCATAAAGACGTTGTCGCCTATATCTCCCGTTTTATAGGCATGCCCCGATATCGCGCCAAGCCCCCAGCACGCCCACATCATAAATATCGCGGCGTGGTAAAAGAGGCTAGCTATCTCAAATTTTTGATTCGTTATCGCGGCTGCAGCGGCTGATTCGTACTCGCCCTGCTCTAGCACGACGGCCGGCTTTTTAGCCTCCGCGCGTATAAAATTTATCTGCAAAATCGCCAGCCACGCCTTTGCGGCAACGTAAAAAAAGTAAATACCGAGTAAAAGATAAAACATATTTTACGCCCTACTTTAAAAAATTATCGTAAAACGAGCTGATAAAAAGCACCAAAATAATAAACGGAACGACAAATTTGATATACCAAAACCAGATATTTACGAGTTTTGCGTATTTTTCGCTGCCCTGCATTATCTCGCGTTTGGCTTCGTCTTTTAGCACCCAGCCGACAAATATCGCGCATCCTAGCGAAGTAAGCACGAAAAATATCGTAGCGCTGATGGCGTCGTATGCGTCAAAGATATTTTTACCGAAAATTTTAACGTCCGCAAGCAGGTTCGTAGCCATCAAGGACGGTAAATTTCCAAAGATAAATATCGTGCCTAGCACCAGCAAGATCGCGCTTTTGCGTCTAATTTTAAATTTCTCCTGAAGCGTCGTGATGATAACCTCGTAGATCGGCAGCGAGGTCGTGAGCGCGGCGATCATCAGAAGCGTAAAAAACGCCACCGCAAAAAATCCGCCAAAAGGCATATGCGAAAAAACGATCGGCAAGCTCTTAAACACGAGACTCGGGCCGCTATCTGGCGATACGCCGTAGCTAAAGAGCGACGGAAATATCATAAAGCCCGCAAGCACGGCGATGACAGTATTTAGGATGCCCGTGATAATAGAGATTTTAACCAGCCCCTCGTCCTTTTTAACAAAGCTTGAAAGCGTGATCATCACGCCAAAACCAAGCGAAAGCGCGAAAAATACCTGTCCCAAAACCTCGACGAAAAGCTTGATATTTATCTTTGAAAAATCGGGCGTGAGATAAAATTTAACCCCCTGCGCCACGCCATCTAAGGTCAAGTTTTTTACAATCATAACGATCATCAGCACGAAAAGTAGCGGCATGAGATACTTCGCCGAGCGCTCGATACCGCCGACCGCGCCCTGCACCAAGATCGCGTAGTTTACGAGTACGAAAACCAGTGTCGCAAAGCTGATAGCTAACGGATCGCTCACGATATTTTGCTCATAAAACGCGCTCGTAACCTCAAAACTAAGCACCTGCGAGAGATCAAGCATGCCAAATGCGATCTGCGCGATATAGTTTAGCACCCAGCCGCCGATAACCATGTAGTAGGCCATGATGCCAAATGCCCCGAGTAGCCCCATCCAGCCCACGATTTTCCACGCTGGATTTATATTTTTACCGCCGAATGCGTCCACGGCGTTGCATTTTAGACGTCTGCCGATCGCGTTTTCAGCTAAAATCATCGGTATACCGATCACGATCATCGCGATACAAAACACGAGTACGTAGGCGCCGCCGCCGTTTTGCCCGACTAGATACGGGAAACGCCACGTCGCGCCGAAACCGACCGTAGCCCCTGCAACGGCTAAAATGTATGTGAGCTTTGAACTCCACGATTTTCTATCCATCTGTATACCTTTGTGAAAAAGAGAGATTATATAAAAATTTTATTTAAAGTTTTTAGAACCATCTTTGAAATTTAAAACAAATCTGGATTAAAATCGGTAAATATTATTAGAAAAAGGCTGTTTGGCATAAATTTAAAGGCGTAAATTTCTATAAATTTACGCCAATTTTTTATTTTCTAACGACATGCAAAAACTGCATATGTTTGCGGTATTGCTCTATGACGTCGTTTATCAGCGTGGTCTCGCTCCAACCAAGCACGTCATAGTCTTGACCACCCTCTTTTAGATATACCTCGGCTCTGTAATAAAGATCGTCGCCCTCAAGCTCCCTCGTGTAGTCCGGGCTCTGGCTTTTGGTGAGATATACGCCATATCTAAAGTCCATCTCATCGCCAAGTCCGACGTTTAAATTTACGAAATTTTCAGCTTTTGTTACATTTGCCTCAAGGCCGTTTTTGGCAAATTCATCTTTTAGCTCGTTAAAGGCTTTTAGCACGACTTCGTTTAGAAATTTACTGCCGTCTTTTTTGCTAGGTAGAGTGATGATCGCGCTTAGTCGCTCTTGCCAAGGCTTTGAAAGATCGCTAAGAGGCATATTATTAAAGTTATTTGTCTCTTTTTTGGTTACATCCACGCGCAACGCCTTAAATAGCCCGTAAATGGCGCCAAGTAGCACTATGGCAAATGGCAACGCCGTAGTTATCGTAAGTGCTTGAAGCGAGCCAAGACCGCCGGCTAGCATCAAAAATGCTGCCACGGCGCCCACTGTAACGCCCCAAAAGACCTTTTGCCAAACCGGCGTATCGTCCTTACCATTTGAGCAAAGCATGTTCATGACTATCGCTGCTGAATCAGCCGAAGTGACGAAAAATATGACGATCATAAAAACCGCGATCATGCTTAGCACGCCTGAAAAGCTAAATTTTTCTAAAAACATAAAAAGCGCCGAGGCCGAGTCAGAATTTACCGTGCTGGCAAGCTCGCTAAATCCGCCTTGCACCAAGGCAATCGCCGAGTTGCCAAAGAAGCTCATCCAAGCAAATGTAAAGCCGGTTGGCACGAAAAGCACGCCGATCACAAATTCTCTTATCGTCCTACCCTTTGAAATTTTAGCGATAAATAGCCCCACAAACGGCGACCAAGATAGCCACCAAGCCCAGTATAGCAGCGTCCAACCGCCAAGCCAGCTCTCGTTTTGCCTCTCGTAGGCGTAGAGGTTAAAGGTGTTTGAAATAAGCGTCGATACGTAGTCGCCGCTGTTTTGCACAAACGACTTTAAAAGCTGCGTCGTATCGCCCAAAAATAGTATCAAAAACATAAAACATATAGCTAGCGCTATATTTGCGTTTGATAAAATTTTAATCCCCTTATCAACGCCGCTAGCCGCCGAGATGGTCGCTGCAAAACAAAGCACTATTAGAAGCGTAATATGCATGGTCGGCAGGCCAAAAACGTGCGTAAGGCCGGCATTTACCTGAAGTACGCCGTATCCTAGCGAGGTCGCTACGCCAAAAAGCGTCGCTACGACGGCAAATGTGTCGATGGCGTTGCCGATCTTGCCGTAAATTTTATCGCCGATTATCGGATAAAACGCCGATCTAAGCGTGAGCGGCAAGCCGTGTCTATACGAGAAAAAGGCGAGAATTAACGCCACGATAGCATAGACCGACCATGCGCCCATACCCCAGTGAAAGAAGGTGATATTCATCGCAAGCTTTTGCGCTGCGATAGTTTGCGCGTCGCCGAGCGGCGGATTTAGATAGTGCATGAGCGGCTCGGCCACGCCAAAAAACACAAGTCCAAGCCCCTGCCGGCGGCCAAAAACATAGAAAACCACGAGATATTTTTGTGCTCCGGCTTTACGTGATCGGCTCCTAGTTTGATCTCGCCAAGCTTGCTAAAGCCAAGGATAATGATGCTTAGAAGTATGACGGCGACGGTCAGGATGTAAAACCAGCCAAATTTGGCCGCGATGTAGTTTTGCATACCTTTAAAAAACTCATTTGAGAAATTTGGAAATATTGCTGCAAATGCCGTTATTAAAAATATAACAACAAGCGATGGGATAAATACCGAATTGTTAAATTTCGACTTTTGAAATTTGATCATTTTTCTCCTTTTTTGTAAATTTCATCTTCCTTTTAAAATAACAAAAAAGAGTAAATAGGTCAAATTTTATCTTTAAATTTTTTATGAATTTTTAAGCTTTAGCCACCAAAAATAGCTACTTTGAAATTTATCTCAAGTCGCTTTTATCTCTCTTTGGTTTTGCAAGAGTTATTAGCACTATGACTACAAAAGCGATACCAAACGTGATATACAAAATGATCTTTGGCGAGTCATACTCTATCCTCGATCTTGCGACCTCTTCGCCGCTTGCCTCCACTAGCTCGCCGCGCTTTATCATACCGCTGATATCTTTTGCGCTAAGCTCTGCAGATGCTCTTGTTAAAATTTGGGTGATACTAAGATCCGCCACCTCATAAACGCTATGTTTTATGCCATAAAATGGCTTTATCTTGCTAAAAAAATAGTGCTTATCGCCGTTTGCATATACTGCGCCATATTCGCCATCTTTTACCAGCCCTATCTCACGCCAAGAGCTGCTTGGGGCAAATTTATATAAAGAGACTGTTTGCGCCACTAAGTGCCTGCCGTGCTTTGAGCGCTGCCACTCTTCGCCTTGCTGCAAGAAATATGCTGAATTTTCATCTACAAAAACGTCAGCATAGAGCCTTTTTAGCTCGCCTTTTAGCTGGTAGTCTGAAATTTTAGCTTGTTCGTTTTTCGTGCTATCCCAAAAGTAAATTCCACCTTTGCTGGTAAAAAGAGGCCAAAACGAGTGCACGTTATCCACGCTATAAATGGCGCTATAAGGCATATTTTGGGCGCTAAATTTACGCTCATTTGCAAACACTGCCCCACTTTTTGGCTCAAAAAGATATTCTATATCGTGCATTGGGTCGTAGCATATCTGGCGCACCTCATCTGTGTAGCTCGTATCAAGCTTATAAAAGCCTAAAAATAGGCTTTTGCCATCTGTGTAATATCCACTATGAGCGCCGTTTTCTGCCGTGATATATCTTAGCTCGCTAGGTTGTGCGTCAAGCTTTTCGCCCTTGTAGTAAAGCGTGCCACCATCTCTTGCAAAGCCAGCGTCAAATATAGGCTCTAAATTTGCACTTTCAACTAGCTTTGTCCTATAAAAATATGAGCTATCATCGTAGCTTTTTATAAAGACGTGAGCGACGCTTTTCATAACGGCGATAAATTCATTAAATCCCGCCTTTTTCTCACTTCTAGAGCTGCAATAATAGCTTATCTTGCCGTCACTTATATAGCCATTGCCAAGCACTTTGGCGCTCTTTGGATCAAGGCCAGGCAAAATTTCTCTAGCGCAATAGACACTGTTTTTATCAGCCGCCACGTTTGAGTAGTCATATGCATGTTCTAGCTTTAAGACCCTAAAACTAGCCTCATCAATGCCTTTTAGCTCATACTTGCCGCTGCCTGAAATTTGAATGTAAATTTTACCCTCAGGTGAGCGGTAAAACTCGCTACTATCTATGTTTGCAAAGCCTCTTTGATACTCTCCCTCATGCCAAAGATAAAGCATCGCCAAAACAAAAAGTAGCGTCAAAATGACTAAAAAATAAATAAATCTAATAGCAATTTTTCTCATGATCTATAATCATCTACCCTTTTTTTAAACTTTTTTGCTTGCTTTTTATTTTTAAAAATGGCGCCAACTACCGAGGCTACAAATGCAATGGCAAAAAATATCCAGTAGGCATATTTTTGCGAGTAATCATCAAAGTCGCTTATCGCATCGATCACCACCTCACCCTCAGCTGGCGTCATAGCGCCTTGATCTACCATTTTTACTATCTCTTCAAGTTTTAAATTCTCAACATTTGGGCCATAAGGACGAGTAAGAATTTCAACCACGCCAAGGTCGTTTATATCATAAACACTACTGTTAAAACGCCAACCGTAGCCGACGTTATCAAAATAATATGTCTTATCGCCGTTTGCATAGACAGCTCCGTAGCCATCGTTTCTTACAAGACCTATCTTTCGCCACTGCTCTTTTGTATCAAGCCTAACTATACACGTGTGGCGTGAGCTTAGGCTGTGATCATTTTTCGTGTTGTGCCAAATTTCATAGGTTTTTAAAAAATATGTCTTGCCCTCATTTATCACCACGTTGCCATATAGCGGCGTTATCTCGCCTTTAAATGGATCATCTCCGTCTCTTACAAACTCGCCTTCATCTATGCTGTTATACCACTGCCACTTTCGCTCCCAGTGATAGATCCCACCTTTACCGCGAAAAAGAGCGTGATAGGAGTGCTCGTCTTCTAGGTTAAAAAGTGGCTCGTATGGGGGAAATTTAGGGTCAAATTCGTGATCATTTGCATAGACCATGCCAGAATTTGGCTCATAAAGATAGTGAATGCGCCATATCTCGCCGATATCACGCATTTGCGGGCTAAATTTGATCCCTAGTTTTGTGCTGTCATGATAGACATTTTCTCCGTCAGTCGTAAAATGCACGCTCTTTCTGCCAGATGCCTGCTCGATGTAACGCATTTTGCTGGCGTTTGCGCCCTCTAGCTCTTTGCCCTCATGATAGACCCTCACTCCGTCGCTTGCATAGCCAAAGCCCAAGATCGCAGCTAAATTTACACTATCAACCTGTCTAAATTTATAGATATGAGTTTGCGCTTTTGGGGTATTAAACATTTTATGTGAGAGGATGTCCCAAAACTCTTTAAGTGCGGATATTTCGAGGTTCGTCTCGCTTGCGCTATCGCAAAAATATGTTATCTTGCCATCACCAAAATAGCCATTGCCAAGCGCTCTAACGCCATTTGGATCAAGCCCGCTCATTACGAGGTTGCCACAATATACCGCCTCATCGCTAGCGCCAACGTTTCTGTTGTCGTATTTGCCAGTGTCAATGTATCTAAATTTGCTGGCTCTCACGCCTATTAGCTCAAATTTACCGCCACTTGGCACCATGGCATAGACCTTGTCATCTTTGACGTAAAAAAAGCTATTATTTAACTCTTTACTATCGCCAATGTCGTCATCTAAAATAGTAGCTAACCCAAAGATAAAAAAATAGATAGCAAAAAAGATTACAACAATAGCGATCGTTACGGAAATTAGCGGATGTTTTTTTAGCATTTTAGCTCCATATCAAACAAATTTAAAGGCCTCATCATGCCAAAAACCTTTCATACATTTAAATTTCAAAGTACCTAACCAAATATAAAATATCTAAATATCAAAAACCTAAGATATGCGGATTTGCCCATCCAAAACAGAAAACAAGTGGCTGCTAACATAACAAAAAGCCTATAAGTGCTAAATTCCAACGTGAACCCATAATAGATAGCTCCCAAAGCAAGAAAACAAAGATACAGGGCAACAAGCAAATAAAATAAATTTTTAAGCCTTGCAGAAAGCCCTGACTCTTCGCTGCTTTTTGCGATGAGAATATACATTTAGCTCGGCAACTCCGGTAGCTAATAAAATCAACCAAAACCACCAGCCTGTTTTGTGAAAACCAAAGCAGATAACCGCATCCACCACGAGCTAGCCATTAACCCACACCATAGCGCCGTTTGATACAACAGCATAGACTTTTACGTCATCAATGAAGCAAAATGCTCTACTATGAATGCTTTTAAAATCATTAGGATTAAATTTAGACTTTTGTGATTTTATCATATTTCTTTTTCGCCGATATCCATAAACCTCTCTCAACCTATCCAAAAAGAGAATAAGTCAAATTTTAAAATATTGAATAGCAAATTTATCGCCAAAATGCAATTAATTTTCCAATATCCACAATTTATAAATTTTTCTACTAATAATTTTTATTATTTAAGAAAAATTTTATTCTAAATAAGTATAATTACGAAATAATAATTTTTATTAAAAAGGAAAAATATGAAAAAACTAACCACCACTTCAGGCAATCCGATAGCCGACAATCAAAACTCGCTCACTGCGGGCAGCCGCGGCGGCATAATGCTGCAAGATTATCAACTACTTGAAAAACTAGCCCACCAAAACAGAGAACGCATCCCGGAAAGAGCCGTTCATGCAAAAGGTAGCGCTGCGTACGGTACGCTAGAGATCACGCACGATATCTCGCGCTATACGAAAGCAAATGTCTTGCAAAAAGGCGAGAAAACGAGACTGTTCCTGAGATTTTCTACCGTAGCCGGAGAGGCCGGAGCGGCTGATGCGGAACGCGACGTAAGGGGCTTTGCGATTAAATTTTACACAAAAGAGGGCAACTGGGACTTAGTCGGCAACAACACTCCGATTTTTTTCATCAAAGACCCGTATAAATTCCCAGATTTCATCCATACTCAAAAACGCGACCCGCGCACGCATCTACGCTCAAACGAAGCCGCTTGGGATTTTTGGAGCTTAAGCCCTGAAACTATGCACCAAGTTACGATTTTAATGAGCGACCGCGGCATACCTGCTAGCTACCGCCATATGCATGGATTTGGCAGCCACACCTATAGCTTTATAAATGACAAAAACGAGAGATTTTGGGTCAAATTTCACTTTAAAACTCGTCAAGGCATTAAAAATTTAACCAACGATGAAGCCGCGCAAATAATCGCAAAAGACAGGGAGAGCAACCAAAGAGACCTCTTTGAAAGCATAGAAAAAGGAGATTTTCCAAGTTGGGATTTTAAAATCCAAATAATGACCCAAGATCAAGCAAAAAGCGTCAAATTTAACCCGTTTGATCTAACCAAAACATGGTCGCATAAGGAATTTCCGCTTATCGACGTTGGCGTCATGACGCTAAATGAAAACCCTAAAAATTACTTCAACGAAGTAGAGCAAGCCGCATTTAGCCCGTCAAATATAGTCCCTGGTATCAGCTTTAGCCCCGATAAAATGCTTCAAGCCAGAATCTTTAGCTATCCGGACGCTCAAAGATACCGCATAGGCACGCACTACGCGCAGCTAAGCGTAAATCGTCCGATAAGCGAAATAAACACCTACGTCGTGGGCGGTGCGATGAATAACGGAATGTATGAACTCGACGACAAGGCCTACTATGAGCCAAACAGCTTTGGCGGCGGCAAAGAAGATAGAAGCCTGCTAGAGCCTGATATAAATTTAGAAGGCGCAATGCAAAGATACGACCATAGAGCCGAGGATCAGGATTATTACTCGCAACCTAGAGCGCTTTTTGCACTAATGAACGATAGCCAAAAATCACAGCTTTTTAGCAATATCGCAGAGAGCATGGCTGGTGTGAGCGAAGCGATAAAAGAGCGCGCAATAGGGCATTTTGAGCAAATCTCGCCAGAGTACGCAAACGGCGTCAAAGCAGCGCTAAAGGCTAAAATTTGACAAATTTAACGCAGGCTGAAGAGCAAAGATATAGCGAACTTTGCGCCATGGCGCTTGATTTTGCTAGACAAGACGAAGCAGACGAGCTAGAAAAGATGATAAAGGCGGGGCTTAGCGTAAATTTAAAATCAGCCAAAGGCGATACGCTTTTGATGCTAGCTAGTTATAACAATGCTCTAAATACCGTAAATATGCTGCTCTCAAACGGCGCTAGAGTAGATGAACGCAACGACCGCGGGCAAACTCCGCTTGCGGGCGCTGCGTTTAAGGGGTACTTAGACGTAGTAAAAGCGTTAGTTAACGCCGGAGCCGATATTGAAGCAAATAATGGTCTGGGTATGACGCCTTGGGCTTTTGCGGTGATGTTTGGTAGAAGCGAAACGGCAAAATTTTTACTTAGCAAACGTAAAAAAGAAAATATATTTCAAAAACTAGCGGTTAAATTTTTAGAAATTTTTGGCAACAAGAGCGCAAAAACCGCCTAAATTTGACTCATTTACAACCTTCTAAACTCCGCCTGATTTAGGGTGGGGTTTAAAAACTTTAAAGCAGGTAGCTAAAGATAGACAACGGTAACGTATTTTACAAATTCGCTCAATTTAATCAACCCGAGCAAGGCTGGCTTATGTCGATCGCGCAAGCTTGTAGAGGGCTAAATTTAGTGGGTCCGTTAGCCCAAAACGGCAAATTCTACATATCCTCCATCGCGACGAGTAAAATCCAACCCGCCTCGGA
>NZ_AOTD01000190.1 GCF_000344295.2 Campylobacter showae CC57C | reverse complement strand
GTTTGGCACGAAGCCGTAGTTTGCCGGGTAGAACATCGCCGAGTAGAGCACGCGATCGACTACGACCGCGCCGCTATCTTTGTCGATTTCGTATTTTATGTTCGAGCCGTACGGGATCTCGATCACGGCGTTGATTTTGTCCGGGCTTGAGCCTGCTTTGATTTTTGAAACGTCCATTTTAATCCTTTGTAAAGCTCCTATCACGCGGCGTTTTGTAGCAAAACGCTTTGAGATACTTGCCTTGAAATTTGATTAAGAGATTATATAAAATCTCGGCTAAATTTGGAGTAAAACGGAGTTGAAGTAGACCAAAATTTGACCGGCATTACGGCGGTAAATTTGATGCTAAAAAAGTCAAATTTATAAATTTTGAGGGAATTAAAATTTGGAGAAATTTTAAGGCGGCGAACCGCCCTAAAATTATTTGATTATTTCGATAGTTTTTACGTCGATAGAGGTTTTCATAAAGTCCTTATCGACCTCGCCGTAGATGCGCACTGGCGTGTTTTCATCGACGGTTACGCCTCTCCAGTCTTTGTGGTCGGTCTCGACTTCGATCGTGTCGCCGTTTTTATCGACGAACTGGTAGTGCTCAGGGCGAAACTCGGAGACGATCTTGCCCTCAAGCACGACGCGAGCGTCATCTGGTAGTGCTAGGGCTTGTTTTACCGTGCTTGCGCTCAAGGCGCCTTTGCCGACGAAGCCGCCTTGATTTGCTGCGTTTTGCGCGCCTGAACCAGTAAATCCGCCTGCTGCAAACATTGCGCTAGCAAGAGCCGCTGATAAAACTATTTTCTTAAACATTACGTATCCTTTAAAATTTTATGTGATTTTCGTGAAATCATAGTGCGGATTTTAATGATATTTCGTGAATTATTTGTTAATTTGGATTTATAAAAAGCTTAAATTTAGAGCCTCGCTCGAGGCTCTAAAATAATGTTTATAGGCTATTTACGAGAGCTTTGACGTCGGCCACGATAGGCTCAATCGCACGCTCGCCGTTTACGACGTGGAGCAGGCCTTTTTCTTTGTAAAATTTGCGTATCGCCTCGATCGGCTCCAAATAAACCTTCATGCGGTTGTTGAAAACCTCGTTGTTGTCGTCGGCTCCGCGCGCTCGTCCGAGCACTCTCTCGCGTGCGACGACTTCGCTAACGTCCACTTCGATCACACCTTTTAACGCGATCTCGTTTTGCGCGGCTAGCACCTTGTCTAGCTCGGTCATCTGCTCGACGCTACGCGGATAGCCGTCGATTATGACGTTTGATTTATCTGAGCTTTTGATCGCCGAGACGATCGCGTTTACGACGACGTCAAGCGGGACTAGGTTACCCTTCGAGATGAAACCGTCGATTAGCTTGCCTAGCTCTGAGCCGCTGGCAACCTCTGCGCGTAGCAGATCGCCCGTTGAGAAGTGCGCAAATTTGGCGTCCTCTTGCGCGATTAGCGATGCATCAGTGGTTTTGCCAGAGCCTGGAGCGCCGATGATTAAAAATAGTTTTTTCATAAATTTTCCTTTTGTAGCCTTGTCTTTTGAGTGCTTTTTGTGGAGCTAGTAAAATTTTGGCTCGATGAACTATATGTTCTATCTACGCCAAAATTTTACGTCGCAACCCCAAAAATCATCTCAAAATACTT
>NZ_AOTD01000189.1 GCF_000344295.2 Campylobacter showae CC57C | reverse complement strand
CCCAAGAGGTAGTGATAGTGTTAAATTTGACACCACCACGCCTGCGGCTCCTACGGTTGTATTTACGGAAGACTTGGACAATAGCGGATTATTAAGCTATTCTGAGAATAAGCAAGATCACAATAAAAATGTTACCGAAGCTAAGGTTACCGTACCTTCGGATGCCACATTAGGAGATACTCTAAAAATTACCGTTACTAATCCAGACGGCACGAAAACAACACAAAGCGTAACTATTACTCAAGATATTAAAGATCACGGCTACTCGTTGCAAATCCAAACCAATAAGATGTCGAATAATGCACCGACTACGGTTTCTGCAACTATAACTAACTCGATAGGTAACGAAAGCTCGGCATCTACCGATACGTTAAGATTGGATGTAAATCCAGTAGTTTACTTGCCTGAGAATTACAACGGAGACCGAATATTAACTCCTTCTGAAAATATAAGAGACGGGGATTTAAATTTTACGACAGTAAAAATTACCATCCCTGAGGATGCAAGAGCCGGTGATGATATGAAAATCACTATGACATATACTGACAAAAACGGTAACGTAACTACAGAGGAAAGAATAGAAGTAATCAAGCCGGAACATATAAATAACGGACGAACAATGGTGATTGACGGCATGGCTAAGGTAGCTCCGGGAGTTAAAACCGGAGTTATCGCTAGAGTCGTAGATCACGGTAACGGTGATCAGAAGAGTGAAGATTCCAACAATGCAGAAGTAACATTCTATGACGGTAATATAGGTGTAGAATTTAACGAAAAACCTAGCAAGGTACAGGCATCAGGAGCTAAGATACTATCTAGAGCAGACGGTATGACCGATCAAAACGTAAACGAAACTAACGCCACTATAACTATACCTTACGACGTTAAAGACGGCGATAAACTAGTCTTGAAGGTTGAGGAGCCAGGCAAAGGCGTAGTTGAAAAAACGTATACTATTAAATTAAATGCGCAAGGCGTTATAGAGTCTATAAAAAATGACGCTGATAGTAGCGATATTTTGCCTAGAAAATCTACTAAGCCGATCTCCGATCTAAGAACAGACGACGAGCTCTATAAATTTGAGTACAAAGATCTCGACGTAAGATCAAATCAAGATACGAAAATAACGGCTACCGTGAAATACACTGAACCACAACCTGACAAAACCGCCGATGCGAAAATCAGCATCGAGGCTATAAAAGAGCCTGGTGTTATCTTTGAAGATGCTAAAGGCGGAAAGGTTACTGATAGAACGGTTGCCGAGCACACGAGCAGCGAATACACGACGACCGTAACAATTAAAATTCCAAACAATGCGGTTAACGGAGATAAGCTAACTGTGACAATTAAAGAACCTAGGGCTGACGGATCATATATAGATACCGTTAAACACTATACTATTGAGAAAAATAACAACAAGAGCAATGCTGTAACGAGACTCAAAGATGATGATACTGGCAATTATGTAGACATGAAAACAAAAAATAGCTTCGAGATAAAAAACGTTCGTATGCGCACAGATCACAAAACTATCGTAGAGGCCGAAATATCAGATGCTAGAGGCATAGAGAAGGCTAGTGCTACTAAAGATAATATAATCAACAATCTAGATGCTATGGAAGTTAAATTTGATAAAGATGTTAATCAAAATTTAACCGTATCAAGAGCCGAAAGCGCTGAGGGCGGTAATACGCAGATCCATAAAACTACGGCAAGTATAAAGCTTCCTTATAACATAGTTGACGGCGATAAGTTAAATATCACTGTAAAAAATAAAGCTGAAACGTCAGGCGAGACGAGCCAAACTAAAACATACACCCTTCAATCATACCAAGACGCCGACGGAAACAAGCGCTTTAAGGGTGTGGCTGCCGACGGTACCGAGGTCGAGGTCAAAAAAGACTATACGGTACAAGTAGGCGTAACTATGGATGAGAGATACAAAACCGTAGTAGAGGCCGATGTTTCTGACGGTAAAGGCGGCAAAGCAGCTGCTAAAAACAATAGCGGAATAACCCCTCTTTATGACGATATGTATGTGGCCTTCGCCGAAGACGAAAACAACGACGGATCTATCTCTGCCGGCGAAAATGCTCAAAATGGGGTAACTACCGCTACCGTAAAATTACCTAGCAACATAGTAAACGGCGACAAACTAGAAATCGATGTTAAACATAATGGCGTAGTAGCCGAAACTAGAACTTATACTATAAAAGAGTATCAAGATCCAGCCGGCAATAAGCAATTTAAAATCGTGGATGCTAACAACAACGAGGTCGAGGTAAAACAAAACAATACGGTAGAAATCAAAAATATACCTATCAGCGATACCGCAAGTACTGGAGTAGACGCTAAAGTAACAGGAGCAGACGGAATCGGAAAGGCCGCGTCTGCAGCTAATAGCACGATACTAGGAAGCGGCGCGGGACATAGACCTCTTTATTTGGGCTTTGAAGAAGACGTAAACAGAAACGGTAAGCTAACTAGAACAGAAGCAGACCTAGACGGCAATATCCATAAGACAAATGCTCTAGTTACAATCCCTAGCAATGCAGTAGCCGGCGATAAAGTACAAGTTAGTATAAATCAGCCAAAACCGAACGGCACTACCGAGAATATCTCAAAAGAGTACTCTATAGTAGGCGTAAATCCTGATGGAAGCTATAAGGTTAGAGGTAGCGACGGGGTCGAATTTGATACCGGAAAAAACGGCATCATAAAAGTTCCTGTATCTATGATAGCCGGTAAAGAAACCTTAGTCGGCGCAAAAGTAGTCGACGGCGCGGGAACACAAAAAGCGGCCGTTGCAGACAAGGGTCTTGAGCTAACTCCTGAGTTAACCAATAAAAACGTATCTGTAAGCTTTGACGAAGACAACGCCAACAGAAACGGCGTAATAGATAGAAGCGAAGCTTCAAGCGACAATAGCGTCCTTACTACTACGATTAGCGTAACTCTTCCTAACGGCGTGGTAGCTGGAGATAAACTAACCGTAAATATAAAAGGAAGCGACAAGGTCTATACCTTTGAAAAATCAAACGGCAAGCTACAAGCTGTCGGTACGGACGGCTCAAGGATAGACGTAGAGGATGATACGGTAAAAATCAAAAACGTACCTATGCAAAACAATACCGAAATCGTTGCCAAAGCATCACTCTCTGACGAATTTGGAATAGACAAAACTCCGACGGCCGAGGCTAAAAATAAATTAAACAGTGATTGGAACGGAGAGCTAACCGCTAGATTTGAAGAGGATCTTGATGACGATGGTAAGATTAGCAGGGTAGAAGATACTGCAGACGGCGCATCTACTAAAACTACTATCGCCGTAGGGCTTCCAAGCAATATAATAAATGGCGATAAGCTAAATATTAATATTAAAGAGGGCGGCGTAAGCAGAAGCAACAAGTCATACACTATCGAAGAGTATAGAGACGCAAACGGAATCAAGAAATTTAGAGCCGTAAGCACAGATGGATCGGAAACTCTAGAGGTAGAGGGTGGCGCAGTGCGAATTCGCAACGTAGGTATGAGGCCGGATGATCAAACCAAGGTTTCCGTAGAAGCTACGCTAACCGATGCGTATAACAACAATAGAGTCACAAGCAATGATGAGGCTGTCCTAGAAAAAATGCAAAATATAAGCACGATAGGGTATAACGAAGAAACCAACTATGACGGCAGACTAACGGTAGCGGAAAATAGCAGAGACGGAGATAAGGGCTCAACAGGCATAAGCGTTTACCTACCTGACGATACGGTAGCCGGAGATAAAGTCGTAGTGAGCTATACCGATCCTCATGACGCAAGCAAAATGATAACCAAAGAGTTGCCTGCTCTGACTCAGGAAGATATAGATCGCGGTCATGTCTCTACCGATATATTGATAAATACCGAAAAAGACAATAACAAGGTAAATATTACCGCTAAAACGGTAGATCAAAACGGCAACGAAAGCGCTACCGTCTCTTTCCCTACGATAACTGTAGAAAAAGATACTACCGACGATACTATCACCTACAAAGCATCTCAAGAGAGGATGTACGGCGGACTAGGGGAAGACACGTTAGTATTTAACGACAGTATCGACTTGAGCCAAGTAAATAACCTAGATCATAAGGTTGAAAGCTTTGAGGAATTACAGCTAGGTGCCGACGGCTCAGGTGGAGCGGTAGAGCTAACCATTAGAGCTAAGGACGTGCTAGATATCACCGATAATGCCGATACGGTATTAAAAATAAAAGGCGACGAGTACGATAAGGTTAAAGGTCAAGGACAGTGGAGGCTATCGGATGATCAAAGCAAAGCCGATACCGGCTATAAGATGTATGATAGCGTGGATAGCGTAGACGGCAAAACTGTACACATACAAATCGACGAAAAGATCCAAACAGACTTTTAAGTTTTAAACGCTATGTGGCAAGAGAAGCAAAATCTCTTGCCGCAAATTTACTTTTTCAAATTTACTCCTAGTTTTCCCAAATTTAGATCAAAATTTAACTTCAAATTTACCCGACTTTCATTTTTAAATTATTAATTTTAAAAGCATTTAAGTGTATAATCAAGGTAGAAATTTCTCAAAGGAGCACCCATGAAAAATTTAGTCATTTTTCTAGTCGTCTTAGGCGTTATCGGCGGTATCGCCATGAAGTATATTAACGCCTTTCCGGTACTCGACGAGACGGTCAAAGAGAAATGGGCCCAGGTGCAAAACCAATACAAACGCCGCGCCGATCTTATTCCAAATTTAGTAAAAACAGTTCAAGGCTACGCCAGCCACGAGGAAGGCGTATTTAAGGAAGTAACGGAAGCTAGAAGCAAGGCTTCTCAAATGACGATCGACGTTAGCTCGCTAGACGATCCCGCTAAGCTAAAAGAGTTTGAAAACGCTCAAAAAACTCTAGGCGGCGCGCTATCTAGGCTAATGACTATCACCGAGAACTACCCTCAGTTAAAAGCCGATCAAAATTTCCTCTCCCTTCAAAGTCAGCTTGAAGGTACGGAAAATCGCATCGCAGTCGCTAGAAAGGACTATATCGCAGCGGTCAAGGACTACAACATCGCCCTTCGCAAGATACCGGATAAGTTTATAGCCGCGATTTTTTATCCAGAGCTCAAACCGCGCGTGACGTTTGAAGCAAGCGAGACCGAACAAAGCGCGCCGGACGTATCTTTCGCCAAATAACCCAACCAAGGTACAAAAATGAAACGCATTTTATCTACTTTATTTTGCGTTTTTACGCTTTTAGGACTTACGGCTATAAATTTATCGGCAGCAGATAATACTGCCGAACAAAACAAAACCGTAAAACAAACTACTACTCAAACATCAAACGAAAAGAGTTCAAATTTCCCTGCCTTAACCGGCAGGGTAGTAGATCAAGCAAGAGTACTAAGCCAGAGCGCAAAAGACGAACTAGAAACATTACTATCTACTCACGAAAACAATACCACTAATCAAGTCGTAGTAGCTACTATAGAATCTCTAGGTAACGCTCAAATAGAAGAGTACTCCATAGAACTAGCTAGACGTTGGGGTATAGGACAAAAAGGTAAAGATAACGGAGTAGTATTAGTAGTAGCTCCAAACGACAAACAAATACGCATAGAGGTAGGATACGGTCTAGAGGGTACTCTAACGGACGCTCTTAGTAGCAGTATAATAAACTACTACATAATCCCTGAGTTTAAAAAAGGCAATATCCAAAACGGTATAAACATAGGCACGCAAAAGATCATTGCTCTACTTGATGGGGATGAGGGGGTTAAGGAGGAGATAGAAAAGCAAGATGAGACACCTGTGGAAGCTTACGGGATAGTAGTTGGCATGGTGATGGTATTTGCTTCGGCTATTTTCGGCGCGGCGGCTTTGCGAATCGGAGCTAGCGCGACGCTATCAGGCTTTATCTCGGGCGTAGTCGCAGGGACGTTTGGTATCGAGGATCTGCTTGTTAGAGGCGGGGTCTTGCTCGTTC
>NZ_AOTD01000188.1 GCF_000344295.2 Campylobacter showae CC57C | reverse complement strand
TTTGCCCTGCCGATAAAGTGGGTGGTTAAGCCTGTGCAGGGCGAATTTGAGGGCGGCAAGGCGCTAACAGAATACGGAATATCTGTAAATTCGCCGCTCATAAACGGTCTTGGCAGTGAAGAGGCAAAACTAAAAATCATAGAAAAATTTGAAGCGGATAAGATCGGCAAACGCGTCGTAAATTTTAAAATCCGCGACTGGGGCATCTCTAGACAGCGCTACTGGGGCGCGCCGATACCGATGGTGCACTGCAAGTGCTGTGGCGTCGTGCCTGAAAAGATCGAAAATTTGCCCGTGACGCTACCTGACGACGTGCAGATAACAGGCGAGGGAAATCCGCTCGATAAACACGAGAGCTGGAAGCACGTAAAGTGCCCAAAATGCGGCGGCGAGGCTATCCGCGAGACCGATACGATGGATACGTTTTTTGAGAGTAGCTGGTATTTCGCCAGATACGCTAGTGACGAAAAAACGTGGCAGGAATGCGCATTTGACGAAAAAAGCGTGAATTATTGGATGAATGTGGATCAGTACATCGGCGGTATCGAGCATGCGATCTTGCACCTGCTTTACGCGAGATTTTTCCAAAAGGCTTTGCGAGATCTAGGCTACCTCAGAGACGACGAGCCGTTTGAGCGACTACTCACTCAAGGCATGGTACTAAAAGACGGCAAAAAAATGAGCAAAAGCAAGGGCAACGTGGTTGATCCAGATGATATCATACATAAATACGGCGCCGATACGGCGAGGCTTTTTATCCTATTTGCCGCTCCTCCGCAAAAAGAGCTTGAGTGGAACGACAGCGCAGTCGAGGGCGCGTTTAGATTTTTAAACCGCTTGTACGAACGAAGCTCGGGCGTAAAAAGAGGCACGCAAATTCCGCAGATAGCGCACGCAAATTTGAGTAAAGAAGAAAAATACGCGCGTATGAAGGTTTATGAGGCGCTTAAAAAATCAAACGACGTTTACGATGAAAATTTTACCTTTAACACCCTAATCGCCGCCTGCATGGAGGCCCTAAACGCGGTAAACGCGCAGGATAATCAGGACGTAACGACGGAAGCCTTTTTTATCATCTTAAATTTGCTAGAGCCTATCGTACCGCATGTTGCAAACGAGCTTAGCGAGCAGTTATTTGGTAGGGCGAATTTTACGAAAATAGAAATTTTAGACGAGGTTTTTGAAAAAGATAGCTTAAATTTGGCTATCACCGTTAACGGCAAAAGGCGCGGCGAATTTGAAGCACCGAGTAGCGCAAACGAGGATGAGGTTTTGGCTCTAGCTAGACAAAGCGCGGCTAAATGGCTAGAAGGAAAAGAAATAATCAAACAAATTTACGTGAATGGAAAGCTCGTAAATTTCGTAATAAAAGGCTAAAATTTGAAGATAAAAATTTTACTATTTTTAGCGGCTTTCGTCTTGGTCGGATGCGGCTATAAGCCCGTCTCAAAGATCACGAACGACATAATGGGCGACCGCGTCTACGTAAACGTGCTAATAAGCAAAGAAGAGCCTAAAAATAGCGTCTGGATCAAAGATAGCGTGCTAGAGGGTATCGTAACAAGGCTAGGCAAGCGCATGAGCTACGATAAAAACGAGCCTACGACGATAACGGTCTCGATCAAATCGCTCAACTACCAGGCGTTGTTATACGACGAAAACGGCTACGTGACGTCGTATAAAGCGATACTAACGCTAAATTTCGATACTAAGTTAAAAGGCGGCAAGATGCTATCGGTGACGACTTCCGGCGAGCATGACTTTACCGTTTCGCAAAAGGTAAGAGATACTAGATTTGCAGACGGCGTCATCAGCGAGAGCGAGAAGTATAACGCCATAAAAGAGGCTTCGCAAGAGGCTTTTGACGAGTATATCGCCGTGCTTGCGGTAAAGGGGCTAAAAAATGGCAATTAGCGTAAATCAGATCATAAGAGAAGCCATACAAGCGATAAAAGATCGCGGACTCGTGTTTACTCCAGATAACTACGCGGAGGTTTTTTGCGAAATAGCGAAAAAAAACGGCGTTACCTTGCCCGAGTGCCAAAAGCTCGAAAAATACGTCGCAAGGCTAAACGATGATTTTAAAGATCAGCTAAAGCAAAAAAACGTAAAAAACGTGGACGAGCTTTTTGCGTTTATGGCCTCTAGGTTAAATTCGCCAAGCATAATAGACAACTCAAAGCTCGTAAGCGCGCTTTTGCTAATGAATAAAAGGGTTTTGCAAAGCATATCCCTCCTGCACAACAAAAATGCCAAAGAGCTCTCTGAAAGCAGCATAGAGGCGCTAAACAGGAGGCTTGACGTAGCCACGGTAGAAAAGATAAAAGACAAGTGGTTTGATTTTCTAACCGATTACGACGATTCGTTTTTAAAGCGTCTTGGCTCATACGGCATAAAAAAATTCGACGATTTGCAATCTATCGTCATAGAGCTTGATAATGCAACCATAAAAGAGCTAGATAGCACGCAAATTTACGAAAAAATAATCCCGCTCATAGCTATGATGCTAGAGCCTTCTATCACCGATAAAATCAGCGACGACGTAAGAAAGATAAATAAAATTTTAAAAAGCGATCCGAGCCTGCTCGAAGACGGTCAAACAAGAGAAAAAATAGAAGAGCTAACTAAAAAGCGAATTGAGCTAGATAAGGCTGAAATTTTAAATAAAGTCGGCGTGCTCGATAAGGTTTTAGACGGCATAAATAACCAAATCGTAAGCCTAATCAGTAGCTCGTCAAAAAGCTCTAGCACGATGCAGTACATCAAAGACGACCTAAGCTCGATAAATTTGCGCGAAGATAGCTTTGAAGGCATCAGGGACAAGATGCTAACCATCGCCGACGCCCTTGACGGCGAGGTTAAACAGCTGGGCGAGCAGATGGTAAACGATCAAAAGACCATAAAAGAGCTTCAAGAAAGAGTAAATAAGCTAGAGACCGATCTAGAAAGCGCAAGATCTCAGAGTAAAGAGGACTTTTTAACCAAAACCGGAACCAAAAAGGCGCTAGTTGAAGAGCTCGAGCGAATGGAGCAAAAATACAACAGATACGGCAACGATTACGGCGTTTGCTTTTTTGACATAGACCACTTTAAACGCATAAACGACGTTTACGGGCACGAAGCGGGCGACGTCGTCTTGGCTACCATAGGCAAGATGCTTAGAAAATACTCCCGCCAGGCTGATTTCGTCGGTAGATACGGCGGCGAAGAGTTTGTTATTTTACTGCCCGAGATTTCTCTGTCCGATGCAGTCAAATTTGCCGAAAAGATGCGAGAAATAGTGCAAAATTCTAAATTTATGTATAAAAACGAGCGCATAGACGTGACGGCAAGCTGCGGCGTAGCGATAAGAAGCGCAAGTACGGGCTCGAATGCGACGATAGAAGAGGCCGACAAGATGCTTTATCGGGCAAAGCAGGGCGGCAGAAACAAGGTCATGCCGGAATGCTAAATGAATGTTAGATAATTTTTTAGAAAACAAACCCCTTTTTTATAAGGAAATCAACCGCGCGCGTATGCCAAGCGCCTTTAAATTTGTACAAGGCGCGTTTAAAATACCAAAAATCATCCATCTTATCGGCACGAATGGCAAGGGTAGCACTGGGCGATTTTTGGCGCAGATGCTCGCTCGCGGCCATAGTGTCGGACACTATACGAGCCCGCATATTTTCGAGTTTCGAGAGAGATTTTGGATGAACGGCGCCGTAGCTAGCGCAGATGCGCTCGAGACGGCTCACGAGAGGCTGATTAAAATTTTACCTCCCGAGATCGCGCGCTCACTTTCGTATTTCGAGTATGCAACGCTGCTTTGCGCTCCGCTTTTTGAGGGGTGCGACTTTTTCGTCTGCGAGGCTGGCGTTGGAGGAGAATTTGACGCTACGAACGTATTTGACAAGCGCCTTAGCCTCTTTACTCCGATCGGTTTTGACCACACGGCGCTGCTTGGCGACACGTTAGAGCAGATCGCGACGACTAAATTTAACGCGATGGCGGACGCTGCTTTGATGAACGACGAGATGAGCGAGCTTTGCGTAGGTATCGCTAGGCAGATCGCTGCCAAAAAGGGTGCGACGCTCAAATTTGCCTCCCAAAATTTAAGCGACGATGATAAAAACGAGATTAAAATTTATGCGGATAAATTCGGCTTACCCGAGTTTTTGCGTTCAAATTTGACGCTTAGCTCTTCTGCGTTTAAGGAGCTAGGCTTTAGCTTAAATTTAGCAAATTTAGGCGCGCTCGATCTTAGCGGACGCTGCGAAAATATCGCGCCAAACGTTACTATCGACGTTGGACACAACGAGATGGCGGCGCAGGCTCTCGTGAAAAGATTTGCGGGCAAAAAGCTAAATTTGATCTTTAACGCCTTTGCCGACAAGGACATAAAAGCCGTCCTAAAGGCGATCAAACCGATCGTTAAAAAAACCTACATCATCGAGTACGAGACGCCCGGCCGCGAGCTAGCAACGGCGCAGGTGAAAGATGCCTTGCGCCAGCTTGATATGGAGTTTGCCGACTTTGCGGACGTGCGCGCGGACGAGGAGTATCTGGCGTTTGGGTCGTTTTACCTCGTGGAAGCCTTCTTGAAAAGGTACCGCGGTGCAAAGTGAGGTTTTTGAGTATTTTTTAAACGGAGGCGATGCGCAGCTACTCGTCTGCGAGGATGACAAGGAGTCTATCGCGGCTCTTAGCGCTGCGGAATTTGCCGGGCTTAGGGCTTTTAGATTGCCCGATTTTAGAGCGCGCGAGGGCGATGATCTGCGCAGCTTTAGCGCCGAGCTTTTTGAGCTATCCTCCGAGCTAGCCAAATTTTACGAATTCGAGGGCAAAAAGCTCCTCATCAGCCCTGTTTGCACCGTCCTAAACAAACTTCCGGGCAAAAAACATCTACAAAAGCTTACTCTAAATTTCGGCGATAAAATCGATCCAAAAGAGCTAGCCGAAAAGCTACTGCGCTTTGGCTACGAAGCGGTCGATATCGTAGAGAGCGAGGGCGAGTTTTGCGTTCGCGGCGAGATCATCGATATTTTTTGCGTCGGCGCGCAGGAGCCAAACCGCATTTTGCTTTTTGACGATGAGATAGAGAGCATCAGACATTACAGCACGCAAACGCAAATTTCAAACAAAACCGAGCTAAAAAGCGTTGAAATTTCGCCTTTTATCGCGGCTCTGGGTGAAGCTGAATTTGAAAAAACCTCCGAAAAAATAAAAGATATGCAAACGGACGCGCTAATCAGCGACCTAAAGACGCTCGGATTTTGGGCGATAGACGGCTTTATAGACTATACGCGCGAATTTAAAACGGTTTTAACGAAAAAATTTGACGGCTTTGAGCGCGATCTGGGCGAGGTGGCAAATTTGCCCGTATTGCCCGCGGCTAAAGTTTATAAAGATTTAAGCGTAACTTTAAACGCCGATTTTTTCGAGCTAAATAAAAATAAAAAAATCAAGGTTTTAGCGCGCAACGAAGGTCTTTTTAACGCATTAAATTTGAGCGAATATCAAAACGTAGAGTTCGTGCAAACCGAAGCGGCATTAAATTTGGTCTCACCACGCGAAATCATCGTTTCGCTAAATAAATTTGAAAAGAAAAAGCGCGCCAAAAAACCGAGTCTAGTCATCGACGAGCTAAAGGCGGACGACTACGTCGTGCACGAGGAGTACGGCATCGGCAAATTTACGGGGCTTGAAAAGCTAACCGTGCTAGGCAGGACGCGCGAGTTCGTCGTGATCGTTTATCAAAACGAGGACAAGCTGCTACTGCCCGTCGAGCATCTAAATTTGATCGACCGATACGTCGCAAGTAGCGGCAGTATCGCGGTTTTAGACCGCCTTGGTAAGGCAAATTTTGCCAAGATAAAAGAAAAAGTTAGAGCCAAGCTTTTCGTAATCGCGTCAAAGATTATTTCACTAGCCGCGCAGCGCGAGCTAATCCACGGTGAAATCATCGAAAAAGACGATGCGGAGTATCTAAATTTCTTGCAAAACGCGGGCTTTGCCTACACTAGGGATCAGGAGCGCGCCTCAAGCGACATCGCAAACGATCTAAAAAGCGGCAAGGTGATGGATAGGCTGCTTAGCGGCGACGTGGGATTCGGCAAGACAGAGGTCGCGATGAATGCGATATTTAAATGCGCAAAATCGGGCTTTCAGGCGCTATTTTTTGTGCCGACGACGCTTCTTAGCTCGCAGCATTTTAAAAGCCTAAAAGAGCGGCTGGGCAAATTTGACGTTAGCGTCTTTAAGCTTGACCGTTTCACGAGCGCAAAGGAAAAAGCGGCTGCGGTTAAGGCGCTGGAGGCGGGACAGCCTTGCGGTTGCGTGGGTACGCACTCGCTTTTATCGGTTAAGCCGTCAAATTTAGGCCTCATCATCATCGACGAGGAGCATAAATTCGGCGTCAAGCAAAAGGAAAAGCTAAAAGAGATATCAAGCGCCTCGCACGTGCTATCTATGAGCGCGACTCCGATACCGCGCAGCCTAAATATGGCGCTTTCAAGCGTCAAAGGCTACTCCGTGCTACAAACTCCGCCAAGCTCGCGCCTAGACGTGAGAACCAGCGTGCGCGAGTGGGATGAAAAGGCGGTAAAAGAGGCCATCATGCGCGAACTGCGCCGCGGCGGGCAAATTTTTTATATCCACAACCACATCGCCCCCATGCCTCCGGCAAAAAAGCAAATTTTAGACATCATGCCAAATTTGCGCATCCTCACGCTACACTCCAAGATCGACGCTAAAACGACCGAAGAGGAGATGATGAAGTTTGAAAACGGCGAGTACGACGTGTTGCTAAGCACCAGCATCGTAGAAAGCGGCATACATCTGCCAAACGTAAACACTATCATCATCGAGAGCGCGAATAAATTCGGTATCGCAGACCTGCATCAGCTACGCGGACGCGTCGGTAGGAGTGACAAGCAGGCGTATTGCTACTTCCTGGTCGAAGACAAAAACGCCCTAAGCGCAGACGCTCTAAAACGCCTAGTCGCGCTTGAGAGTAATTCGTTTTTGGGCTCGGGCAGCGTGCTAGCCTATCACGATTTAGAGATCAGAGGCGGCGGCAACCTCGTCGGCGAAGCCCAAAGCGGCCATATCGAGGCGATCGGCTACTCGCTCTACATCAAGATGCTTGAAGAAGAGATAAATAAACTACTAAATAAAGAGAGCTTTGAGAGCGCGAAAATCGACCTGAAGCTTAGCATAAACGCGTTTTTAAATTCGGAGTTTATCGGCGAGGATAGGCTGCGCTTGGAGCTATATAGACGGCTTAGCAAGTGCAAAGAAGTTGCCGAGGTTTACGAGATAGAGGGCGAGATCGAGGATAGATTCGGCAAGCCCGACATCTACACCAAGCAGTTTTTAAGCCTCATTATAATTAAAATTTTAGCTATAAAAGCGGGCTTTAAAGCTATCTCAAACGCCGAGCAAAATATCGTGCTAACAGCGCAAAACGGCGAACAAACGAGACTAAGATCAAAGAGCAAAGACGATGACGACGTGATAGAGGAGATCTTGATCTATCTTAGAAAACTAAATAAAGGACGGGCGGAAAAATGATAGACTGGAATACGACTGCCGCAGCGATTTATCGGCGAAAATTCGGCGCTTTAAAGGGCGTAACGGACGTTGATTTCACACAGCTTGAGGGGCTTATCGGGATCGAAAAGCAAAAAGAAGAGCTCGTGGAAAATACGCGAAATTTTTTAGAGGGCAAGGGTGCTAATCACGCGATACTTTGGGGCGCGCGAGGCTGCGGTAAAAGCAGCCTGGTTAAGGCCGTTTTTACTAAATTTTACCCCGAGGGCCTTCGGTTAATCGAGCTAAAAAACGACGAGCTAGAGATGATACCCGAGATCATTTACGAGATCAGGGATAGCAGCTTTAAATTTATCGTTTTTTGCGACGATCTTAGCTTTGAGGCTGGAGATATGAGCTATAAATTTTTAAAACCCGTGCTTGAAGGTTCGATCGAAAAGGCGCCTAAAAACGTGCTCGTTTACGCCACATCAAACCGCCGCCATCTGATCAGCGAACTAAAAAGCGACAACGATGGCGCGAAGGTCGGCGAGACTGAGCTGCACTATAGCGACGCAGTCGAGGAAAAGATCGCGCTTAGCGATAGATTCGGGCTTTGGCTCAGCTTTTATCAGGGCAGTTTTGCGGACTATCTAAAGATCGTGGATTTTTATTTTAAAGATTTCGTGGGCGATAGAGCCATGCTTCACGAGCTAGCCAAACAATACGCCCAGCTTCGCGCGAGCCGCTCGGGACGCACCGCAAGACAGTTTTATCTAAGCTATAAAGATAAAATTTGATGGCAAATTTAACTAGAGTAGGATTTGTCGGCGACATCGTCGGACGCGCTGGACGCACCGCGGTTATACAAAATTTACCCAAATTTAAGCGCGAGTTTGAGCTTGACTTTATCGTCGCAAACGCCGAAAACGCAAGCGGAGGCTTTGGTCTAACCGCAACCAACGCGCACGAGCTGCTGGACTGCGGTATCGACGCGATCACGGGCGGCAACCATAGCTTTGATAAAAAAGACGTAGTCGCGCTGATGGACGCTCTGCCTATCATCCGTCCGTATAACCACTTCGCAGGCACGGCCGGGCGCGGAGCGATAAATTTGAACAAAGATGGCAAAAGCCTAAGCGTGGTAAATTTGATGGGGCACTATGGCTTGCCGCATACGAACAACGCTTTTTTGGAGGCCGAGCGTGCATTAAAAGAGTGTGAGAGCGAAAATATCCTCATAGACTTTCACGCCGAGGCCACGAGCGAGAAAAATGCGTTTTTTAGGCTATTTTGCGGGCGAGTAGGCGCGATAGCGGGCACTCATACGCACGTGGGCACCGATGATCTTCAAATTTTAAACGGCACGGCCTACGTGAGCGACGTCGGTCTTAGCGGGGCGTTTGACGGCGTCATCGGCATGGACGCGGAGGCGCCCGTGAAGAGCTTTTTAACGGGACTTAAGCACTCGTTTAAGGTAAATGAAAAATGCAGGCGAATCTTTCAAATGGTCGTGTTTGAATTTGATGGCGGGCACTGCACGGACGCCTTTAAGGTCCGCGTGATAGACGGAGTTGGCGAGCCTTTGGTACAGCGGGCAGTTAAATTTATATAAACGAGAGCAAATTTGAGCCGCGCAAGGCTAGCTACGGCTTTTACTCAAATTTAAGTGTGGCGGCGTTTTGGGCGGTAAATTTGAGCAAGAGCCACACGCTAAATTTGCTAAAAAACAAAGAAAAAAGGAAAAACCATGGATAGCACGCAGCTTTTTTTGACGCTAAAAAACGCGGGCGTAAAGGCTGACGCGGACGGCCCTCTTTGGTGGCCGAGAGCCGGGACTTTCGAGGTCGTGGTCGGTGCCGTCTTGATACAAAATACCAACTGGAAAAACGCCGATAAAGCGCTAAATAATCTAAAAAACGCAAATTTGATGAGCCTTGAGGGCATAGTAAAAACTCCCGCGGCCGAGCTAGCCTTGCTCATAAAACCAAGCGGCTTTTATAACACAAAGGCAAAACGCCTAAAAACGCTTTGTGATGCGATTTTTAAAAAATTCGGCGATTTTGAAAATTTCAAAGAAAACGTCAGCCGCGAGTGGCTGCTTGGCGTCAAAGGCATCGGCGCGGAGAGCTGCGACGCGGTGCTTTGCTACGCGTGCGGACGCGAGGTGATGGTCGTAGATAGCTACGCATTGCGGATTTTGAGCTTTTTGGGGTATGAGTTTGAAAGCTACGAAGAGGCGCGCGAATGGCTAGAGGCCGTAGATAGCGAGCAAATTTGCAAAGCCTACGAACGCGAGCTAGAGATGAATGAAATTTATGCCAAATTTCACGGCAAGATAGTGGAGTTTTGCAAGGCGCACTTTAACGGCAAAAAGCTAGACGACGCCGGCGAGGAGATACTAAAATGCATAAAATAGGAGCAAAGATGAAGATAAATTTTATAAATTTACAGGCCCAGTATCAAAAATACAAAAACGAAATCGACGAGCAGATCAAAGAGGTGCTAGATAGCTCGGTCTATATCGGCGGCAAGGTCGGCGAGCTGGAGGAAAATCTGGCTAAATTTAGCGGCGCAAAGCATGCTATAGCTTGCAGTAGCGGCACGGACGCGCTGCTATTAGCCTTTATGGCGCTTGATATAAAGCCCGGCGACGAGGTCATCACGACGCCTTTTACCTTTATCGCTACGGCCGAGATGATAGCGTTTCTGGGCGCAAAGCCCGTGTTCGTCGATATCGACAAGAAGACGTATAACATCGATCCAAATTTGATCGAGGCAAAGATCACGCCAAAGACCAAGGCTATCGTGCCGGTGTCGCTTTTTGGCCAGGCAGCCGATATGGCGGCGATAAACGCCATCGCGCAAAAGTACGGCCTAACAGTCATCGAGGATGCGGCGCAAAGCTTTGGCGCGAGCCAAAACGGCGTAAAGTCCTGCAATCTCTCGCGCATCGCTACGACCTCGTTTTTCCCGGCTAAGCCGCTTGGCTGCTACGGCGACGGCGGAGCGATATTTACGGACGACGACGCCCTAAACGAAAAAATACGCATCCTGCTAAACCACGGCCAGTCCGAGCGCTACATCCACAAATACGTCGGCATAAACGGCAGACTCGACGCCATCCAGGCGGGCATTTTAAACGTCAAGCTAAAGTACCTTGACGCGGAAATCACAAAACGCCAAGAGATCGCGGCGCGGTATTCTTGCGAGCTAAAGGGCGTCGTAGCGCCTTTTGTCGCGGAGGGTAACGTCTCGGCGTGGGCGCAGTACTGCATCCGAGTAAGAGATAGAGCCAGGATGCTAGAAGTCTGCGCGCAAAAAGGCGTGCCGACGGGAGTTTATTACCCTGTGCCGCTGCATTTGCAAGAGGTATTTAAGGATCTTGGCTACAAGCGGGGTGATTTTGCCGTGAGCGAGGCGGTGGCGCAGGATATAATGGCTCTGCCGATGTCTGCGTTTGTGACCAAAGAGGAGCAAGACTACGTCATCGAGGTTATAAATAATGCTTAAATTTGCGCTCATAGGTCTTGGCGTCATGGGTAAAAACCACTACCGCGCGCTGCAAAACGTCGCGAGCGTGCAGATAGTAGCGCTTTGCGATCCGTTTTGCAAGGAAAATTTCGCGCATAAAATTTACGCTGATCTTGACGAGATGCTAGAGAGCGAAAATTTAGACGCTGCCGTCATCGCTACGCCGACCTCGCTACATAAAGAAACGGCGCTAAAATGCATGCAAAAGGGACTAAATTTGCTCATCGAAAAGCCAGTTTGCGCAAATGCTGCGGACGCTCAAATTTTACTAGAGGAAGCGCAAAAGCGAAATATAAAAGTAGCAGTCGGGCACGTCGAGCGCTTTAACCCCGCGATCACGGCGCTAAAAAAAGAGCTAGCAAACGAGGAAATTTACAGCGTGCAAATAACTAGAAATGCGCCATTTCCGCAGCGAATCACGGACGTGGGGATACTGGCCGATCTAGCCGTGCACGATATAGATCTGATTAGATTTTTAAGCGATAAAGAGATAAAAAGTGCGGATATAAAAAGCTCGCGCAAAATCCACGCCAAATTTGAAGACAACGCGGTTTTGTCGTTTGAGCTTGAGGGCGAGATAGCGGCTCTCATCGCTACTAGCTGGCTAGCGCACAGACGCAAAAGAATGGTCGAGGTCGCGTGCAAAGGGGCGGTTTATGAGGCTGATTTACTAAATCAGAGCCTTGTTAAATTTAGCGAATTTGACGCAAGCGCGTGCAAAATGCAAAATATATTCGTAAAAAGAACCGATCCGCTAACAAGCGAGCTAGAGGACTTCGTGCATCTTTTAAGCGGCGAGCAAAGCTCGGGAGCAAGTATAAAGGACAGCCTAAAAACGCTAAAAATCATAGAGAGTGCGAGCTAAATTTTAGGCTGAAATATAAAAGAAAATTTATTTTTTTATATTTTATTTATATTTAT
>NZ_AOTD01000187.1 GCF_000344295.2 Campylobacter showae CC57C | reverse complement strand
CGATCGATCTCATCGACGAGGCCGCAGCCGAGCTAAAAATGCAGATAGAAAGCGAGCCGTACGAACTCGCCCGCATAAAACGCGAGATCGTAACGCTGCAAGTCGAAAAAGAGGCGCTAAAAATGGAAGACGAGGCCAAAAATGCGGCGCGTCTAGCCGAGATAGAAAAGCAAATCGCAGATCTAAACGAGCAAAAACACGCTCTTGACGGTAAATTTGAAAACGAAAAGGCGGTTTTTGGCGGCATCTCAAAAGCAAAAAAAGAGATAGATAGCCTAAAAAGCGAGGCCGAGATAGCGCGCAGAAACGGCGATTTGCAGCGCGCGGCCGAGATCGAATACGGCAAAATTTTAGAAGCGGCCAATCGCCAAAAAGAGCTCGAAAAAAAATGGGACGAGATGAAAAAGGGCGGCGTGCTACTAAAAAATCAGGTCGATGAGGAGCTGGTGGCCGAAATACTAAGCAAATGGACGGGAATTTCGGTCAGCAAAATGCTAACTAGCGAAAAGCAAAAATATCTGATGATCGAGGAGCATTTGCGTGAAAGCGTCGTCGGTCAGGATGCCGCTTTGCACGCTCTAGCAAGAGCTATCAAGCGAAATAAAGCCGGCCTAAACGAGGGCGCGCGTCCGATCGGATCGTTTTTGTTTTTGGGGCCTACGGGCGTTGGTAAAACGCAGTCGGCAAAGGCTTTGGCTAAATTTTTATTTGACGACGAGCGCGCACTCATACGCTTTGATATGAGCGAATACATGGAAAAGCACAGCGTCTCTCGCCTGCTCGGAGCGCCTCCTGGATACGTGGGTTACGACGAGGGCGGACAGCTAACCGAAGCCGTGCGCAGACGTCCGTATAGCGTCATACTTTTTGACGAGATCGAAAAGGCTCACAAGGACGTGTTTAACGTGCTTTTAGGCATCCTAGACGACGGGCGGGCGACTGATAATAAGGGCGTGACGGTCGATTTTAAAAACACGATCATCATCCTCACGTCTAACATCGCGTCAAATTTCATCATGGATCTAAAGGGCGACGAGCGCGAGCAAGCGGTCAAAAACGAGCTTAAAAACTACTTTAAACCCGAGTTTTTAAACCGATTAGACGACACGATAATCTTTAATCCGCTCGATGAAGACGGGCTAATAAAAATCGTAGATATAATGTTTAAAGAGCTTGAAAAAACGCTACAAAATCGCGGTATCAAGGCGAGCCTAAGCGAAGAGGCGAAGAAATTTATCGCGGGTGCCGGCTTTGACATCGTTTACGGCGCTAGACCTTTGCGCCGCGCGCTATACGAGCTAGTGGAAGACCCGCTAGCCGACATGATCCTGCGCGACGAGCTTGAAAGCGGCGACGAGATCGTAATCGGTAGCGACAAAGAAAAAATAACTATATCTAAAATTTAACCCAAATTTACGGTCGCGTTTCAGGCGCGGCCGTTTTTATTCTCTCGTCAAATTCTTTAAATTTAACCGCGCAAATATCTTATATATAGACTACTCAAATTTGAAAACAGCATATTGACTCGCAAATTTAGCTAAATTTCAAATTTAACAAGCTCGCATGCCGTTAGCCGCCCGGATCAAATTTAGCAAAACCGCACAAATTTAGCGGCTATTCCCCGCTTAGCTCCTCGGCCACCTGAGCGGCGAGTTTTAGTTTTTCGCTATCAAAATGCGTGTAAATGCGCGAGGTGTTTAGGCTCGCGTGTCCGAGTGCCTCTTGCACTAAAACTAGATCCTTTTGCTTTTTATAAAGCATCGTGGCAAAGGTATGGCGCAGCATGTGAGCGCCGTTTTTTTCCTTGCGGATGCCTGCTTTAAAGAGGATCTGTTCGACGATGCGGCTCACGTATGCCTGCGTTAGGCGCGTGCCTTTTTTGTTGATAAAAAGATAGCCTTCTTTATTTATATAGTTTATCGCGATCGCGTCTAGGTGGGCTTCGATGAGGCGGCGCTTTATCATGACGACGCGGTATTTGTTGCCTTTGCCGCGGATTCTTATGACGTAGAGCTCGCCGTCCTCGGCTATATCTTTGCGCTTTAGATTTAGTGCCTCGCTCACGCGGATACCCGTAAAAATAATGATTTTTATGATGAGCTTGTTGCGGTTGGCGTTGCTTTTAAACTCCGCATTTTCGATCGCCTCCAAAAATCTCTTGACCTCATCTTCGCTCATAAACTCAGGCAGCTTTTGCCCGCGCGCTCCGCCCACGCCGCCCCAGTTTTTCAGCTCGATGTCAAACACGTGCGCCTTGCTATCCTCTTCGTTTTGCTTATCCAAAAATGCGAAAAAATTTATCGCGCTTATGCGGTAGTTTTTCTTGCTCGCGTCGCTTAGTCCGCCCGTGACGCTAGCTAGCACCTCGCTTAGCAGCTCCTCGTCGATCTGCTTTAGGCTCTCTAGCTCGTAAAATTTGAGCGTTTCGAATATCTTTTTAAGCGGATTAAAGTATGTATTTATGCCCGTTAGCCCGGCGTTTCTAGCCGATTTTACGAGGCCGTCTAGCTGGTCGATATTTTTTATCTCGCGGCTAAGGGCGAAATTTACGCTTGCTAGCGCCTTTGGGTCGCGAAGTTCTTTGTTTGAGAGCGAGCTAAGCTTAAATTTGACGTAACGAGTCAGCCAAAATATAAACGAGTTTTCAAAACTATCTTTGCAATCAAGCGCGTATTTCAAGATATTTTCCTTAAATTTATAAAAATTTGAAAAGCATTATAACCAAACGCTTCTAAAAAATAAATTTCGGATAATCTAAAAAACACTTTTAATAAAAATATTAACATTATCATTTAAGTTAAATTGTGATAAAGTTACGAAACCATTTTGATTCAAAGGAGAAAAAATGCAATCAACGCTAGGTTCGCGTCGTAGCTTTATTGCTGCGGCGGGTGTTTTTATCGCGGCGACCGCGCTCAGGGCCGCTCCGAATAAATTTGAAAAAACCAAAGGTCCGCGCTACGGCATGGTCATCGACCTCACGCGCTGCGTCGGCTGTCAGTCATGCACGATGAACTGCGCCATGGAAAACAACGTCCAAGCAGGCGCCTTTAGGACAATCGTTTCGGAGTACGAAGCTAGCGACAAAGACG
>NZ_AOTD01000186.1 GCF_000344295.2 Campylobacter showae CC57C | reverse complement strand
AGCTCGCATGCTAGTCGGCGCGAACAACGCCCGCAGCCTGCCCGCTAGTATATTTATGGGGGCGATATTTTTGCTATTCGTCGATACCCTAGCGCGCACGATCAGCGTGAGCGAGGTGCCTCTGGGCGTACTTACGGGCTTTATCGGCACGATATTTTTCGTCTGGGTACTCTGGCGAAACAAAAAGGTTGCGTGATGCTTGAGGTTAAAAATCTAAATTTCGCCTACCCAAACGGCGCGGGTAGGCTAGAAAACGTAAATTTACGCGTCGGCAAGGGCGAAATACTAACGATACTGGGGCGAAACGGCGCGGGCAAATCGACTATGCTAAGCCTAATCAGCGGCACGCAGGCGCCGCACTCGGGCGAAGTTTGGCTCAGCGGTAAAAATAGCGCCGAGCTCAGCAACAAAGAGCGCGCCAAAATCATGGCCTACGTCGCTCAGAGCGAGATCTGCGAGTACGACTACACGGGCCTTGAGTTTATCACGATGGGGCGAGCGGCGCATCTGGGCATCTTTGCGCGGCCTAGCGAGGAGGACACGGCGATCGCGAAGGAATTTACCGCAAAGCTTGAAATCACGCACCTCGAGGATAAATTTATCACTCAGATGAGCGGCGGGCAAAAGCAGATGTGCTCGATCGCGCGCGCGATGGCGGCAAAGCCCGAGATCATCGTGTTTGACGAGCCAACCTCGGCGCTGGACTTTGGCAATCAGTACAAATTCCTGCGCACCGTTAAGCAGCTAAAAGAGCAAGGCTACACCATCGTGCTAACCACGCATAATCCCGATTTTGCCGTGCTTTTAGGCGGCTACGTGGCACTGGTTAAGGGCGGGGGCGAGGTGGCTTTTGGTACCGTGGACGAGATCATCGAGAGCAAACATCTAAGCAAGCTTTACGGGCTAAATTTGAGCGTGGAGTACATCGAGCAAGTAACTAGAAAGTGCTGCCTGACGCATCCACTGTGAGCTACAGCGCGCAAGAAGCGGCGTAAATTTGTACTAGGCAAAATCAAAAAGAATGAGAGCAACGGGCGCGGCGACAGGCGGATAAATTTTGCGCCTAAGGCGTGAGGCGCGTACCCGCCTTGTAAATTTGACGGATTTGGCTAGGCTCGTCGTTTGGTAAAATTTGCTCTCAAATTTAGCTTAAATTTGAGGCTTATAAAATTTGGCCGTGCCTTGGCTGGTTTTAGTCGGCGCGGCTATAGGCTTGCGCCGTCTGTAAATTCGGCGGTTAATTTAATCTCTCATTTTGCAGGCTGGGACGGTTAAATTTGTCTCATTAGAGCGTGTTTGATTAAAGCAAAACCATGCCCAAAAAGGCTCGCTCGCCACACTCTAAGTGCAGCAAACGAGCCCCAAAGCCAAATTTACACATACCCCTGATCTATCATCGCGTCGGCTACCTTGCGAAAGCCCGCGATATTTGAGCCAAGCACCAGATTTCCCTCGTCGCCAAACTCCTTGCTAGTTTCGTAGCTAAGCTCAAAGATGTGATTCATTATGCCGTGCAGTCGGCGATCAACCTCCTCAAAGCTCCATGAGCTCATGCCAGCATTTTGCATCATTTCTAGTCCCGACGTGCCCACGCCTCCAGCGTTTGCCGCCTTTGCCGGAGCGAAGTAAAAGTCCTTTTGCGCGAGCATGAAATTTATCGCATCAAGTGTGCTTGGCATGTTCGCGCCCTCGGCCACGAAGCGGCAGCCATTTGCGTAAAGTACTTTTATGTCGGCTAGGTGCAGCTCGTTTTGCGTTGCACACGGAAACGCTCCGTCGCACGGCACGTCCCACACGCCGTTTCTGCCCTCTTTGTACTCGCTTACGCTTACGTATTTTGCGTTCGGTCTAAATTTGACGTACTCGCTAAGGCGCGCGCGTTTGACCTCTTTTAGCTCTTTAAGTACCGCTAGATCGATGCCCTCTGCGTCATAAACGTATCCGTTTGAATCAGAAACCGTGATAGGCAGCGCGCCTACTTGATAGAGCTTTTCTACCGTGTAGATAGCGACGTTTCCGCTACCGCTTATGCTGCACTTTTTACCTTCTAGCGTTAGCCCCGCTTTTTGCAGCATATTTTGCGTGAAATAAACCAGCCCGTATCCCGTCGCCTCCGTGCGCGCTAGGCTGCCGCCCCAGTTTAGCCCCTTGCCCGTTAGTATCCCGTCAAATCTGCCCGTGAGCTTTTTATACTGCCCAAACATATAGCCGATCTCGCGTGCGCCCACGCCGATGTCGCCTGCGGGCACGTCCACGGTGTTGCCGATGTGGCGGTATAGCTCGGTCATAAATGCCTGGCAAAAGCGCATTATCTCGCCATCGCTCTTGCCTTTTGGATCAAAGGTGCTGCCGCCTTTTGCGCCGCCGATATTTACGCCCGTGAGCGAGTTTTTAAAAATTTGCTCAAACCCTAAAAATTTTAGCACGCCAAGATCCACGCTAGGATGCAGTCTGATACCGCCTTTATAGGGGCCCACGGCTGAGTTAAACTGCACGCGGTAGCCGTTATGAACCTGCGGTCTGCCGTCGTCATCCGTGTAGGTAACGCGAAATATCACCGTGCGCTCAGGTATCACGATACGCTCTAGGATCGCGTGTTTTTGGTATTTGCTCTCTTTTTTTATAAGTGGCTCGAGGCTGTTTAGCACCTCGGTCGCAGCCTGCACGAACACGCCTTGGCCCGGATTGGTTCTTTTTATCCACTCCATCGTTTTTTCGATGTACTCGCTCATCTTCACTCCTATTCGTCAAATTTTTGTAGTTGAATATTAACTCTCCTAGAAAAAATTTTTATTTAAATTTATTTTTATATTTTTATTTTAGGCAATAAGTGTTACGTATCGAAACTAAATTTATCAAACGTAACTTTTTGATAAATTTGTTGTAGTTTTATTTGGGCTTTTGACGGAGATTTTGGTCGGCTTTGGCGGGACTATGCTAAATTTAGGATATTTAAATTTACGGCGGTGCGTTTTTGCCGTTTTAGTTTTTGCGTATTTGGCGAGAATTCGTCAAATTTGAAATTTATCGGCAAATTTGTGGCTATTCTCGTCAAATTTATTTTTTGGCTAAATTTGAGCTTGTTGCAGATACGGACTAACTTTGCAGGCTTGTTTTAATCTATGTAAGGCGATAAATTTAAAAATGCTGGAGTAAATTTGGGCGGGTTAAATTTGCTAAAAACGAGTCAGAGTGTCAATTTTAGCCCAAAGCGGGCTAAAATAGATTACATATCCTCTTTGACTTCGTCGTTGCTGCGGACGACTAGACCCGAGCCGTGGATGACGCTAGGGATGCACGCCGTGCAGATATCGACCTCTTCGCCGTTTTTGTGAGCGCGGATAAATACTGCGTTTTCGTTTTCCGTGCTTTTTTGTCCGCAGACGTTGCAAACTACGATATTTTCAGTTCTCATTTGTTTTCCTTTTTTAAAATTTCGGCTTATTTTATTTAGTTTTTCGCCGATTTGAAATGATTTACGTCAAGCGCGAAGTCTCGCGTAAAAAGAAAAAATGCGAAAAATAAATAATGAAAAAAACCTGCAAGAAAAGCCCGAAAATAGGCACCAAACAAAGCAGGTAAAAGCACAGTGCGGCGGCTTTAAATTTATATCCGCCGTAGTCCAGCAAATAAAGCTCAAATTTGTGCCGCGAGAGGGCGTTTGGCGCGACGTCGATGAAAAGCAGCGAATAATAAAGATAAAAAAACGCCGGGTGCAGGGCGAGGAAATTTAGCGCGGGCACGGCTAAAATCGGCACGCAAATAAGCGCGATCAGGAAAAATTCGAGCAAAATTTTGCCCATAAGAGCCGTTTGGCGAGCTAGGCTAATATTTGCCAGCTGTGCCTCGTCCACGCGGTAGTGCCTGCGGTTTATCTCGCGGGCGATCACAGGAGTTAGAAAGCCCGCAACCGCGAGCGCGCAAAAAACCGAAAGCATGACGACCAGATATGCGCCGACGGCGTAAAATATCGCGCCGATGAGCCATTTTGCGATGCTTAGACTAAGGATTTTAGCCACCATCGGATACTCGGCCAGCGCGCCTGCCTCGCTG
Source organism: Campylobacter showae CC57C (assembly GCF_000344295.2). Classification (GTDB taxonomy): domain Bacteria; phylum Campylobacterota; class Campylobacteria; order Campylobacterales; family Campylobacteraceae; genus Campylobacter_A; species Campylobacter_A showae_B. The sequence goes on along the minus strand of NZ_AOTD01000186.1, from coordinate 2,697 downwards.
GATACGGCCGCGTTTAGCGCCTCATACAGCTCGCGGCCGCCAAACATCGCGATCGCTGTGATGATGAGTGCGGAAAAAACGAGCGGCAAGATAGAAAGCGCGATAAATTTGGGTGTGAAAAGGTCCTTTATCGAAAGACGTAAAATATCAGCGAACAATGAATCTCCATATTATTTAAATTTATGCCGTTTTGCGACGAAAGGGCGTTTGGCGCGGCGAATGCTTTTAACGGCGCTAAAATTTAATGCACGTATAGATTTTGCGGCTAAATTTGACCGATTTAAATTCCGCTTCAAATTTAGCTAAATTTACTCAAATTTACCCAGCTTTTTGGTGGCGATAGACTTGCTAGCGGCGTAAATTTTTGCGGGCTAAACGGCGGTATTTTAGCTAGCACGGCTAAACTGCGCTCAAATTTAACCGCCCGCGACTTAAGCCGCCAAACTAAATCGCAAAAAATTTGGCTAAATTTAACAACCAAATAGGCGCAAATTTAGCCCGCAAATTTTATTTTACCGCTTTGTACTCGGCCTTGAGCGCGGCGTAGATCTCGTCCACGCTTTTTAGCCCGCGAGCCAGGATTTCGTTCATCACGGCGTTATCTTCCTTGCCGTTCCAGACCTTTTTATAGGCGCCCTCTTTGTAGCCGTGGTCTTGGCGGAAGCGGTTTAGGACGTTTTTGCCGACGTAGCACTCGTAAAGCGAGCTGAGATTTACACCGCATTTTAGGCTCATCGTGAAGTAAATTTTAAGCAGATCAAAGAGCGTATACTCAAAGCCAGAGCACTTGTTTATGAGCATTTCGATGTCGTTTATGATCTCGTAGATGTTTTCATCAGCGACGTTAAACGGCTCGCGGCAAAACGCCTCAAAGCCGCTGCTAGCGCAGATATCGCTTGATAGCTTTGCGATGTCGCCGAGGTTGTTTAACTTGTACTGCTCAAGCATCAAACTCATCAAAAAGTGCCAGATATCCACGACCTCGACGCGCAGATTTTCTTCATTGGTCGGAGCGTTTATGCTTTTCCAGTGTTTCCAGGCAAAGCTATCTATGAGCTCGGCGCACTCCATATATATGCAGCGCTTCCAGTTGATGAGTTTGCCGTTTTTGTTGACACCGTTTTCCCAACCGATGCCGTTGGTATCGTCGTTTAGACTCTGCTGGAGATTTAGCATTTGGGTGATTTTTTCATTCGCGTTCATAAATTTTCCTATTTTTAAAATTTATGAATTATAGCGAAAATTTTAAACCGCGAACTAAACGTAAACTTTAAAGCTATCCAGCTGAGAAATGAGCTCGTCAAAGAGCTTTTTGGAGTTTTGAAGTAGCTTGGCGTCCGCTTTATTTTGCTCCATCAGCCTATCAAATAGCTTTAGCGTGCCGTCTGCGATAAAATTTTTGTGATTTGCGTCTTTGACCTCCGGAAGCTCCTTGCGAAAGGAGTTTGCGAGATTTGTCACGCGCGAAGATACCCAATCCTCGCCCTCTTTGACGTTTTTCATAAATTTATCTATGCTAGGCGATATCTTTTCTAGAGCGGTTGCCAGCTCCTCTTTATCGCGAGCGTCTAGTCCGTCGCCTTTATAGGAGAAACTATAGCCGTACTCGTGCGTGAGAGTGAGCGCGGATGCCGATGCGCCGGCTGTTTTGACGCTAGCGTAGTCTACTGTTTTGTTGTCGTACATTTTTAGATTTATCTCGTCGCCGCCGCTGGTTTTAAAGCTAAAATCAAAGCTGTTTAGGCTCGCGCTTTGGTAGTTTTGTAGTTTCATGATTTGTCGTCCTTTTGGCTTTATATCGACTAAATTTCTTTTTTCTTAATACCCCTTGCGCTAAAATCACTCAAAAAAAGGATGAAAATGTGCTGTTTTGCCACGCGCGTATTTTTACTTATTAGCGCGACCATTTTGAGCTTTGTTTTGCACGGATTTTTCCCGCAAATTCCCGTAGTCGCGTTTTATTTTTTACTAGCAAATTTGATCTCGCTTACGATATTTTCGCTATTTTTTGCGGGCAAACTGCCAAGCTTCGTTAAGCCCGCGGCGGTACACTATTTTAGCTTTATCGGCGGCTTTGCTGCGGGACTTGCGGTGACATTATTTAAACGCGAAAAAGCGGAAACTAAATTTGTCAGAACCGAGCTTTTTATCTTTGCTTTTTGGCTAGTTTTAGCTTGCTTTTTAGTGCTAAATTTTAGCTGGGTTTCGGCAAATTTGGCTCAAATTTTTAGCGCTTAAGGCGGACGAAATGGATGAGAAAATTTTAAAATTTATCCGCAAAATGCACCTGCTTAGCCTTGCTGTTTTAGATGATGGCAAGCCCTACTGCGCGAGCTGCTTTTACGCCTTTGACGAGGAAAATTTAGCTTTTGTCGTAGCAGGCGGTGAGCAGAGCGCTCACGTGAAGGCGTTTTTAGCTGAGCCTGACGTGGCCGGCACTGTCGCGCTTGATACCAAAATAGTCGGCAAGATAGAGGGCGTGCAGTTTCGCGCCCTAGCCGCCCCTGCAACCGCGCAGCAAAGCAAAATCTACTTCGCGCGCTTTCCTTACGCTTTGGCGATGAACCCGAGCCTTTATGCTTTGAGCCTAGGCTGGGTTAAATTTACGCATAATGCGTTGGGGTTTGGGAAGAAACTCGTCTGGCAGAGAGAACAAATTTAATAAAACGGCTTGTCTCGCGAGCGCTTTTCCGAGAT
>NZ_AOTD01000185.1 GCF_000344295.2 Campylobacter showae CC57C | reverse complement strand
GACTACATAAATATGGGACCCGTTTATCCGCTCGATCAGTTTATCGTAAATTTACTTAGCGAAAGCGGCTCAAGATACCTAAAAACAAAAGTAGATTTAGAGCTTAGCGCCGAGACGCTAACGCCTGAAATCGACAAGAAAAAACCGCTAATCAGGGACATCATAGTATCCACCCTCTCATCTAAAACGTATGAAGAAGTAAGCACTCAAAAAGGCAAAAACCGCCTAAAAGACGAGATAGTCGACCGTCTAAACGAGGTTTTGGCCGACGGTCACATAAAAAACATCTACTTTACCGACTTTGTGGTGCAATGATCGGCATAGATATCGTAGCGATCTCGCGTATCTCGAAGCTTAAAGAGCGGCGAGGCGAGGATTTTTTGAGATATTTTTTAAGCGACGACGAAATAAATATCGCAAAAACAGACGCTACGATAGCGGGATTTTTTGCAGCTAAGGAAGCTATCAGCAAAGCTCTTGGCTGCGGAATCTCAGCTGAGTTTTCATTCTTTGACGCTCAAATTTACAAAGACAAGAAAAACGCCCCCAAAGTAAAGCTCTCAGAAAAAATCATAAAAAATTTTAATCTAAAAGACGCGCAAATCACCATTAGCCACGACGGAGGCTTTGCTATCGCCGCTGCGATACTACAAAGGGCGGATTAGACTTTCAAATTTAGCTCGGATATGGGCTGAAATTTACAGCTAAATCAAATCATAAGTTAGTCAAATTTAACAACTGCTACAAACCCTGTTTTACTCGACAAACGCAAGCTAAATTTGATACTGTTTTTATCCGCGCCGATTTTTTTACATTGCTCAAATTTAAGCCCGTAAACCCAACCACAGCCGCAGATTTAATCACACTGCAACACCAGCCAACTTTTATCAAATTTCTTCTCGCACAGATCGCTTTTTCTGATCCATAGATAAATTTTACCGCGACTACACTGCATTATCTCGTTTTCATTATTGTCACCGATTTATAGTGGCAGCGCCTGATCGCCGATATTTTGCCGAAAATTTTCAAACCTCAGCCCGCTATAATCCTCATCGCCGCCGCAATAAAAGCCGTTTGTCACAAGCTCGCACTCTAGCTCCATGCCGCCTTGGATATTGTCCGAATGCCCTAAAATCTTATTTTCACTGCGCCGCTCGCAAAAATCATCCGCCATCTGCCAATACGCGTCTATTTCATCATCGCTCATCTCGATATCGCCGACCAAATCACTCTCCAAATCCGGCAACTCGGTCTCATTTGCGAAATTTAACGAAGTCGCCGCAAACGATTCGTCTCTTTCAAACGGCGCAACCTTACGCTCTAGCTCGATCGTATCCTCAGTATAAGCCACCTTTTTAAAAGCGCCGTCTTTTGGATCATATCCCCACGGCATCTGAGCGCAATCGTAAAAGAGATAAAGCATACCGCGACTCGGCAACTCGCTCTGGGTATCAAATTCCGAAACTTCGCCAAAATTTATCTGTACTATAAAATCAATCGGCTCGCCACTTTTCCAGTTTTGTCCACGGCTCGCTTCGCGGTAGATCCAGTGGTCCCTCAAATTTCGACGCGCCTAGCACTATTTGCCGATCAGCGCTTTCTTTTGGCAAAATTTCCACCGCATTTTTAGCATAGCTTTTTATCTCTTTAGTTATACGCTCAGATCCGTATTTTCATATCTTGCGCGTAAATTTTGCAATTTCTCAAATTTAACGCATCGCAGCAAAAAGTTAGCCAAATTTTACTTCTGCAATGTCGGCAAATGCCAGCCTAGATAATACGCCGCAAGCCTAAACACGATGCCAAACGCAAAAAGCCCCATCACCCAAAATACGCTCGTAAATCCCGCATAATCCATCGCGAAATAAATCAGCCCCACGACAATGCTAACCGTCGCATAAAGCCCCGTTTTTAGGCACCAAGGGATCTCGTTAAACAGCACGTCGCGTATCATGCCGCCGCCCACGCCGTTGCAAAGCGCGAGTAGGACGACGCCAAAGACGTTGTAGCCAAACTGCAGCGCCACGATCGCTCCGACGATAGAAAAGCTCACCAGATCCACGGCGTCGGTGGTGACGAAAAGGAATTTTTTCTCGATATCGCTTCGCTTGTGCAGGCGCAAAAACGCCGAGAGAAAGAGCATCGCCATCACGATGATGCACGGAGC
>NZ_AOTD01000184.1 GCF_000344295.2 Campylobacter showae CC57C | reverse complement strand
GTAAACATCGCTCATTGATTCTCTCCGATTTGATAATTTTTCATTAATGTAGCGAAAATTGTATTAAATTTTAAGAAATTCGCGAAATTTGGGGTAAATTTAATTTTAAAAAGACAAAAACAGTCAAATTTGAAAGATAAAAGGCGAGCTGGGGCAAATTTGGCTTGTTTAAATTCGGTAAATTTGAGAGCCAAATTTGAAACGCGTCAAATTTAAAGGGGCGCAAATTTCATCAAATTTACGCCCAGTAAAGCTAAATTTTCTTTAAAAACTCTGCGATTAAAAATGCGAGTTCTAGCGACTGATCGGCGTTTAGGCGCGGGTCACACTGCGTCTCGTATCTGTGAGCTAGATCGTCCTCGTTTAGTTAAAACGACCCGCCCGTACATTCGGTCACGTCCTGGCCCGTCATCTCTAGATGCACGCCGCCCGCATGCGTGCCCTCGGCTCGATGTATCTCGAAAAAGCTTTGCACTTCGGCTAGGATTTTGTCAAATTCGCGCGTCTTGTAGCCGTTTGCGGCTTTTATCGTGTTGCCGTGCATCGGATCGATGCTATAGACGATATTTAGCCCTTCGCGTTTTATTTCTCGCAGGATTTTAGGTAGCCGCTCGCCGATTTTATCCGCGCCCATTCTGATTATTACGTTTAGTCTGCCCGCTTCGTTTTGCGGATTTAGCGCATTTGCGAGCGCGATGACATCCTGCGCGGTTGCGTTTGGTCCGATTTTGACGCCTAGAGGATTGTGTACGCCGCTTAAAAAATGCACGTGAGCGTCGCTTACGCCGCGCGTGCGCTCGCCGATCCAGAGCATATGCGCCGAGCAGTCGTACCAGTCGCCGGTGAGGCTATCCTCTCTCGTTAGAGCCTCCTCATACGGCAACAAAAGCGCCTCGTGCGAGGTGTAGACCTTGGTTTCGCTAAGCGCGGGAGTATTTGAGGCGTTTATGCCGCAAGCTCCCATAAACGCTAGAGTTTGGCTCAGCTGCCTGGCTAACTCGCCGTATTTAGCGTCAAGCTCGGGCTTTTTGATAAAGCCCAGATTCCAGCGATTTACCTCGTGCAGATCGGCTAGACCGCCGCGAGAAAAGGCGCGAAGCAGGTTCATCGTGGATGCGCTTTGATAATACGCTTCGATCATGCGGTTTGGATCGGGCACGCGAGCCTCGGCATTAAATTCAAAGCCGTTTATGATGTCGCCGCGGTAGCTAGGTAGCTTTACGCCGCCTTGTTCCTCGTAGTCCGAGCTTCTAGGCTTGGCAAACTGACCTGCCACGCGCCCTACTTTTACGACGGGGCAACGTCCGGCAAACGTCAAAACGATCGCCATTTGTAGCATCACCTTAAACATATCGCGGATATTTACGGCGTTAAAATTTGAAAAACTCTCCGCGCAGTCGCCCCCTTGTAGCAAAAAGGCCTCGCCGTTGCAAACTTTTGCGAGGTCTTGCTTTAGATTTCTAGCCTCGCCGGCAAAAACTAGTGGCGGCATCGTCTTTAGCTTATCCTCGGCCTTTTTTAGCAAGGCCTCGTCGGGGTAGCTAGGCTGCTGCAAGATATTAAATTTTCTCCACGAATCTCTACTCCACATCTTTAAACCTTTTTTAAAAATAACCCCGATTTTAACTAAAAGAACTTTTATTACAGATAAAATTTCAAATTTTACCCCCAAATTTGCCCTCGCTGCGCATTTTTGAGTCACATAAGCTTTGATTAACGACAAATAAATATAATTTCGCCAAAAAAGCGGAAAAATGCAAGACAAAAATCAAACCAAAATCGGCTTCATCTACGGCCTGTCGGTCTTTATGATCTGGGGCGTTTTTCCTATTTATTTTAAACAACTCAGCGCGCTTTCGGCTACCGAGATCGTCGCTCACCGCATCCTTTGGTCGGTGCTACTTTTATTTT
>NZ_AOTD01000183.1 GCF_000344295.2 Campylobacter showae CC57C | reverse complement strand
GTTTAAAAAAGGTTAATTATCTTAGCCTTAAAATCTGCGACAATGACTAAAAAAGCTTAAGTTTTCTACTATTTTATCCTACTTTTCGGCTTTTTCTTAAAAGAGTTGGGAAGATACTTAAAAAACTTCCTTAGTTAGCTTAAAATGCCTGTATTTTGGGGTTTTAAGTATCGTGCTCGTTTCCCTTCGAGCGCACCATTTATTCACTCTTGATTCACCCAATTTTTTACAAATCTTTTTATATTGGCTATTCCTTTTTCTTTTACTTATATTTTCATGTTTTAAGTGGTTTTACATATAAATTATATGACCAAAATCTTTTAGAGATAAAATTTAAATCTTTAGATCTTGAGTAAAATATTACTTTGTCTTTTAAATTTTCTTGCGGCTCACTAAAAACAATCATTTAATTCTTATCTCAGATAAAAAATACAAAAACTACTCAATTTTTATGATACATAGTTTAATGCTTATAATAATAGGTCAAAAAGTAAAATGCAGACTATTTTTTCTATTTTGTATTGAAAACTATAATTTTCAAATAAATATTTATAACTCTTTGAAATTACCTCGATATATTAAGTAAATACCGAAAATACGGCATTTCTTAGCACTTTACTTTTTGCATTAAATCAAATTATCCATTAAATTTCATGCTAAATTTAACGGATAATTTTTATGCTTATTTTGCTAAATTTTTTGCACGTTATTGTGTGTTTTTTAGGCAACTTTTTACAAAGTAAATTGGATGTAAGGATAAAATAGAGCTTTTAATAGCCCTATTTTTTATGTTTTTTAGGATAGTCAAAAAACAGAGCCTTTGCGCCGTGCTCTTTTAGATCCTTGAAGCTACCGTCAAATTCGACGCAAAAAATGCCGCATGTGGGTATATTTCCGATCGCAGCATCACTTAAAAGCTCACAAATTTCCGTTATCGCGTCGTTGTGTCCGATGATAAAAACGCTTTGAAATTTGTCGTCAAACTCTCTTATAAAGGTTAAAAGCTCGTGCGCTTGCGCACCGTATAGCTCATCTTTAAATTTGATTTTCTTCTTAAATTTGACTGCTTCGGCTAGCTTTTGAGCCGTTTTGGTGCAGCGTTTGGCAGGGCTTGACAATATCGCATCTGCTCCCACCTCGTGCTTTTTTAGTCGTTCGCACATCAGCGCCAGATCCTTTTTGCCTCGCTCGCTTAGGTCGCGCTCAAAGTCGCTACCCTCACCCTCATCTACGGCTTTTGCATGCCTGATAAAGTAGATTTTTTTCATTTTATTCCGCCTTTCCGGCTTTCGCTATATTTTTTATGTGCTCGATCTCTGCCTCGCTAAAGCCTGATTTTAGGCGCGCACTCACGTTTAGCTCGCGAGACTGCAAAAAGGCTTTGGGATAGATTTTTTGCACGATTTGCGCGTAGATTTCGGGGCTTACACCCTCGTTTTCGCAAGCAAATTTAAACCATCGATCGCCCTTTGAGACGTGTGAGATCTCCTCATCTAAGATAACTTGCAAAATTTCACAAAGACGCGCCTTGTTCGCGTCTTTTTCGCGCTCGGTTTCTAGCTTTTTTAGCATAAATGCATTTGCATCAAGGCCGTTTGCTTCCATATATCTAGGCAGCACGGCCATGCGCTCAAGCAGCGACGCGGAGGTATTTTGCAGGGCGATAAAAAGCCCGTCGTGCACGCTAAAATCGCCGTATTTCACGCCAAATTTAGCCATGTGCTCCTCGATCATCTTAAAGTGCCTGATCTCATCCTCGGCGACCTCGAGCCAGTCGTCATAGTAGGCTTTTGGCAGCGCTCGGAAGCGATACGCTGCATCTAGCGCGATATCTACGGCGCTGTATTCGATATGTGCGATCGAGTGAAGGAAGGCTTTTTGTTTGTCGGCCTGTTTTTTACCGCCGATTTCTCTCATCGCTACAACCTCGCAAAATGCCGCATAGCTTGGACGTTCGAGCTGTTTTATCTCGTCAAATTTACCGCCCTCTTCTATCTGCGCGTCAAATTTACCGGCCTTGTATTCGGCGTAAAATCGTTTAAATTTGTCAAATTTAAGCTCCTTGTCGCCGCACTCTAAAATTTCCCAAATTTGATCGAAAAATCTCATTTTATCACCTTAAATTTTACCCCGAAATATCCTAAAGCAAAGCCGATAATATGCGCGTACCAAGCGACGTTTACGCCCATGGCTACTGGCGCGAAGCTCATTAGCAAGATAGCGATTATTAGCCCTTTTCTGCTGCTTGCATCTAAAAACGCCAAAACGCCCAGCAGTAGGCTGATCGCGCCGCTAGCTCCGACTAAATTTATAAAAGTTCCGTTAGTTTTAAACATAACATAAATATAAACAAAGCTAAGTAGCGAGGTCAAAACGCTCCAACGCAGTAGATGACGGCAAATTTTTCGCTACCGTAGTACCGCTCAAGAAGCGATCCAAACTGATACAAAACCGCCATATTCATCAGTAGATGGGCTAAATTTGCATGCATAAACATCGAGGTCGCGGGCTGCCAGACGAAAAGCCCGTCTATAAAAAACATATTCAGCCCAAGCGTCGCGTTAGTGCCGCAAATGCCGCAGTAAACGGCAAAAAATATTAGACAATTTAGCGCGATGAGCGATATCGTAGCTTTCAAAAACGGCTCCTTTTTAAAGGCTTTATCATATAAAATTTAGACATAAATTTAGCTAAAAACTAACCTTGCCAAAGCCGGCAAATCTGTTTGACGTTAGGCAGGTAGCGTCGCCGCCCTTGCACGCTACAATGTAGGAGTTTACCTCTTTGCCGCCTATTTTATGGCTATTTTTTTGAAATAGATTTATAAATCCGCTTTTGTTTTTGCCTCTGGTATTATGCATAAATCTTATAGTTCCGTCGTCCTCTATGCGGTCTATGATGCCTAGATGCGTTATGATCTGTTTATTTTTGCCTTTGGTTTGGCTTGTGGTGTTGTTAAAAAATACCAAATCTCCGAGCTTTGGACTTGTTTGCGAGATCAAATTTCGCTTTTTGTAAAGATTATAAATGGCTTGAGATTTCGATCCGTTTTCGCCGTAAAATTTGAGTAAATTCGTCTCTGAAAAGTAAACGTTATTTATGTTTTTATTTACGAGAGAGACGAAGCCCGAGCAGTCTCCGCCGTCTTTTTTGCCCAAAAAACCTTGCATAAAATTTGAAAGCGCTATGCCGCCTAGATCATTAAATACGTCTTGCTGCGAGTTTAAAAATCTCGCGTTTAAAATCTGTCCGCTTTGATCGATCGGGTAAATTTTGGGCGTATTGTTCGTGCATCCGCTAAAAATCAAAGCCGCAAGCGATGCAAGCGGTAAAAAAATCGTAAATTTCATTTGATTGTCCTATTTTTTATCTAAGGCGACGTTTTGCGGTAAATTTGAGTGCCGGAAACGAGCCGCCTAAAAGTAAGATTATATAAATAAATCGGTAAATATCGGCATAAATTTAAATTTATAAGCTAAATTTCACTATACTTTGGATTTTATTTAAGGATTTAAGATGATGCATTATTTAGAAATCGAAGGAAACGCGAAACTAGGAGGCGAAGTCGCCATAAGCGGAGCGAAAAACGCCGCCCTGCCCCTGATAGCCGCTGCTCTAATCATAAAAAACGACGTGACGCTAAAAAATATGCCAAACGTCGCGGATATAAAAACATTAGCGACGCTACTCGTAAATTTGGGTGCAAAGTGCGAATTTACGGACGATCATATGCTAAAAATCAACTCAAACTACGTTAGCTCCACGAAGGCCAACTACGACATCGTGCGCAAAATGCGCGCCTCTATCCTGGTTCTTGGTCCGCTGCTAACGAGGTTTGGCCACTGCGAGGTGAGCCTACCCGGCGGCTGCGCGATCGGACAAAGACCGATCGATCTACACTTAAGCGCGCTTGAAAAAATGGGCGCAAATATCGAAATAAAACAAGGCTACGTCGTCGCCACCGCGCCTGACGGGCTAAAAGGCGCGCAGATCGTGTTTGACAAGATCACGGTAACTGGCAGCGAAAACATCATCATGGCCGCCGCGCTAGCTCACGGCACGACGCATCTAATCAATGTCGCCAAAGAACCCGAAGTGGTGCAGCTTTGTGAGGTTTTGGCGGCTGGAGGCGTGAAGATCGAGGGTATCGGCACGGACGAGCTGGTGATAGAAGGCACGGATAGGCGCCTGCTGGATGTGGGCGAGATAACGGTCATCCCCGATAGGATCGAAGCGGGAACGTATCTTTGCGCCGGGGCGATCACGAACTCGCAAGTAACTATCGCGAACGCCAATGCCGCGCATCTGCGAGCCGTGCTTACTAAATTTAACCAAATGGGCTTTGAAACCGTCGTGGATGGCGATAAAATCACGATAATGCCGGCTAAAAACGTAAATCCCGTCGAGATCGTGACGACTGAGTTTCCGGGTTTTCCGACCGATATGCAGGCGCAGTTTATGGCGCTCTCGCTCATAGCAAACGGCGTTAGCACGATCGACGAGAGGCTTTTTGAGAACCGATTTATGCACGTTAGCGAGCTCACGCGTATGGGTGCGGATATCCGTCTAAACGGCCACATCGCGACGATCTACGGCGGAGGTGAGATAAATGCCGCAGACGTGATGGCCACCGATCTGCGCGCAAGCTCTGCTCTAGTGCTGGCGGCCCTTGCCGCAAACGGAACTAGCCGCGTGCATAGAATTTACCACCTAGATAGAGGCTACGAGGGGCTAGAGCGCAAACTAGCGGCTCTGGGCGCAAAAATACGCAGGTTGGAGGAGTAAAATGACGCTAGAGCTTGCTCAAAATTTGATCCTAGAAAAAGCTAAATTTGACGGCTGCGGCGAGTTTGCCAGCCTTGAGCGCGCGACGGGTAAAATTTTAGCACAGGACGTCGTTGCCGTTAAAAATTTCCCCTCCTTCGACAACGCCGCGATGGACGGCTACGCGTTTAAATTTGACGATTTAAACAAGCCGTTAAGCGTCGCAGCGACCGTGTTAGCTGGCGATGAGGCTGAAATCACGCTAAAAAAAGGCGAATGCGTAAAGATAATGACGGGCGCAAAAATGCCGACGAATGCCGATGCCGTCGTACCTTTTGAAGACGCTATTTTGCAGGACGGCAAGCTCTCGCCGCAAAGCAAAGTCAAAAAATTTAACGCCCTAAGATATAAGGGCGAAGAGGTCAAAGCTGGTGAAATTTTGCTAAAAAAAGGCGAAATTTTAACGCCCGCAAGAGTAATGATGCTAGCTGCTCAGGGCATCTACTGCGTCTGCGTGGAGCGCGAGCTAAAGATCGGTATATTTTCAAGCGGCGACGAAGTGGTCGAGCCGTGGCAAAACGCTAGCGAGGAGCAAATATATAACGCAAACGGCGCAGGTATCGCATCACTGCTTCAAAGTTTCGGCTTTACTAGCTCGTACGCGGGCATCATAAAAGACGACCTAAAAAGTACTACTCGCGCGCTTGAGACGGCTGAATTTGACGTCATCATAACAAGCGGCGGAGCGAGCAAGGGCGAAGCTGATTTTATGAAAACGGCGCTTTTAAATTTGGGTTTTAGCGAGCTTTTTGACGGCGTAAATATCCGCCCCGGACGTCCGAGTAAAGCCTTTATAAAAGATAAAAAAATTGTCTTTATCCTGCCGGGAAATCCGATGGCGGCGTTTTTGATGTGCTTTTTGCTGATCGTTCCTTTTTTAAAGGGCGCGCGACTTGAAAAATTTGACGCCGCTTTAAACCAAGACGTAAAAATAAAATCTGGACGCCAAAATATCGTGCTCGGTAGCTTTTTCGAGGGCAAATTTAGCGTGACGGATAATAATAAATTCGGCTCTGGTATGATAACTCCGCTCATCAAAAGTAACGCCGTTTTAGTAACAAACGAGGGTCTCGACGAGCTAAAAGCGGGCGAAATCGTAAAAATTTTGAAATTTTCTTGACAAATGAAAACGTTTTTGCTAAAATTGCGACTTCTCAAACGGTGCGGGAATAGCTCAGGGGTAGAGCACAAC
>NZ_AOTD01000182.1 GCF_000344295.2 Campylobacter showae CC57C | reverse complement strand
TCACGCCTAATCAAAAACTATTTAAACTACACACAATCCGTCTTGAATATTTATCACATAGCTTACTAAATTTACAAATTTAACTGCATTAAATTTAAAAACTCAAATTTAGCGTTTTTTCCGTGCGGGTATGGGCTTGTAAATTTAAAATTTAATTCGTATAGCTTTGCAGCTTTTCATAATCCACTATCAAAAACTCATGCGGAGTTATGCGCCTGATGATATCGTCTTTGATTAGTTCGTTAAACGCGGTGCTTGCGCTTTGGCGTTTGAGTCCGACGAAGCTTGAAAGCACCTTTAGCGAAAACGGCAAAAAGACGTAGTGGTAGCCGTTTTGCGTCAAATTTTGCTCGGCGGCGAGCTCGACGAGAAAGTTTGCTATGCGCCCTTTCGCACTTTCAAAAAGTATCGATTTTATGATTTGGCGCTGCAGCAAGGAGATATTTACGAGCGTGTCGGCGTATGCTTTGGCAAATCTCTCGTTTTTTAGCAGCTCGCCCATATCGCCCGCGTCGATTGAGTAGATCTCGCTATCCTCCAGGATCTCTAGCACGCACACGTCGTCCACGATCGAGATGTTGTCTTTTTGGAGATGATAGACGATAAACTCCTCGCCATCCTCGAAAAACGAGAGCTTGCCCGAGCCGCTTTTAATTATCACGACTTTTATTGATTCTGCGTAGATCGTGGCGCCTTTGGCTAGGAGCTCGCGATTAAATTTAGCAAGCTCGTTTTGGTTCAAAACGTCTAAAATATCGGTCTCAAGTAGGCCTAGTCGTGATTTTTTCAAGTTTATCGTTTCTTATGATTATTATTCGGCGATTATTTTATCTTAAATATTTTTAAAGTGTATTAAATTTTGATCAAGCCTCGGTCGATTACTCTGCCGGTTTTGCATATTTACGCCGCGGTAAGAATCAAGTTGTTAAAATTTGGTCGGCAAATTTAGCCCGTTCTGAGGCTAAATTTTATAAAATAGCTCAAAATTTAAGGACGAAAAATGTTTAACGGACTGATTAGGGAGATCGCGCAGGTTGCGAGCTATTCGCAAAATACCCTACGACTAAAAGCCGCATACCGCCCAAATTTAGGCGATAGTGTCGCTGTAAACGGCGCTTGTCTTAGCGTGACGCAGCTGCACTCAGACGGCTTTAGCGTGGAGCTTAGCGCTGAAACCAGAGCGCACGTCGCGACGGAAAACTTGCGCGGACGCGTGCACATAGAGCCTGCGATGCGGCTAGCAGACCGCGTGGACGGGCACCTGCTACAAGGCCACATCGACGCTATCGGTGAGGTAGTGCGTATAGAGCGGCGCGAAAACGGGGTTGATTTTTATATAAATTTGCCCTCTAGCGTCATGCCGCTGATGGCGAACAAAGGTAGCATCGCAGTCGAGGGTGTGAGCCTCACGATTAACGAAGTTTTGCCCACCGGCGTGCGCCTAACGATCATCCCGATCACGTTTCGAGAGAGCTTGTTCGGCGAGTTTGAGCCGGGACGCCGCGTAAACGTAGAGAGCGATCTGCTCGCGCGCTACGTGGCTAGGCAGCTAGAGTTTGGCCGCAGTACTCAAAACGGCGGCAAAAGCGAGATCAGCTGGGACGAGTCGCAGCATATCGCGAGCCTTTATTAGGCTTGGCGGGTTAAATTTGACGGAAATGAAGCGCGGAATTTTTGAAGTAGTTTTTGAGAGCGAGCGCTTGAAGCTTGGCTTTACGACGCGTTTTGGTGGAGTAAGCGAAGGGGTGTACGAGGGGTTAAATTTAGGCGATCACGTCGGCGACCAGCCTGCAAACGTCGCTAAAAATCGAGAAATCCTAGCCGAACAAATCGGCGTCGCGCCTAGCAATCTAAAATTTATGCGTCAAATTCATTCAAATCGCGTGGAAATTTTGCGAAATATTGATGATGAGCTACCGCCTTGCGACGGCGTGATAACCGCGCTTAGAGGCGTAGCGCTTTGTATTTTGGTTGCCGACTGCTCGCCGGTTTTGATCGCAGATGAGCGGTGCGGCGTGGTTGCCGCAGTGCATGCGGGCAGAGCGGGCGTAACGGGTAAAATTTGCACGAACGCAGTAAATTTGATGGCGAGCGAGTTTGGCTGCAAGGCGGGCTATCTGCGCGTGTTTGTCGGCGCAAATATCAAAGCGCGAAACTACGAGGTGGGCGAGCTTGATTTGGGTGCGTTTAACCGCTATAAAAATGGCGGCAAATTTGACATGGAGGCAGCTTTGCGGGACGAATTTGCCGCGCTTGGCGTTGAGCGAGTGGAGTTTGATCCGCGCTGCACGCTTGAGACGCAGGGGCTGTTTTCCTACCGCAGAGATGGTATCACGGGACGATTTTGCGGCTTTGCGATAAACAAAATCTCGCCAAAATAACCATACATGGCCCAAATTTGGGCGTAGACGAGAGTGAGGCCGGGCGAGTTTAGTTAAAATTTCATTTATGTTTATTAAAAAGGGCTAAAATTTAAATCGAAACCTCATAAAAAGGAGTCAGTATGAGAAAAATTTTACTTTGTTTGATTGTTGCGGCGAGCGCGCTCTTTGCAGCGCAAACAAGATCCTCAAACGAGATGGCAACTGCCCCTGCGAGCGCGCCTGCAAATTTTGCAAATAAGCAGTTTGAAGACGCGTTAGCGATGTACCGAGTTTCGGATTTCAAAGAGGCGGCGAGACTCTTTAATCTAGCGTGCGAGGGCGGACATGCGCGTGCTTGCTACGATATCGGCGCTATGATCGCTAGCGGTAAGGTCGCGGCAAAGCAGCCTGGGACGGCGGCTAAATTTTACGAGCGAGCGTGCAAAATGGGCGATAAGCTGGGCTGCTACGCATTAGCGTACGCCCACCAGACTGGCGTGGACGCAGTAAAAGACGAAGCGCGAGCATACGAACTCTATAAAAATGCATGCGAGCTGGGCCTAGCTAAAGGCTGCAACGAAGCTGGATATATGAGCGAGCGCGGCATGGGTGTAAATGCGGACGTCAAAGCCGCGGTTAAATTTTATGAAAAAGCGTGCAAGATGGGGCTAGACGTCGGCTGCGAAAACGCTAAAATTTTAAAGCGTTAAGCTAGTCTAGAGCCTTAAATTTAACTCGGTTGCACGTTTTGCGTCTTGCTTTTCGTAAAAATGCGCCCGAGTTTTGCGCTAAATCTAAATGCTTTACTCGCCAAGACACGATTGGTCTTCGTAAATTCGTAAAAATTATTTAAATTTTGCTTTTGGCGATTAAGAGAACTATTTGGCGTATAAATTTGCAAAATAAAGCCGTAAATCTAAAATTTAAAAATCTCTCCAAAAATAAATCCAAATTTTAATCTATTTTTAGCTATAATTTGATATCAAATATCAAAAATAACCGAAAGGAAAAGCATGAAAACACGTAAAATTTTTGCCGCTGCGATACTTGCGGGAGCCGTTTGTTTGGCGCAGGCGCATATGTTTTGGGTGGACGGTGCAAACGACGAAAAGACGGGTAAATTCGTCGCAAAAATGGGTTATAGCGACGATTTTCCAAACTATGAGCCTATAATGCAAGAGCGCGTCCATCTTTTTGCGCCCGTTATCCTGATCGGCAAAAACGGGCAGAAAAAAGAGCTAGCGCAAAGCGGCGAAAACTACCGCTACGAGGGCGAAAAGCTGGACAAAGGCACCTATATCCTGCTTGCGCGGCAAAATCCGATGTATTCGCTAAAAAAGCGTAGCGACGGCAAGTGGATTATTGACAAAAATAAGCTTGATCTAAAAGATTTAAGCGACGTGCAAATCTGCCGCCTGATGACGATAACGTCCAAAAAAATCCTAAATTTAGGCGAAGCAGACGACTTTGTCGCTAAGCCCGTCGGAGAGAAAATCGAGATCGTGCCGCTGCAAAATCCGGCTAGTTTTCGCGTGGATAAGCCCTTTAAACTACAAGTTTTGGCTGACGGCAAACCGCTAGAACACGCCAAACTAACCGGCACTTTTGCGGGATTTTTAGAGGATAAGCGAGCGTTTTACGGTATGACCGACGCGCAGGGTGTCACCGAAGTCGTAGCGCTAAGGCCGGGCTTTTGGGTGTTTGAGGTGATTTATGAAAGGCCTTATCCGGATGCCGCAAAATGCGACAAAGAGACGCTAAAAACGACGCTGGGCTTTGATATAAAAGAATAAATCGGCGTAAATTCGGGCTTTGGGTAAAATTTGAGCCCGGATTTACCTTAAATTTCATATAATCGCCTCGTAACCTAACTCAAAAACGAGGAAAAATGCCATACGAAAATTTTAAATCAAAAAATCCTCTCGCGGCAAAAATCGCCGCAAATGCGAGAAAATTTGACGTCCAGACGCTGCAAAACGAGCAGCTTGTAAATTTGCTTTTAAACGAGAAAAAGATCGAAATCTCTAGCGAGCAAAAAGAGGCCGCCAGGCGCGTATTTACGGGGCTAATGAAGATAGAAGAAAGCGTGCAACTAAGCGGATAGTCGGCTACATTTGACTCCCTGCTAAATCTACAAAAATAAAACCAAGCATCACTCAAAACACCGCTTTTCCAATAAAAATCGAAATATCCGGTTTTTATCAAATTTGATGTAAAATGACGGCGTGACATCGCAGTCAAGAAAGCTAAAAAACGTAAAATTTACAATCAAAAACCCAAAGCAAAGGAGAAAATATGCTGTTACTTAAAAATGCCGATCTATACGCGCCAGAGCACGTCGGCAGGAGCGACGTTTTAGTGGGCGGAGGTAAAATTTTAGCCGTTTCTAAGGGGCTTGATTTTCGCCATTCTACTATAGACGGGCTTGAAATTTACGATCTGGAGGGCAAAATTTTAGCGCCGGGGCTCATCGATCAGCACGTGCACATCACGGGCGGCGGCGGCGAGGCGGGTTATCATTCGCGCACGCCCGAAATAACATTGTCGCAAATCATCCGCTACGGCACGACGACGGTCGTAGGCACGCTGGGTACCGACGGGTGCACGAGGAGCCTAGAAAATCTCTACTCAAAGGCCAAGGCGCTTGAATATGAGGGTATCTCGACCTTCATCCACACCGGCTCTTATGCGCTGCCTAGCGTCACATTTACGGGCTCCGTCACGCGCGATCTGGTGCTCATCGACAAGGTCATCGGCTGTAAGATCGCGATGAGCGACAACCGCGGCAGCTACCCGACCGCACAGGAGCTCATCAAGACCCTGACGCAGATCCGTATCGGCGGCATGATCTCGAAAAAAGGCGGCGTGCTGCACATGCATATGGGCGGGCTCGCGGATAGATTTGACCTGATTTTTAGCGTGATCAAGGATTATTCGTTCCCGGTTAATTACTTTTCGCCGACGCACTGCGCGCGGACGAAGGAGCTTTTTGATGAAGCGATCAAATTTCAAAAAATGGGCGGCTACATCGATATCACGAGCGGCGGAAGTAAATTTGCCCCGCTTCATGAAGCCATCGTGTATGGGCTTACTAACGGTCTGAATTTAGAGCGCCTAACGATGAGCTCGGACGGCAACGGCAGCGTGCCTATATTTGATGATAACGGCGCGTTGGTGGGCTACGGCTGTGCCTCGTGCGAGACCAATTTAGAGGTCATTCAAGCCTGCGTGAAAAATAAAATCCTAACCATCCAGCAAGCGCTAAGCATGATGGGCAAAAACGTCGCAAAATATCTAAATTTAAGTGGCAAAGGCGAGATAAAAGTAGGTTTTGACGCCGATTTTGCGGTATTTGACGAAGCTCTAAACCTAGATAGCGTGATCGCGAAAGGGGAGTTTTGCGTGAAAGAGGGCAAGCTCGTGAAAAAGGGGTTTTTTGAGTAAAATTTAGAGCAAATTTACCGCTTCTTTAAATTTACTGAGCTAAAATTTGACGAATAATTTTGCTCGCGACCTTTGCGAGCATCTCATCTTTATGGCGTAAAATTTAACTGCGCCGATGCTTGGATTATATTAAATTTAGCTTTAATTCAGTTATTTTTAAATATAATCCAAGCTTCAATTCACACACACCAGTCCTAAAATTTGGTTGCGTTTGTCAAAAACAAATGTTAATGGGTGTGGAGGAGAAACCTAAATTTCGGGGCAACCCACAAGGAGAAAACTCATGGTAACAATGAGAGATTTGCTAGAGTGCGGCGTTCATTTTGGACACCAAACACGCAGATGGAATCCGAAGATGAAAAAATTCATTTTCGGCGAGAGAAAAGGTATCTATATCATAGATCTACAAAAAACTATCCGCTACTTCCGCTACACTTATAACGTCGTTCGCGACGCGGCTGCAGAGGGTAAAACTATACTTTTCGTAGGTACTAAAAAACAAGCCGGCGCAACTCTAAAAGAGTATGCTGAAAAATGCGGCATGCCGTACGTAAATCACCGCTGGCTAGGCGGCATGATGACAAACTTCGGCACCATCCGCCAATCTATCCGCAAACTCGAAGTAATCGAGGCTATGGAAGAAGACGGCTCTATAAATTTACTAACTAAAAAAGAAGCGCTAATGCTTCGCCGCAAAAAAGAGAAGCTTCTAGCGTCTCTAGGTGGTATCAGAAACCTAAAAACCGTGCCTGATATGATTTTCGTCATCGACACCGTAAAAGAAAAAATCGCCGTTCAAGAGGCTAATCGCCTAAAAATCCCTGTCGTAGCTCCGATCGATACAAACTGCGATCCTGACGTTATCGACTTCCCGATCCCTGGCAACGACGACGCGATCCGCTCGGTTCAGCTTTTCTGCCAAGAGATGGCCGAGGCTATCATCGAGGGACGCTCTCAGCTTGAAAAAGACGGCGGCGAACAAGAAGAAGGCAAAGAGGCCGTGAGCCAAGCTGAAAAAGACGCAGTCGTAAACGAGGCTGCGAGCGAAGACTTCTCTGAGGACTTCAGCGAGGACGAAGAATAATGGAAATCAGCGCACAAATGGTAAAAGAGCTCCGCGAATCAACCGGAGCCGGAATGATGGACTGCAAAAAGGCGCTAGCCGAAGCTAACGGCGATATGGAAAAAGCTGTTGATATATTGCGCGAAAAAGGTCTAGGTCAGGCCGCTAAAAAGGCTGATCGCCTAGCTAGCGAGGGTCTTGTGAGCGTAGTTGTTTGCGATCACTGCAAAACCGCAACTATCAGCGAGATAAACTCTGAGACCGACTTCGTCGCTAAAAACGCTCAGTTTCAAAATTTGACCAAAGACGCTACGGCGCACATCCAAACAAATTTGATAAAAGACGTCGAGAGTCTAAACGCAAGCGTTATCAACGGCGTTAAATTTGAGGATTATTTCAAGAGCCAGATCGCTACTATCGGCGAAAATTTGGTCGTTCGCCGCTTTGAGACTATAAAAGCGGACGACAAAGGCGTAGTAAACGGCTATGTGCACTCAAACGGCCGCGTAGGCGTACTAATCGGTCTAGCTTGCGAAAGCGCGGAAATCGCAAGCAAAGCGGCTGAATTTGCAAGAAATTTATGCATGCACGCAGCTGCTATGAAGCCAAGCGTAATAAGCTATAAAGACCTTGATAAAGAGTTTGTCGAGAAAGAATTTATCGCGCTTCGCGCCGAGCTCGAAAAAGATAACGAAGAGCTAAAACGCCTAGGCAAGCCGCTTCATCACATCCCAGAGTATGCTAGCCGCTGCCAGATAGGCGATGCAGAGCTTGCTAAGGCTACGAAAGCTATCGAAGAAGAGCTAAAAGCCGAGGGCAAACCTGAGAAAATTTGGGATAAAATCATCCCCGGCAAGATCGAGAGATTTTACGCCGACAACACCGTTTTAGACCAGCGCCTTACGCTACTTGGACAGTTTTACGTAATGGACGATAAAAAAACTATCGAACAGGTCGTTGAAGAAAAAAGCAAAGAGCTGGGCGGCAAGATCGAAGTAGTAAAATACGTTCGCTTCGAGCTTGGCGAAGGCCTAGAGAAGAAAAACGAGGACTTTGCGGCCGAGGTTGCGGCGCAAATAGGCTAAATTTATGGAAATCTTAAAGGGCGTAAATCTAGACTTTGCGTATGATTATACGCTCTTTGAGGATGTAAATTTAAGCGTCAATGCCGGCGACAGCTGCGCTATAACGGGCGTTAGCGGCTGCGGCAAATCAACCATACTTCATATACTTTCTACTCTTTTGCGACCAAAAAACGGCGAAGTTATCTACGGCAGCAAGTCGCTTTACGAACTACCTGCAAACGAGCTTTTGCGCATTCGCAGATTTGATTTCGGTATTATTTTCCAGGCGCACTATCTTTTTAAAGGCTTTAGCGCACACGAAAATATCGAGCTAGCCTCTGTTTTGTCCGATCAAAAAATCGACGATGAAATTTTGGCAAATTTAAAGATAGACGGCGTAATGAATCAAAAAGTAGGCGAGCTAAGCGGCGGACAGCAGCAGCGCGTCTCGATCGCTAGGGTACTTTGTAAAAAACCGCGCGTGATATTTGCCGACGAACCGACGGGAAATTTAGACAAACAGACCGCAAACGAAGTGATGCAAACGCTGTTTAATTATATCAAAGCAAACGATGCGGCACTGGTTTTAGTCACGCACGACAATGAACTTGCGCAAAGATGCGACGAAGTTTACCGCCTCGAAGACAAAAAATTCTCCTTAATTTCTCCTGAAGCTATTTAAATATTTTTATAGGCGACGAGTTTTCAAATTCATGGCTTAAAATTTAAGCTCAAATTTGCAAGCTGCTTTTCGAGTTTAAATTTATCGCAAACCGCCTAAAGCGACTACTTCTGAACGAACAAAATTTATGATCAAATTTAGTCTCGTAGCCGTATTTTATAAAGCGTAGCAATTTTTTAAATTTACCGCACGACAAGCTAAAATTTGACCCAAAACAAAAGCTAAAAGCAGCCGCCAAATTTAAACCTCCTAAATTTAAAAAGTAGCAACGGCACGTATAAAATTTGGCAGATAAAGCGGTATTTTAAAGCCCTTGATCACGCCTAAATTTCCGCACGTTTTCATCTGTCTTTCAAATTTACCGAATTTTCAAGGATTTAACCCTAAAATAACGGCATTTAAATTTAAAACGAAAGAGTCAGGTGGAGCTAGTCGAGTTTTTCGCGCCCGAGCGCGTCATCACTTTTATGCTACTGTTTGCGCGTATCGGCGGGCTGATGCTATTTTTCCCATTTTACGGGCATGAGCAAATCCCTATGAGCGTCAAGACCGCATTTTCGTTTTTGCTCACGCTATTTTTGTTTCCGCTTGCCAGTATCAAAAGCGGCGAGATTTACTATCTGGCCGTAGAGATCGTGAGTGAGGCGGCGCTGGGAGTTTGCGCCGGGCTGCTGCTTCATATTGTTTTTGCCAGTTTGCAACTGGCAGGCGAGCAGATCTCGATGATCATGGGTTTTTCGATGGCTTCGGTGCTCGACCCACAGACCGGCCTTAGCTCGCCAGTGATCTCAAATATCATAAATTTCCTCGCACTCATGACTTTTTTGGCCTTCGACGGGCATCATCTTATCCTGCTTTTTATCTCAAATTCGCTTACGCACGTTCCGTTAGGCGGCTTTTACCCGAGCCCAGACATCGTGCAGTACGCCTCAAAATCTATGATAAATTTGTTTACTTTTGGATTTATCATTTCCTTCCCGATTTTGGCACTCTCGCTGCTTTCAGATCTGATTTTTGGTATGCTGATGAAGACGATGCCGCAGTTTAACCTACTGGTCGTTGGCTATCCGATCAAGATCACGATCGGCTTTGCCGTGCTGATCGCTATACTAGCGGGCATGATGGAGCTTTTTAGACAGCTCGTGCTTCGCGTTATCAACGATCTTCCGTCGCTATTTTTCTAAAACTAAGCTTGAAGTAATGGAAAATGTTTTAAAATACGTTTTTTAGGCATAAAAAGGAGAATTCGTGAAAATCGTTCTTGTAAACGCCAACCCCGCGGTATCGCGTTTGGCGACGCTGGCTCTTAGCAAAATGGGTTACGAATATGTCGAGATCGGCGACGCCAGCGAGCTTAGCGGCGTTTTTGACGTGCTTATCTTGGATAGCGATATCGACGTAAAAGAGATGAACCTAAAAGAATTCGCAAATAAAATTTTATACCTTTCTTCTAAAAATTCTCCGACCTTTGAATATGCCGACAGGATACTACCAAAGCCGTTTTTACCGACGGAATTTATAACTATCGTAGAGGATCTGGCTAGCAAGACAAAGAGTGCCGAGCAGCCTGTTGCGACGAACGATGAAACCGCTGAAGTGTCGGTCGAGGGATTTGAGTTTATAGATGATCCAACTGGGGATGTATTTGAAGACGAGATCTTGGAGGCAGACGCGAGCGAGTTTAAGCTGGATGACGAATTTGACGATGATTTGCAAGTGACGTCAGTCAAAGACAGCGCCTTTGACGAGTTAAACGAGATCGTAAAAGCTATCGACGACATGGACGAGCTAAGCGAAAAGCTCGAAGGCAATGAGCTGGATTTAGACGATGCGGACGATGAGCCGACGGAGTTTGACGAGTTTGAAATAGCTGCAAAAGACGATAAATTTGACGATCTTTCTGCTGATTTGGATATACCTGACGAGCTTCTGGGCGACAAATTTGAGCTAACGGACGAGCCTGAACTCGGCGCAACGCAGTTCGTCGCCGCGGACAGCGAAGATGAGCCTGAAGAGGCTGAGGATAAATTTGAGCTTGATTTTGACGGCAGTATCGAGGATATCAAGCATCAAATCGACGAAATAGACAAGATGGACGAGCTGTCTGAAAATTTGGATACGGACGACGAGTCGTTGGGTGCTAAATTTGAAGCGGTGGACGGGCTTGGTGCGGATGAGTTTGTCGATATGGACGTAGCGGGCGAGCAAGAGGCTCTACAAAGCCTTGAGCAAGCAAAAGATTACGATAAATTTGCAATAGAAGAAACTGAGGAGCAAGAGGATATCTTCGCCGATATGGATATGAAATTTGACGAGTCCGACGAGCAAACGGTGCAGATCAAAAATAGCGCCTTGGGCGATGAGTTTTTGCTAGACGATATAGACGTAGCGAGCGAGGAAAATTTAGCTCAAGATGTTTTGGATAACGAGCTTGCGGATGATATTTTTGCTGTAGAAGAGCAAGGCGAGACGGAAATAAGCTCCGAGCAAGAAGAGCAAGAAATCAGTGAGTCCGAAGCTATGCAAAACGAGCCTGAAATAGCGCAGCAGCTTGATCCGAGTGAGTACGGCGACATCGAGCAAATCAGCGAAAGAGATATTGCATTAGCGCTTAACGAGAGCGGATTTGCGAGCGGCGAAGCGGTAAATTTGAGCTCGCAAAAAGCTCAAACGACGTCAAAGATAAACGAGCTAAAGGCTCAAATTTCAGACGCCGTGGCTAAAAATCTAGAAAATTCGTTGCAAGACGGCGAGCTCCGAGAGGCTCTAAAAAATCTCAACATAAAAATCAATATAAGCTTTGAGGAAAAGTAGTTGAAGGGGCAAATTTTAATTATCTCCGGCCCCAGCGGTAGCGGAAAAAGCACGCTTTTAAGCTGTCTTTTAAAAGAGGAAAACGATCTTTACTTTTCGATATCAAGCACAACGAGAGCGCCGAGACAGGGCGAGACCGAAGGCGTGAATTATTATTTTACAAGCGAAGACGAGTTTAAAAAAGGCATAGATGCGGATGAGTTTTTGGAGTGGGCGTGCGTGCACGGCAACTACTACGGCACTTCGCTAAAGCCCGTTTTAAAGGCGCTTGAAGATGGTAAAATAGCGATTTTTGACATCGACGTGCAGGGTTTTAATATCGCTAAATCAAAATTTGCCAAAAATATCACATCTGTTTTTATCACGACAGCTAGCAAAAACGAGCTAAAATCAAGGTTACAAAATCGCGGCACCGATAGCGCAGAAACTATCGAAAAACGGCTGATAAACGCGGTCGGCGAGATGGAACATATCTTAGAGTACGATTATTTTTTGATAAACGACGACTTGCAAAAATGCTACGAAAATTTGCGCGGGATTTTGCGCTCGATGCGCCTAAAAACGTCAAATTTAGACGCAAAAGAGATTATTAACAAATGGAATAATTGATAAAATTATGCTAATATAACGAAAATCAAAAGGAGAAAAAATGGGTCCAAGCGTCCAACAATTGCTTATTATTTTACTTATCGTGGTCTTGCTTTTTGGAGCAAAAAAGATCCCCGAGCTCGCAAAAGGCCTAGGTAAGGGCATAAAGAGCTTTAAATCAGAAATGGAAGACGATAAAAAAGCCGAGAACGTAGAAAAAGTAGAAGAGAAAAAAGAAGAAACCGCAACCGCCGCAAAGACTGAAGATACGGCTAAAAACGCGTAAGGAAAGGCGTTGAAAAAAAGCGTAATAAACGAGATAAAAGGCGCCTTGGGCTTTGATTTTGCGCTGGAAAAGCCAAAAGACAAGGGCTTGGCGCACTACGCGATGCCTACTTTTAGCCTAGCAAAACAGCTCAAAAAATCCCCAGTAGCCATCGCCGCCGAGCTGGCGTCTAAATTTGAAAATAGCGAAGTTTTTGAGGCTACGGCGCTAAACGGCTATATAAATTTTAAACTAAAGCCGGGCTTTTTAGATAAATTTGCCTCGGCTAGCCTTGCAAATCCGAACGAGTTTGCAAAAGGCGGCGGAACTAGCGGCGAGAAAATTTTGCTCGAGTACGTCAGCGCAAATCCGACCGGCCCGCTTCATATTGGGCACGTTAGAGGCGCGGTTTTCGGCGATACGCTAGCTCGCGTCGGGCTTCACATCGGCGAAAATATCGCAACCGAGTACTATATTAACGACGCAGGCAATCAAATCGAGCTTCTAGGCACGTCCATTTCGCTTTGGGCGCGCGAAAATTTATTTGGCGAAAACGTGGCGTATCCGGAGAAATTTTACCGCGGCGACTATATCGAGCCTATCGCGAAAGAGGCGCTAGAGAAATTCGGTAAAGAGATATTTTACGACGAGAGTCGAAATCTCGAGCTGGCTGAGTTTGGCAAGGATAAAGTGCTCGTTTTGATCAAGCAAAATTTAGCCGACGCGCAAATTTTCATCGATAACTGGGCTAGCGAAAAGAGCTACTACGATAAACTCCCTCTCACACTGGACCGCTTAAAAAGCGAGAACGGTATCTACGAGAGCGAGGGTAAAATCTGGCTAAAATCAAGTGAAGTGGGCGACGAAAAAGACCGTGTCATCGTGCGCGAGGACGGTCGCGGCACCTATCTAGCCGGCGACGTGGTGTATCACGACGATAAATTTAGGCGCGGATTTGATCGCTGTATCAACATCTGGGGCGCCGATCACCACGGCTATATCGCGCGCATGAAGGCCGCGCTGCATCTGCTTGGATACGACGAAAATCGCCTTGAGATCATACTTTCGCAGATGGTGAGCCTGCTAAAAGACGGCGAAGCCTACAAGATGAGTAAGCGCGCGGGCAACGTCGTGCTGATGAGCGACGTGGTCGAGGAGATCGGCTGCGAGGCGCTTAGATTTATGTTTCTTAGCAAGCGCTGCGACACGCACTTGGAGTTTGACGTAGACGAGCTAAAGCGCGAGGATAGCTCAAATCCGATATTTTATATCAACTACGCGCACGCGAGGATCAATCAAATTTTCGCAAAAGCGGGCAAAAACGTCGCCGATGTCGCGGGCGTTAAATTTGCAAATTTGAACGAAGATGGCAAAAATTTGCTGTTTGAAGCGCTTACGCTAAACGATATTTTAGTCGATAGTTTTAACACGCGATCGATGAATAAAATTTGCGACTATCTAAAGAGCCTGGCTGCGAATTTTCATAAATTTTATAATGAAAATCGCGTCGTAGGCAGCGAGAACGAAGACGAGCTTTTAAAGCTTTTCGCCGTCGTCGCACTCTCTATAAAAACGGCTCTAGGGCTGATGGGTATCGCCGCAAAAGATAAGATGTAGAACAAAATTAGTAAATTTAGAAGCGCTTAAAACGGCGCTTCTTGTTTAAAAACAACCACTTAAAATCCATGAATCTTTCTAAAATTTCCGCCGCATTTTTCTTTATATTTTTGATAGCCATAGAGTATCTGGCCCTCACGCCCGCACAGATAAAACTCATCGAAAACAGCTGGGATAAGGCAAATCATTTCATCGCATTCGCCGCGCTTTACGTTACTTTGCATTTTGGCTTTTCTAGACTAAATTTGGGCGCAAAGGTTGTTATTTTGCTAGCTTACGGCATCCAGATAGAAGCAGCGCAGTCGTTTGTACCGGGCCGCTATTTTAGCTTGCTAGATATCGTAGCAGACGGCATCGGTATAGTTTTTGGTATCTTGCTGGCGAGAATTTTGGATCGATTTGGGAGTAGATTTTAAGTCAAATTTGACTGACTCGCTCACTATATCACCTCCTTTAAGTATAAATTTACCATCAAATTTGCCGCATTTCATTCACTCAAATTTAACGCGTCAAATTTGAGCGAAATGGCGGGCTAAAGCGATAAATTTATAAATAGTCGCTAAAATGCGCCCTAAATTTAGCAGCAAGCGGCAAGAAAAACAGCGCAAACTGCGACTAAATTTAAGAAAAAATCCAAAACGAAAGAGTAAAAAATGAGATGGCAAGACAGCAGACGAAGCGACAACGTCGAGGATAGAAGGCAAAACAGCGTAAACAGCATGGGCTCGCTGGGCGCGCTCATACCGATTATTAGATTTTTGCTGGGCTCAAACATCGGCCGCGTGGTGCTAGTTATCGGCGCGGTCGCGTACTTTATGGGCTTTAATCCTCTCGCGCTACTTGATGACGGCGGTGCGGGCACTCAAAGGGCGGCATTAGATAGCCCGCAGGAAAAGGAAAAGGTCGCCTTCGTCTCTGCGGTACTGGCGCAGACTGAGGACGTGTGGAGCAAGGTGTTTAAGGCGGGCGGCGCGCAGTACAAAGAGCCTAGTTTGGTGCTTTTTAGAGACGGCGTTTCTAGCGCGTGCGGCACGGCTAGCTCACAGATGGGGCCTTTTTACTGCCCCGCGGATAAAAAAGTCTATCTCGACCTTAGCTTTTTTGACGAGCTAGAGGCCAAATACAAAGCCGCGGGCGACTTCGCGCAGGCCTACGTGATCGCCCACGAGGTCGGGCATCACGTGCAAAATTTACTAGGCACGCTCGGTAAAATAAACGAGCTAAAATCGCGCACGAAAAGCCCTGTAGAGCAAAACGCGCTGCAGGTCAAGGTCGAGCTGCAGGCTGACTGCTATGCGGGCGTCTGGGCGCACTACATGGGGCGCTACAAGGTGCTAGAAGACGGCGACATCGAGGAGGCGCTAAATGCCGCGAGTGCGATAGGCGACGATGCGCTACAGAAAAAATACCAAGGCCGCGTGACGCCAGACTCGTTTACGCACGGCTCGTCAAAGCAGCGTATGACGTGGTTTAAAAAGGGATTTGAAGGCGGACAGCCAAGCTCGTGCGCGCTTGAGATCTAAATTTGACTTTTGGCTCTGGACCGCGTTTGGCTAGCGCGAAATTTCTACTCGGCCGCATTTGGATAAATTAAAATGCGACTTTTTGGACGTCTTTTAGTGCAACTCAAATTTAAATTTCCGTGATTTTAAATAAATTTGGGCGCGGCACGGTTTGTTCGGCGCGTGGCTTGTAAATTTGGTGCAGCAAGCGATAAATCAAAAAATGGAGCAAAAATGAAAAGAAGAGACTTCATAAGGGGTGCGGCGACCTGCGCGGCGGGGCTTGCTGCGGGGTTGGATTTATTTGCCGAGCAGACTAGCAAGACCAGTGCGGTAAATTTGACAGACGGCGTAGATCTAAGCGGTGCGAAAAATCTCGGCGAGAGGCTTGCCGCGATGACTCCATATCTCACGCTAAATAATAGAATTTTGATGCCGATCGTCGGACTTAGCGCTGGTAAATTTGATGACTTGAGAGACAAAAATGCGCTGGGGGCG
The DNA here is from genome assembly GCF_000344295.2 of Campylobacter showae CC57C. Classification (GTDB taxonomy): domain Bacteria; phylum Campylobacterota; class Campylobacteria; order Campylobacterales; family Campylobacteraceae; genus Campylobacter_A; species Campylobacter_A showae_B. The sequence continues at coordinate 4,852 of NZ_AOTD01000182.1, read as the reverse complement.
GCTCTTGGGCTAGGCTACCGCCTGATCGATACGGACGGGCGCGAGGAGGGCGCAGCGGCAGTGTTTGGGGCTAGCGGCTTAGAGCGCGGACGGCTATTTATCCAAAGCTCGCTCGATGCTCAAAACGGCGATGAAAGCGGCATGATAAAAAGCTTTGAGCACTCGCTGAAAAAACTAAATACCGACTACGTCGATCTACTTTTACTGCGCGTTGGGGCGGGCGATGTTAGCTCCGCGTGGGGCGTTTTACAGCGGCTTTACCGAGAGGGACTTGCGGCGTCGATCGGCATTTGCGACCATCTCGGAGAATTCGGGACCGAAAATTTAGCCAAAATCGCGCAAGGTAGCGAAGTTAAACCCGCGGTTTATCAGACGCCTGCGCACTCCTATCTGCGGCGCTTTGCTACGCGCGGCAAGGTGACCGACCATGACGTGCAAGTGCAGCTGCTATACGAGCCCGGTGAAGAGCTAAAAGAGCCCGCACTCGCGCAAATCAGCGAAAAATACGGCAAAACGCGGTCACAAATCATTTTGCGCTGGCTCGTACAACACGGGGTTTGCACGGTAGTAAACTTCGCTAGCAAGGAGCGATTGCTTGAAAATATCGATATTTTCGGCTTTGAGCTCGCGGACGAGGACGCCGCGCAGGTAGAAAAGCTCTGGCGGAGCTAGTAGGCGGACGAGGCTGGTTTTGCGCTCAAATTTGCGCGTCTTAAATTCGGCAAGCTTGGGTTGATGGCAAATTTTAAGAGCGTTTTGCTTATTTGCCGCGCTAAATTTGCTAGCTTGATAGACGTTAAATTTAGCTTTAGCGGTCTTGGCTAAAATTTCGCGAATCGTAGCGAAAAAGCGGATAACAAACATAAGGAAATCAACGAATAACTTGGACTACGAGGCGCTTAAGGCGGAGTGGCAAAAAGAGTGGAATGAAAAGGGCGAGAAATACGCCAAGGCCGTAAACGATATGGTGGCCTTTGCCGAGGTGCACGGCTGGGACGCCTATGAGGGCGAGGAACCCGTCGATGAGCGCGCGCATCTGGGCGAGGCGGTTTTTGCGCTGTTAAAAGAAGCCAACGAGCGCGGCGAGACGGCGAAATTTAGAGCTGATTTTCCGCCGTCAAACGTTATCTTTGGGGAGTGTGAGGATGAAGCAGGTGATGCTGACGAGAAGGATAAAATAGGAGACAAGCTAGGCAATGTCGATCAAATTTGCCCTCTTGGCGGCGAGAACGCCCTTTTTGTCGTCTCGCAAAGCTATCCTGAAGGCTGGCGTAAGAAGCTATACCTGCTAGAAGGCGAGCGCGTTAGCGTTATCGCAGAGGGCGTCATTACGGTGGGCAAATCCAAGCGAAACGAAATTTACGCCCTTCTTAGGAGGGGCGAGGTTGAACTCATAAAAGGCTACGACGGCAAGGGCGGCGGCGAGCCTGTCGCGAAATTTAGCCACGACGTGGAGCTAACATACGACGAGGCTGAAATTTTACCTTTCAACAACGGCAGCAAGGTGCTTTTGAGCTGCCACGACGGGATATTTTTGATCTCGCAAAGCGGCGCGAAGCTCATCCATCCGATCTATGAGGACGGGCAGCTCTACGAGGACGATGACGGCAATGCTGCACTCTATATCGATATGGCCAACGCGACCCTCTCAAACGACAACGCTCTCATCGTCGCCGGCGAGCAGTGCGACGACCACATCCTGATGGATAGCGAGGGCGAGCAGCTCGGCAGCATCGGCGCGCAGATGGATTATCCGCACTTTTGCCTCTTTAGCGCGGACGATACGCAGCTCATCACAAACTCCTGCCACTTCTACAACGGAGTTACGATCGGCGTGGATAGGGCGCTGCTAAAGCGCGGAGTGCAGATATATCGCGATAGGGATTTTACGCTAGTAGACGACGAGATGCTCGTGTATGCGGGCGTAGCGACGCGAGACCTTTACATCCTCGGCGATGCATACGGCTACATCAGAGCAGTCGGCAAGGACGGGCGTAAAATTTGGCGCCACTACCTGGGCGGCACGATAAAGTCTACGGCTCTAAGCGAGGACGGCAGCGTGCTATTCGTGGGTACATACGGCGGCAGGCTGCATAAACTACGCCTCGGCGCAGGCCAAGACAGCCACACGATCGGCAACGGCAACCACAAAGAGGAATTTAGACTGATCGCTTATGAGGATAAAATTTATCGGTGGTAAGAGACGCGCGGCATGGCGGCTCAAATTTTAACGTTTTTAAAATGCTGGTCTTGGCAAATAAAATGCGGAGCTAAGATTTGTCAAATTTGACCAAATTTTAAATGCTAAAATTTAAAACAAATTTACTAAATTTGAATACAAAAAATATAAAACGAAGTATTTTGCCGCGAGACCGCTCAAATTCGGCTCAAATTTTACGCATTGACAAAAAGCGCGGCGACAAAATTTATAGACCTCGTCGCCGCAAATTTATCAGTCGTTACTCGCCGATCGTATCGGCGTCAAACGTGCCCTCAAGTATGCTTTTGATAAAAGACACGGTCGCAAAGCGCGCGGCGGGCAAATTTATGAGCGTGTGCGGAGCATTGGGCAAGAGTAAAACTATCGCATTTTTCTTGTCGCCGTAGGCTGCGGCGCAGTTTCCGGTGGCGTTTTCGTTGCCTAGATAGCTATTTTTTTGAGAAAAATATTTATCCTGATCGCTTACTAAATTTAAAACCGGCGTATTGCTAAGCGCCGTTTTGTGCTCTTTTACAAAGTAATTCTCCTCGCACGACCAAGAGTTTATAATCTTGCCCAAAAAGTCCTTGCCCTCGTATCTGGCTACTGCCACCGCGCCTTCGCTGGTGCCGGCTAAAAATAGCTTGCTCGTATCCGCCCATTCAGTGTTTTTTAACGCATCCAGGGCGATTTTGATTTCGCTAGAGCGCAGCGAATGGACTTTTTCGTAAATTTCCTTATCCGCCGGAGATTTGTATGTTATCCTATTTTCTAGGGCCATGCTATCAAACATAAAACTTGCTATGCCCTCTTTTGCGAGCCACTCTTGCCATTTGTCAAGGCCTATTTTGTTATTGATGCCGGACGAGCCATGCAGGAAAATTACGACCGGCGCTTTGGCTTGCGTCTTTGGGGCGTCTTTAAAAAGTCCGACGTAAATATCGCCGCCCGTGACGTTTTTTGGAAGCGCGATTTGAGCCTGCGCTACGCCTTTTTGGGCTGACTCGCTCGTGTGCAAGTACGCGTCGCTCGCAAACAAATGCGCCGCAAAGAGCGCAACCAATAAAACAAAAGTTTTTCTAAACATAAGCATCCTTTATCTTGACTTTGATCGATTATATAAAAAATAGATTTAAGGCAGGCTTTTAATTTATAAAATAATCGCTAAAAAAGTAGGAAAAACTCGCGGTAGTCGGCTTTTAAATTTCGGCGCTAAAACTGCCTTGACCGTAGCGCGCTAAAATCGGTTGCTTTTGCATATTAAAAAGTTCAAATTTAGCTCCTTTTTGCCCGTTTTTGTAAAACCAAAGCGCGGTAAAACGCGTCTAATTAGTGCTTTACATCCCTGCTTGCCATCCGCTTTTTGCCAAATTCTTGGGCTAAATTTAAGGTCACGCCTCCCACCTTTTTTACCGACTTAGGGAGCCAAATTTGACCGCAAACTTTCCTTCTTGCTCGTCCTCTTAAAAGTCAAATTTCGTAAGATAATTTTTAATTTTATTTAGCTTTTGGATTTTTGCCGCGGGAGATTTTACGGTCAGGAGAAATTTAGTGTAGGTTTTTAGTTTCATTTTTGCTACGCCAGTTAAATTTGCGGTATAGGTTTGAAAAGTCGCTAAATTTGACGACGTCCGCTTCAAATTTGACTTTTTTAAATAAAAGCAAAAACCTGCGATGTCGGCTTTTGACTCAAATAATCAAGCACGCCGCTTGCAAGATCGGGCAAATCTTAGCGTTAAAACGGCGGCTTTGGTCAAATTTACCGTCCGCTTTGCGCTTTAGGCAAATTTGACGCTACTGGCGCGGCGAGCTAAATTTAGCTTAAGCTTTTACCTCTTTTAGCTTGCTTAAAAACTCTTCGATGTTGTATTTGGCGCGGTACTGCGCGCTCATGAGGTGGATGAGGATGTCGCCTAGATCGATCACGACCCAGTCGCCGGAGCTTTCTATGCCTAAAAACTGCTCGCCCTCGTCCTTTAGTCCCTCTTTTAGGTCGTCCGTTAGCGAGTAGGCGTGACGTTCGCCCATCGTGGTAGCGATGATGACGCATTTTGCGATGTATTCGCGCCCGCTCATGTCGATAGCCTCGATGGCTTCGGCCTTCTTGGCGTCTAGGATTTTGATGATTCGTTCTATTCTTTCTTGCATGTTTTTCCTTGGTAAAATTTCGCCGCCTCGTCCGCTATGCACGGTATCATCAGGCTTTTGTCCAAATTTTGCCTGATTTGCGATGACGAAACGGGCGCATTTATGCTTAAAATTTTAAAATTTTCAGGCACGACTACGTCGCCGCGGCTAGCTACGACGAAGGTCGCTAGCTTAAAGAGCTCGTCTATCTCGTGCCATTTATCTAGGCTTGCTAGATGATCGGCGCCGATGATGAGGTAAAGCTCGCTCACAGCGTAAATTTGCCGTATATGACGCACGCTTTCTATCGTCGGTACGGGACGATTTTGCGCGATCTCGTAGTCGCTCACGCAGACTTTTGTCAGCGCGCCCCAAGCCTCGTTCGCCCACTTTAGCCGAAGCAGCGGCGGAGCGGAAAACTCGCTCTTAAACGGGCTGATAAAAGTCGGCATGATGATGAGCTTGTCCGCGTCTAGCTGCTCTAGCGCGGCTTTTATGACGGCGTCGTGCCCGAGATGAGGCGGG
>NZ_AOTD01000181.1 GCF_000344295.2 Campylobacter showae CC57C | reverse complement strand
CCAAAAATCATCTCAAAATACTTCGCCTTAAATTCTACGGTCTGATTTTATCAAATTTAGTTTTAAATCGCGACGCTTATAAATGCCAAATTTGATCCCTAGCCCGCGATGCTTTGTTCGAAGAGCAAAGCCATGTCGCCACATCTCACGTGCAGTGGGGTTGGTGGGGGTTTCTGCGTCGCTGCGCTTGCCTTGTGCTTGCACTCTCTTTGAGAGCTGC
>NZ_AOTD01000180.1 GCF_000344295.2 Campylobacter showae CC57C | reverse complement strand
TCCCCGCCTCGCCCTCGTAGCTAATGGCATCAAGCCCAAGGATCACCGCCGCAAACGCGTCAAATATGCGTCCAAGCGAGCTGGTTTTAACGCAGTTTATTTGCTTTTCGTGCAGGATTTTTAGATTTTTTAGCTTAGCGGGCTCAAATTTAGCCAAAAATGCCTCCGCCTCGCGCTCTAAATCATATTTTAAAATCGCGGCATAAGCGATCTGCCAGATATTTTTCACGCTAGCTTCGCCGCCGATCAGCAAAACTTCGTCAAATCTGCAAACCCGCTCGTACTCTTTGCCGCGCACTTTTAGGATCTCTCCGCCCCATACGCTCCCGTCTGCGCCGTATCCCGTACCGTCAAAGCAAAAGCCCAGATACTCGCGATTTGCGTCCAGATCGTTTTCTAAAATCACAGAAAGCAAATGTGCGTGATGATGTTGGATTTGCGTGATTTTTGAGCCGAAATTTGCGGCATATTCGCGCGCCCATTTCAAATTTAAAAAATGCGGGTGCAAATCAGCCGCGATCTCGTCAAATTTTAGCTCGTAAATCTCGCTAAAAAGCTTGATTAGCGCGCAAAACCGCTCATAGGTCGCGACGTTTTTTAGGTCGCCGATATACGGGCTTATCATCAGCTCGCCGTCCTTAAAGATCGCAAACTGATTTTTTAGCTCTGCTCCGACGGCTAGAACGGTCTTTTCGCTCTTAAATTTAGTGCGGATAAATTTTGGATGCACGCCGCGGCTCGTGCGGATAAAAACCGGCTCGCCGCCCGCTACAAACGCGATACTATCGTCGCTTGGCGAGCGTATCTCTCGGTCGTTATCTAGATAAAAATCTATCACGACGCCCAGTTTTTCTCGCAGGTCTTTTTCATCGTAGATGATGGGCTCGCCAGAGACGTTGGCCGAGGTGGCGATGACGTCGTCCTCTAGGTACTTAAAAAGCAAAAGATGAACGCCCGTGTATGGCAAAAATATGCCGATTTTATTTAGGCCTGGCGCTAAATTTGATGGAACCGGCGCGCCAGACAAGCTTTGTAAAACGACGATCGGTTTTAAATTCGAGCTTAAAAGCTGCTGCTCCTCGGGCGAAATTTGAGCGTATTTTTTAGCGCGCGCGAGGTCTTTGCACATCACGGCAAATGGCTTTTTAGGCCGCTTTTTTCGCTCTCTTAGCAGCCCTACCGTATCCTCCTCCAAGCGGCACATCAGATGAAATCCGCCAAGCCCCTTTACGGCTAAAATTTTACCCTCGTTTATGAGACGCGCGGCCTGCTTCGCGCTATCGTTATCCCGCGCCAAAACTCGCCCGAATTTATCTTTTAAAGCAAGTCTTGGCCCGCAGTTTGGGCAGGAAACGGGCTGGGCGTGATAGCGACGATTTAGCGGATTTTTGTATTCGCCCTCGCAAAATTCGCACATCTTAAACGCGTTCATCGTCGTGTTTGCGCGGTCGTAAGGCAAGGATTTAATGATAGAAAACCTTGGGCCGCAGTTGGTGCAGTTAATAAAAGGATAATGATACCTCGGGTCTGCAGGGTCGTAAAACTCGCGCTCGCAGTCTTGGCAGAAGGCAAAATCAGGCAAGATTGGTGCGTGTTTTTTGGCTGATTTTGAGGCGACTATCTGAAAGTCGTCAAATTTCGCGTCCGCTAGCTCGGTTTTTCTCATCTCGTCGATGCGAGCGAGGCTGGGCAGCTCCTCGCGCAGAGCTTTTTCAAACTCTTCTATCTGCTCGTGTGAGCCGCAAAGCGTTAGTTTTACGCCCTCGTCGTCGTTGTAAATTTCGCCCGCAAGGCCGAATTTTAGGGCTAGATTATAAACGAAAGGGCGAAAACCTACACCTTGAACCAGGCCTGAAATTTCATATTTAAAACATCTCTTCAATCAAAAACTCTTTGCTAAATTTGGCGTTTAAACCCGTTTTTAGATGCTTTAACGTCAAATTTGCAAGCGTTTTGTTTTCAAAAAGCGAACCGCAAAGCAGTGCGTTTTGCATGCCGAAATCCTGCTTTAGCAAGCCCGCAAAATCGCTCAAAAAATACGCCAGCGACTCGGCGTATCCGTAGCTAAGCAGCCTAGCATCGACGCCCGCGAGCCTAAAGCTCATACCGCTTCTAGCAAATTTAACGACGTCAAAATGCGTTTTGTTTAGCATTTTAAAATCAAGCCTAGGCCCTTTTGCGCCGTTAAAATCGCTCGCGTTTTGTAGTAAAATCTCTCCCGCTTTTTGCGTATCGCTATCAAATCCAAGTAGCGCCCCCGCCATACAAAATAGCCCGAAAAAGCCGTTTTGTACGCTAAGCTCGCCGCGCGGCAGGCTAAAATTTTCGCCGTAATTTTGAAGCAATCTCTCGCCGCCCTCCTCGCGCTTTATCTGCACATAAAGCTCCTCAAAGCTAGCGGGCAAGGCGAAATTTAAGACGTTAAAATCATCAAATTTGGGGTAAATTTTAACTTCATCGTCTTTAAACCTGCTTAAAAATATCCTAGCTATCCCGCCGTCTGCGTCAAATTCTTTTTTTGCGAGGTTAAAAGCGGCTAGATTTTTATCCGTAGCGCCCTCCATCCGGTTCAAATTTGCGTGCGAATAATAAATCCTAGAGCCGCTAAAAATGTATCCGTTTTCAAGCACGGTAGCCTTAAACGGCGGCCTTTGCGCCAAAAAAGCGATAAAATTTACGCCTGCTTTAAAAAGCTTGTCGCAAAGCGCGTAGAGGAAAATGTCCCTCGCCGCGCAGACGTCAAAAAATCTTGGCGAGCTTGGGTGATTGCCGCGGTAGATCGCTGTCGTTTTTAGCGTAACGGCGGGCTTTTCGTAGCTTGCTAGAGCTACTTGCTCAGCTTCGTTTGCGATAAAAATTTTAGGTAAATTTTTAAGGTTTGTCGGCATTAAAAGATTAAAATTTGCATTTAATTCGGTGAAATTTGACGCTTCAAATTCGCCGCTAATATCTTTAAATTTAACACTTTGGCCCGCGCATAAATTTTTAAAAGCAAACTCCAAAAGCTCGCTAAAATTTGCCTTCGTCACGGGAGTAAATTTGCCCTCTATAAAAACGCAAACGTCGCTAAAAACGCCGTTTTCGCACTCTTTTAGCTCGCCTTTAAGATAGGCGCTAACGACGCTTGGCGTGATGTTTGAGAGTGTATTTTGCGGTTCGCTCGTTTCAACGCCTGGTAAATTTTCGCTCGCGTAGACCTTTGAGCCGCGCAAAAACACACTGTGAGGCAGCGAGCCAGAAAGCATATCCGAAAACGCCAAAAGTTCCTCTTGCGAGCCTTCGGTGTAAAGCGCCCTTGAATCTCGCTGCTTTTTAATGCTAAATTTTAACCCGCTTTTTTGCGCGTAAAATTTAAGAAAAAATGCGAAATTTTCGCTCGCACAGTCAAACTTGTAAGCTAAAATCATATCGCGCCCTTTTTTGAAAACTCTAAAGCGATATCAGAGACGCTAAAATTTGCGATCTTTTCGTAGCAAAATCCAAGATGCGAAAGCTCGTTTAAAAGCGTCTTTTCCATCAAATTTGCCCCCTCTTGCACCTGCGCGGAGAGCTCAAAGCTCATAGGCTCGATGCGCTTTGGCACGATACCTAAAATTTTCGTCCGCGGCAAATCGCCCGCAAGCTCCATGAGCCGCAAGGTTTCTAGCATCTCGACCTCGTGCGCGGAGCCGTTCCACGAGACGGTGGGCGGCATCTGCTCGTAACCGAAAAAATACACATCCCCCGTCTCGCCGCCCTCGGCGCTGATACAGTCGGCGACTATCAAAACGTCCGCCTGAGCTATAAGGGGCGTTAGCGCCATAGCTAGCGTACCGCCATCGATAAATCTTAGCTCCAAATTTGCGCCGTCTGCGTTGTTAAATTTAGGGTTGCCGCGACGAGCGAGGTCGCTACTTAAATTTGAGTTTGCGACATCCAAATTTGACGCGTCAAATTTATCGCCCAAATTTAACGCGGAGTCAAATTTAGCCCCGTTTTTAGGGCTAAATTTGTAGTTTCGCTCCATCATTTTTACAAAATGCACCCCAACGCCCTCGTCGCCAAACATCACGTTGCCAATACCTAGCACCAAAACGCGCATCAGTGCTCGTCTTTTACGTATTTGTAGCCGCTTACGATGGCGTCCATAGCTCCATTTTTGCCTTTTACAGCGTTAAATACCGCCATATACACGTGCGCTACCACAAAAACCATGATGATCCACATGCAGATGCGGTGTATCGTGCGAACGTTTGCCAGCCCGCCCATGAGCTCCTCGCACTGCCTCATCGGCTCATAAAGTAGCCCGCCAAGCCCCTCGTGATAGACGTGGACATAGAGCACGAGGCCCGTTAGGCAGATCAGAAAAAGCACCAGATAAAAGAAAAAATACGACGCAAACTGAAGCGGGTTATAAACGCCCTTTAGATGCGGATGCGGGCCTAAAAACAGATAGTATTTTATCTGCGCTATCCAGACTTTTGGATTAAAAAAATCAACGATACTCACGACCTCTTTGCGGCTGTATTTGTCAAATATAAATAGGTAAAGCTTGAAAATAAAGCACGCTATCAGGACAAATCCCGCGATCTGATGAGCCGCGCGCCACTTGGCGTTCATAAAAAGTACGGGCTGGGTCGTGACCTCTGGACTAACGAAAACATAGGATATATAGTATCCGCTCACGACCAAAAAGGTGATGGCAAAAAACCTGATCCAGTGCGTCGCTCTAAGCCCGATGGAAAATTCATACTCGCTTTTGCGGTCAAATTTATGCTCGCTCATAGACGCTCCTTTCATAAATTCGGGTTGATTTTGTATTCGCCCAGCTGCGTGCCGCGCGCATCCATCACGTGCACGGCGCATGCGATACAAGGATCGTAGGAGTGAATCTTGCGGATGATCTCAAGCGGCTTGGTTAGATCGGCGATCTTTAGCCCGATGAGGCACTCCTCATAGCTTCCGCGCACGTTTGCGGCGTCTTTTGGCGAGGCGTTCCACGTGCTAGGCACGACTGCTTGCCAGTTGGTTATCACGCCGTCCTTTATGCGACACCAGTGGCTAAGCGCGCCGCGAGGGGCGTTGCCTTGGAAATTTCCTTTATACTCTTTGCCGTTATCTATGACGTACTTCGCGCAGGTTTCTTGATCGGTTTTTAGATTTTCTACTAGGCTATCAAAGGCCGTTAATCCATGATCGGCTACTAGTTTAGCCTCTAGCATCCTGGTTGCGGTTCTACCTAGAGTAGAAAATACCGCCTCAAGCGGAAGTCCCGTATCTTTTAAAAATTTATCTACGATCTTCACCACGCGCTCGTTGCCTTTGGCGTAGTTTATCACGATGCTAGCTATTGGTCCCACCTGCATCGGTTTGCCCTCATAGCGAGGTGCTTTGATCCAGCTATACTTGCCCTTTTCGTCAAAGACCTTGGTATCTACCTCCTTGCCATGGCCGCCCAATGTTTTCATATCTTTTAGGCCGGTGTAGTTTGGCTCGGTCTCGCCGTCGTACGGATGCAGCGGAGCCGGGTTTTTATACCATGCGCGAGTGGCTTCCTCGGTGATCTTGTCGCCGTTTACTTCATAAACCTTGCTAATGTCGCCGTTTAGGATAACTCCGCCTTGGATCAGGTACTCGTTTTTGCCGACTAAAAACTCGTCGTAAGCGAATAAATTTGACACGCCGACGTCTTTTAGCACGCTTGGCTCGCTGCCGTAGGCTTTAGTGGCCATGACTAGATCGGGATAATACGCTCGGTTGATAAAATCGGCCGCTTCTTGAAATTTGGTTAGGTATTCGCCTAGTCTTGCAGGATCTAGCAAGTCCATGACGCAGGTTACGCCGCCTACGGTGAGACTTTGAGGATGAGGCTGTTTTGCTCCAAATATCGCCATCATCTGCGCTACCGTTCTTTGTATCCTTAGGCACTCAAGGTAGTGCGAAAGCACGATCAAATTTTGCTCCGGCGTAAATTTGTAAGTCGGATGTCCCCAGTACGCGTTTGCAAAAGGCCCTAAATTTCCCTTTTTTACAAATGCTTCGACGCGCTCTTTTACCTCTTTTAGCTTATCTGCGCCGGTCGCGTAAGGCGTGTCGCAGTATTTAAACGCCTCGTCGCTAGCCTTGTGCACGTCCGCGCTTAGAGCCGAGACCACGTCCGCCCAGTCAAGGCCGTGGAGCTGATAAAAATGCACTACGTGATCGTGCATATAAAGGGCGTTGTTCATCAGCGTGCGCGTTAGCTGCGCATTTAGCGGAGGAACGATGCCTAGCGCGTTCTCGACGGCCATGATACCCGCGCGGTAGTGCGAAAACGTACAAACGCCGCAAATCCTCTGCATGAAAAATCCAGCATCCCTCGGATCTCGACCCTTTACGACCTGCTCTATACCGCGCCAAAGCGTCGAGCCCGAGTAGGCCTCTTTAACTACGTTATTTTCATCTACGACGACCTCTATGCGCAGGTGACCTTCTATCCTGGTTATCGGGTCTATTACTATTCTTTGCTCGCTCATTTTTACGCCTCCTCTTTGTCTTTAGCAAAAATGCTTATCGCGGCGTGCGCTGCTATGCCGATGCCTGCGAGCGCCAGCACTCCGATGCCGATTTTATCGCTGACGTTATCGGCGCCTAGGCCTAAAACGGTGTTAAACAGCCTATCTGCCATCGGCTCCTCAAAAGGCCCCATCGTATCCCAAAAATCAGGCTCCGAGCAACCTATGCAGCCGTGACCCGCCTGCACCGGCCAGCTAGTGTGCTGGTTAAATCTCTCGCGCGAGCAGTTGTTAAATGTATAAGGGCCTTTGCAGCCGACTTTGTAGAGGCAGTAGCCGTTTTTCGCACCCTCGTCGCCAAAAGTCTGCACGAACTCGCCCGCATCAAACCTACCGCGCCTTTCGCATAGATCGTGGATCCTAAGCCCGTAAGCCCACTTTGGACGGTTAAATACGTCAAGTGCGGGCAAGGTACCGAAAAGTATGTAGTGAAGGACGTTGCCCACGATGTTTTTCTCGCTCGGAGGACAGCCCGGGACGTTTATGACCGGTTTTGAAGTTACTTTTGATAGACCGACGGAATTTGACGGGTTTGGCTTTGCCGCTTGTATACCGCCAAAGCTCGAACAGGTACCGATAGCAAATATCGCCGCGGCGTTTTCGCTCGCGTGCTTTGCGTGATGAAGCCCGCTAAGCCCCAAAGGACCGACCGTGAGATAGTTTTCCGTATCGCCCGTAGGTATGCCGCCCTCGACTAGCAGGATGTATCTGTCTTTGTATTTTTCGATCGCGCTTTCTAGGTTTTCCTCGGCCTGCCAGCCTGCCGCCGCCATCACGGTTTCGTGATACTCGAGGCTGATGTAATCAAAAATCAAGCTATCTATACTCGGCGCATCTGTGCGAAGCAAGCTCTCGCTACATCCCGTACACTCGGCCATGTGTAGCCATATCACGGGCAGTCTATCGCTAAGCTCGGCGGCTCTAGCTACAGTTGGCGTCATTGACGCGGGCAGCGCCATAAACGCCGTCATCGCGCCCGCCCATTTCATAAAATCGCGCCTGCTAAATCCGCTTTTCTTTAAAGCTTCGCCGATCGATCCGTTTTTTAGGGTTGGAAGCGCGGCAAGCACGTTAAGCCTCTCGTTTATCCTAACTAGGACATCATCTCTCATGCTCTCTCCTTGGAGTGAAATTTGCATTTTGGCATGTTTGATAAAAGAGTAAATTTGTCTTTAATTATTATCAAATAGCTTTAAATATTGAAATATTACAACTAAAATTTAAAATTCTATATTTAGCAAAAGAACTAGTTTTAATAATTAAGTATATTGTTATTTTAGTGATATTTTTGCAAAGAAAACTCTAAAAATAATTAAAGTATAAAAAGATAAATTTAATAAAGTATTTTTACATTTTGATATTTTAAA
>NZ_AOTD01000179.1 GCF_000344295.2 Campylobacter showae CC57C | reverse complement strand
GGCGGGCGTTATCCTTTTTATCCTGCCGCTTGCACTTTTAGTCGCGTGGCTGAGCTGGGACTACGTCGTGGAGGCGTACGAGAGTGGCGAGGGTAGCGCAGATCCGGGCGGTTTACCGTATCGCTGGGTTATCAAGGCCTTTATCCCGTTTAGCTTCTGGTTACTTATATTTTTTAGTGTCGGATACTTTATAAAGTGGCTAAACGTCTATCTAGACGCTCGCTCAAATTTAAGCGAGGCGGGCAAATTTGACGCCAAATTTAGCAAAACCGCGCAACAAGGGGAGGGGAAATGACCGGTATCGTAATGTTTTTAGCTGCGCTTTTTATGCTTGCTATCGGCTTTAGCGTCGCATTTACCTTTGGCGCGATAGCCGTTATTTTCGGACTCATCGGCGGCATGGTCGAGAGCTTTGGCGACGGTAACGGCTTTATGGGCGGGCTTGAGATTTTTAAAGAGACATTTAACTTCATGCCTTACCGCATCTACTCGATAATGGAAAATAAAATCCTCATCGCCGTGCCGCTTTTCGTTTTTATGGGCATTATTTTACAAAAGACCAAGCTAGCCGAGAGGTTGCTTGAGAGTATGGCGTTTTTATTCGGCGAGATTCGCGGCGGCGTGGCGATCAGTACCGTGCTAGTGGGCGCGCTATTAGCCGCATCTACGGGCGTTGTGGGTGCTAGCGTCGTAGCCATGGGCGTCATGAGCCTGCCCGTGATGCTAAAGTACAACTACAACAAAGCTCTAGGCTGCGGCACTATCTGCGCTTCGGGAACGCTTGGACAGATCATCCCGCCTTCCATTGTGCTTATTATTCTTGGCGACGTCTTTACGGTGCCAGTCGGCGATCTTTTCCGCGAGGCGATATATCCGGGTCTTGCGCTCGTGGGCGCATATATAGCCTATATCCTCATCGTCTCTTACGTCAAAAAAGACTACGCGCCGCCCGTCGTCGTAGAGAGCGACGTGCCTAAATCAAAGCAAATTTTAAACGCTATACTTGCGATTTTGCCGCCGTTGGTGCTCGTCGTGCTGGTGCTTGGTTCGATATTTGAAGGCATCGCTACGCCGACGGAGAGCTCGGCGTTTGGCTGCGTGGGCGCGATCGTGCTTTCGCTTTTTTACAGGACTTTTTCGTTTAAAATGCTAAAAGAAGCGCTCGAAGAGAGCGTCAAAACTACGGCCGTCGTCTTTACTATCCTTATCGGCGCGACAGCATTTTCGATGGTGTTTAGCTACACCGGCGGCGACGAGATAGTTGAAGAAGTGATGTCTAGTTTGCCGGGAGAAAAATGGGGCTTTATTATCTTAGCGATGATTACGATTTTTGCGCTAGGATTTTTTATAGACTTCGTCGAGATTTCGTATATCGTGCTACCGATCTTGGCGCCGATTGCCGTAAATTTAGGCATAAATCCGCTATATTTCGCCATCGTTATCGCGATGAATTTACAGACTTCGTTTCTCACTCCTCCGTTTGGCTTTAGCCTCTTTTATCTAAAAGGCGTGGCGCCGGCAGAGGTCAAGACGTCCGACATCTACCGCGGCGTGGTGCCCTTTATCGCGATACAAATTTTAGTTCTGATCATCTTTACGATCATCTTGCTAGGCTAAAATTTATCTTTGTAAGGCTATAATCTCTTAAATTTACCCAAAGGAGAGAAAATGAGAGAGATAGCCTTAGTTTCGGCGTTTGCGCTGATAGCGAGCGCCGAAAGTAACCTGATAGAAATCTACAAAAACGCCTCATTTATCCATCAAAACTTCACCGACCAAAAAAGCGAATTTAGCCTAAATTTGCCCGATTTCGTCGGGCTTGAGGATATCGACGTGGCTGCGTCGTGCGAGCTTCTAAGTCTAAATTTAAACGAAGCAAAGCCCGCAGAAAACGAGGCCTACGCTAAATTTAAGCAAAACGAAAAAGAGCTTGAGGAGCTAAACGACAAGCTAAACGCACTAAATTCCAAAAACGCTTTTTTAAATAATTTTCCGGCCTTTAAAGAGCAAAGCGTCGCAAATTTGGACGCCGACGGCGATAAATTTTACGAAGCCGTGCTAAAAAATCTAGCCCAAATTTCGCAAACCAAAAAGCAAATAGACGAGCTGAAAAAGAAAATGAACGCGGCCGAGGTTAAAAATTTCCAAAAGCTTGATTTGAAATTCGAATGCGACCCAAAACAGGTCAAGATCTCCTATCCCGTGGGCGTTAGCGTAAATTTGAAAAATAAAATCCATGCCGACGTCGCAAAAGGCAAGGTCGAAATCTCGCAAAATTTGACCATGACAAATCCTTTAGGTATCGATCTAAACTCCCTTACGATCGCGCTTTATCCGTTTTACTACTCGTCAAATTTGACCCCCGCGCCATTTTATCCGCGCTACGAAGGCAAACCGGCGCCGCGAAATATGATGCCGCTAGCAGCCGCGCCGATGATGGAGGCGAGCGCCGATATGGCCGTGGCAAGGGCGCCCGCAAAGAAAAATAGCGTCAAAGACGTGCAGTCGAGCAACGAGCAAAACGCGCTCGCAAACGCATGGCGCATCGAGGGCGTGAGTCTAAAAGCGGACGAAACGGCTGATTTTGCCTACGACAAGCAGAGTTTGGATGCTAAATTTGACCTCGTGATCGACGGCTACGGCAGTGCGGGCGCTTTTGTTAGAGCCGCGTTTAAGCCCGAGCGTAGTATAGAGAGCGCGCAAAGCGAGTTTAAGATTGACGGTATAAATATCGGCAAAAGGTACGTAGGCTACGCCGCGGGCGAGGATGCAAAGGAGTTTTTTGGCAAAAACGAGCTTGTTAGCGTGAAAAAAGAAGCCAACGGTGAACATACGAAAGAGTCGTTTTTCGGCTCGAAAAATAAGATCTCGCGCGGATATAAATTTAGCATCAAAAACGGCTCAAAACTCGCGTGGGACGTGGTTTTGGAGGAGCAAGCGCCAGTTAGCACGCATGAGAGCGTAAGCGTGAGCGTGAAAAACGACCCGAAAGAAAACGAAATCGGCAAAGACGGTAAGGTAACGTGGAAATTTGCGCTTAAGCCAAATGAGAGCAAGAAGATAAATTTCTCCTATGAGCTAACTAAGCCGAGCGAATAAAATTGTAAATTTCTTGTTGCGGCTTGTCTCGCGAGCGCTTTTCCGA
>NZ_AOTD01000178.1 GCF_000344295.2 Campylobacter showae CC57C | reverse complement strand
TATCTATATCTAGAAATATAATAGAAACACTAAAAGAAACATAATATTAATTAAGTATAATATTAATACTTTAAAAATATTTATTTAATTTTGTCTGGGAAATAGAAGCATTTTGCTCCGCCTGGAGCCTGGCGCATCTTAAAAGCATAGTTATTTATTTCGCTCAACTTTTTATAGAGTCTATGTGAACTAATATCAAAATTATATTTGCTTTTAAATAGTTGGTATACGTATTTTCTCTCGATCATCTTATGCTTGCAATATAATTTTTCAATATCTTTAAAGTTTGCTTCTGATGCCAATGGTTTAAATTTTATAATGTAATCTTCTGTATTATTTAATAATTCTTCGACAAATTCTGAAATACTGTCATCTTCTGTGAATGGCTTGGTTATGTCGATATCTTTGGGCGCTTTTAAGGGTTCTTTGCTTGTTGTGATATAGGCTCTTAGGATATTGGAAAAGTTTGCCAAATCTAAATATATATCAGATTCTATGTTTTCTACTGTATGTATTTCACCGCTCATACTTCGATATTTAAAATTGTTTATATCCCTAGTAACCTCAAAGACGGCATACTCACAATTTAGCTTATAAAACAAACACCGTTCTTTTGTTATAATAATTTTCTTACCCATAAAAATAGTGCCAGAATATTTGTTTGAGCCAATAATTTGTTCTAGCATATTTTTTCTATTCATATTGGATGTTGTTTCTGAGGTTATGTCGGTAAAGCTATATAAAAGTTTGTTTTGCAACTTATTTTTTATATCTTTAGATTTAAACGTATTATCGTTTATTTCTAGGCAATACTCTTGACCAAAAAGCGGTTTTAAAATTTTGTTTAAGAAAATGTCTATTACAGCTGTGTTGCTACCGCTAAAGATTAATATGCTATCTAGACTATATAAGCAAAATTGATGTATGCTTATATTTTTGACAAAACTAGACAGCCAGTTCATAATGTAGTTAAATTTATTAATATTATAATCCGAGAGATAATATATATATTGCAGTATTACAGATGTTGTAAAATCTTTTCTTTTATTGTTATTTAAATAAACAGTTGGCATAAAAATATTTTTATAAAAATCACCTGCAGGCGATTGAATAAATCCGCTATTGCCATATATATCAAATCTTTCTCCTTCTACTATAAATAGTTCAGAGATAATAAAAATATTATTGTATTGTATAACGGAATTCTCTGGTAGAGATTGAATGCTTTGTCCTTGATATGTAAGAGACTGTGAGAGAATATTTGTAGTTATAGGCCCAGAATGCTGCTCATTTTCTTTTTTGCATTTAATTTCATATTCTTCATAATCTTGAAAAACATATATTTTTCGTCTTAATAATCCCGCTAATAATTGCGCCATATCTTTCTTGTTGACATTTTTAACTTCATTGTTTCGTAAATGACAAATTTTCCCTGTTTTGTCTAACCAGAATATACTACCTTTTTGAGATAACTCGAATAAAATACTCTTATAATAAGAGCCATTATGGATATGGTACAAAGCATAAGGAAGGAGATAAGGCCGATAGCTTTCTGTATTGTTATTTATATGCAACTCGTAACCATTGCCTATTAAAACTTCTGGGCGAGTAATATCTTGCACCCAATTACAAACACAATCTGTTTGTAATTCGCAATGAGCATCATTATCTAGTCTTACCATACGCCACCTCTGCCTCTAGCTATAATTTGAATATAAAATTATACAATGATTTTTTAAGATTCACATTCAAACTATAAAGTAGCTAAAAAATGTGTACCCTAATGTGCACCCTTGAATAGAATTTTATGTCTTTTGGATTTTTATAAAAGCTTTAAAATAACGATATAATCGATGGTGCCCGAGGTCGGACTCGAACCGAC
>NZ_AOTD01000177.1 GCF_000344295.2 Campylobacter showae CC57C | reverse complement strand
AAGTTTAAGGTTTATATAAGCTTTTGGAATTTATATCTTATCCCCTTTATTTGGGGGTTTGATAGAGATTACGGCAAGTGAATTTTTTACAAAATCTCGCTCATAACGTCCCGCTGCCGGGTTAAGTAAAGCGGTAGCTCTCAGATGTTCGGGCGGTCAAATTTTAGGCTGTCCGGATTGGAATTGGTAGCACGGCCAGAGCGGTGAAAATTTGGCTTGCTTTTTAAAGTTTAAGGTTTG
>NZ_AOTD01000176.1 GCF_000344295.2 Campylobacter showae CC57C | reverse complement strand
ATCGTCTATCTCCTCTTGCGTTACGTATTTGCTTAGCTCCGAACCCGGGATTATTTTAGTATCGGCGGTAACGACGAAGCGGGTGGGGCCGGATAGCTTTTCGTAAATAAAATTTTACGAAAACGATGAGGAAAAGAGCGGCGAGGCTAAGTGCGAGTTTGTTCAAATTTATCCCTTAAGTCAAATTTGCGAAATCTTAGCCAAAGGGTGGTTAAATTTGAGTAAAATTTTGGGGGGCAAAATCTGAAAAAGCGGGGAAATTTAAATCAGGGCAAATTTAAGAAATCAGAATAAAAGACGGTAAATTTGAGAAAATTTGAAGTATAAAGAGAAAATTTAGCCGAAAAACTCGGCTAAATTTGATAAATCTTAGTGTAGGCTCTCGATGTAGCTAAGCGCGCTAAGGGCCGCTACTGCGCCGTCTCCTGCGGCTACGATGACTTGCTTTGGCGCGTCTTTTCTGATGTCGCCCGCGGCAAATAGCCCATGCACGTTAGTTTGCATTTTTAGATCGACGCTAACCTGGCCGCCTGCCTCCATATCGCACAAAAACTCGCCGTTTTCTTGGCGAAGGACGTCGTTGTTTACGTTAAGTCCGACAAATACGAAAACGCCCGGCACTTTTAGATCGCGCTCGCCCTCTTTCGTGTTTATGATTAGGCCTGCAAGGCCTGCTTTGTCGCCGTAAGCTTGCTTGATCGTGGCACTCGTGATAAACTCGATTTTGGCGTTAGCGCGAGCCTTTTGCAGCGTGACGGGAGCGGCGCGAAACTCGTCTCTGCGGTGGATGACGTAAACGCGCGAGCAGATTTTGGCTAGATATAAGGCCTCCTCGATCGCCGTGTCGCCGCCGCCTAGAACCGCGACTTCTTTGTTTTTATAGAAAAATCCGTCGCAAGTCGCGCACGTGCTCACGCCTCTGCCGAAAAACTCGTCCTCGCCCGCAAAGCCCGCGCGGCGCGGAGTAGAGCCTGTGGCTACGATGACTGCTTTGGCCTGCTCTTCTTTGCCGCCTTCAAGCTTGACCGTGAAGCTGCCGTCTGAATTTTTTACCACGCGCTCAACGCCCGCCATCTCGTGCTTTAACCCAAAATGCGTGCACTGCGCGACCCACGTACTCATGAAGTCGATGCCGCTCTCGCCCGGCGCTTTTTGACCGGGATAGTTTTCTATCTCCGAGCTGCTCGTAATCTGGCCGCCGGGCATTCCTTTTTCAAACATTACGACGTTTTTTAGTCCGCCGCGAGTGGCGTAAAGGCCTGCGCTAAGTCCCGCAGGACCGCCTCCGATGATTGCTAAATCTAACATATTTCTTCCTTTTAAATTTTATTTATTTTCGAATCTTGTTTATAAACGCCGCCCTTTTGCGCCTTTAGCTCCACGCTTGCGGGCAAAGCCGTGATATTTAGGACGTTCATCAGCTTTAAAATCGTATTTATATCCGAAGCGACGAAATTTATATTTCCCTCGCTGGGCGCGCGTTTTTGGAGTAAATCCACGGCGACGATTTTTAAATCCTTGCTTGAAGTTTTTAAAATTTCCTTCCAATCTGATTGGTTGGAGCTAAAAACCACGAGTAAAAATTTATCGTCCTGAGGCGCGAAAATTTGAGCCTGTTCGTAAAAAACCAGCTCGCTAAAATTTACGAATTTGTACTGCGAAAATCTGTAGTTATTGTAAGCAAATATGCCTGCTACCAGCGCTGCACCGATAAAAGACGCAAAAACGGAGGTGAGAGGAAGCAGGCTTCCTCCTCGTCTAAAAACCATTAAAGAAGCGAATTTATCTTATCGGCGATAGCTTGTTTTGATTGTGCGCCAACCATTTGTTCTACGACTTCGCCATTTTTAAAAAATAGAAGCGTAGGGATCGAGCGGATGCCAAATTCTACGGCTAGGTCTTGCACTTCATCAGTGTTTACTTTGCAAATTTTAGCTTTGCCCTCAAACTCCTCAGCTAGCTCGTCGATAACCGGAGCAAGCATACGGCAAGGTCCGCACCAAGGCGCCCAAAAATCTACTAGCGCGACGCCCTCTTTAGCGACGTCGAAATTCGCAGTTGTTAGTTCTATGTATTTTCCCATTTTATTCTCCTTTTTAAAGATAGTTGTAATTATACACGAAAGTATTTAAATTTTTGCTAAATAAGAATTTTTATAAACTAATATTTTCTATCCACTTTATCTCGCCATTTTTTATCGCGATCAAATCGACCTGAAAATCGGCATTTGCGCCGTTTTGTAACAGATAAAAATCGATAGTTTTTAAAATTTTATTAAATTTAGCGGGCGTGAGGCGATACTCGGTCTCATAGTCGCCCTGCGTGGCTTTGATTTCAACGAAGTGCAAGATGCCGTCTTTTTTAGCGATAACGTCGATCTCGCCAAATTTGGAGCTAAAATTTCTAGCGAGGATCTCGCAGCCGTTTTTTAGCAAAAACTCGCAAGCCAGATCCTCGGAGCTTTTGCCGAAAAGATACGCCTTAAGCCCCAAATTTTACTCTTCTATCCTCATCATAAAAGGCTTTTCTTTTACAAACTCTTGCTCTTGCAAAATTTCCATAGTGCGTCTGACGTCTTTTTCTACGCTCGTGTGAGTCGTGAAAAATAGCGTCGCATATGGACTTTCGTCCTTTGGTTTTTGTAGCAGGCTGTCGATAGAGAGGTTGTTTTCGCTCATTAAATTCGTGATTTTAGCCAGCACGCCGACTTTGTCCTCGACCCTGAGTCTAAAATAATATTTCGTGCGAATTTCACTCGGATCTAGGAGCCCCAGCGCATTTATCTCAAACGGCGCTTTGTAGCCTAGCATCGGGGATTTGCCGTCTCTGGCGATATCGATGAGGTCGCTGATGACCGAGCTCGCCGTCGCAGAACCGCCAGCGCCCGGACCGTAAAACATCGTCTCTCCGACTGCGTCGCCCACTACGCTTACTGCATTTGTCACGCCGTCAGTTTTGGCTATCATTTTATCTTTTGGTACGAGTGCCGGGTGTACGCGCAGCTCAACCTTGTCGCCTGTTTTTTTGGCGATGGCGAGCAGTTTGATGACGTACTCGAAATCGTTAGCGAAAAAGATATCCTCGGGCGTGATGCCTTCGATGCCCTCTATCAGGATGTCCTCAGGGTTGCCGTGCACGCCGTATGCGATGCTGGCTAGGATCAGTAGCTTGTGTGCCGCGTCAAAGCCTCCGACGTCAAAGGTCGGATCGGCTTCGGCATAGCCTAGCTCCTGGGCTTTTTTTAGAGCGTCCGCGAAATTTGACCCCTTGCTCATCATTGAGGTTAAGATATAGTTGCTCGTGCCGTTTAAAATCCCGTTGATGCTTAGGATGTGGTTGGCGCTAAGGCCCTCGCGAAGGGCTCTGATGATAGGTATGCCGCCCGCGACGCTAGCCTCGAAGCCAAACGGCGTGTTTTGCGCTAAATTTTGCAAGGCGTAGCGGTGATAGGCCAGTAGCGCTTTGTTTGCCGTTACGACGGCTTTTTTACGCTCTAAAATTTGGCTGACGACTCTAAAGGGTTCCTCAACGCCGCCCATGAGCTCAACGAAAACGTCGATATCATCGCGTTTTATGACGCTATCGATGTCGTCCGTGAGTGGGATCTCGACGTTTCTTTTTTTGTTTAAATTTCTAACGACGCCGATGACGGGGACTATCTCCTCGCCGCATCTTGCCGCGATTAGTTTTTTGTTTTGGAGTAAAATTTTAGCTACGGCTTCTCCAACCGTGCCGACGCCTAAAATGGCTATATTCATGCAAATTCTTTCAGATATTTTTTGATATTTCGCGCTGCTTGGCGGATGCGGTTTTCGTTCTCGATGAGAGCAAGGCGCACGTAGTCGTTGCCGCCCTCGCCAAAGCCGATGCCTGGGCTCACCGCTACGCTAGCTTTAGTTAAAAGCTGCTTTGAAAACTCGAGACTACCGATGTTTCCAACTTGCGGCGGGATTTTTGCCCAGATGAACATACTTGAGCTTGGTTTATGCATCTCCCAGCCTGCACTTGCAAAAGCTTCAAGCATTACGTCGCGGCGTTTTTCGTAAATTTGACGGATCTCCTCGACGCAGCTTTGATCGCCGTCTAGCGCGACGGTTGCTGAGACTTGGATCGGAGTAAACATGCCGTAGTCGACCCATGATTTTATCTTTTTAAGAGCTGCGCAAAGGCGCTTGTTTCCGCATAAAAATCCGACGCCCCAGCCCGCCATATTGTAGCTTTTTGATAGTGTATAGCACTCGACGGCGACGTCTTTTGCGCCTTCTACCTCAAAGATGCTTGGCGTCTTGTATCCATCAAACGTGAGGTCGGCGTAGGCGATGTCGGAGATCACGTAAAAGCGCTCTTGTTTACTCATCGCGACTAGCCGCTCGTAGAAGCTCTTTTGCACGGTTACTGTCGTCGGGTTGTGCGGGAAATTTACGACGACGTATTTAGGTTTCGGCGAGCTTGAGCGGATCGTGTGAAGTAGGTCTTCGAAAAATTTATTTTCGTCAAGCTCAAATTTGTCGTTGTACTTTAGCGGCATCTTCGCCACGCTACCGCCCGCGAACAAAAACGCCTGCGTGTGTATCGGGTATGCAGGATCTGGCACTACGGCAACGTCGCCCGGGTTTATCACGGCTTGGGCTAGGTGCACGAAGCCCTCTTTGCTACCCATAACTGCGACGGCTTCGGTGTCGGGGTCTAAATTTACGCCGTATTTGCGCTTGTACCAGTTGCAGATGGCTAGGCGCAGTTTGTATATGCCTGCACTCGCCGAGTAGCCGTGGGTTTTGTCTTTTTGCGCGCTTTCGCAGAGCTTATCGACGATATGTTGTGGCGTGCGACCCTCCGGGTTTCCCATCGAAAAGTCGATGATATCTTCGCCCCCTCGGCGCGCCGCCATTTTTATGGCGTTCACCTCGGCAAATACGTAGTTTGGAAGTCGTTCTATTGTATTAAATCTAATCTCGTCAAACATAAATTTCTCCTTATTCTAGGTAGATTTTGAGTCCCCGTTTGATATTTTCTAGGCTAACCGCATCATCGATCATTATGTATTTTGCATTTTGAGGGAGCGATACTTTTAGGCTATTTACGGGCTTGTTAGTTTGCTTTTCGCCAAGCAAATTTAAATTTTTATCTAAAATTCTTACGATGGCGGACCAACGATCCTCGGCGCTAGCGCTTATCGCCGCGCTTTTTGCACCGCTAATGTCGATGAGATAGGGTTCGAGCGGTTTTGAGAGCTGGACTTCCTGCGAAAATTGCACGGGAGTTTGGTTGATAGAGGAATTTGACGCGTCGATAACGTACTCGTAGGATAGCTCGCTGGGTCTATTTATGTCGGTTATCTCGGTGCCGCTTTCTTTAAGCGCGGCGTAGAGTGAGCCTGGATCTGGGATAAATTTGGTGTCGATCGTCACGCCCCAAAGTGCACCGCCGGCGTTAGAAAATTCGCTCGTTAGGATATTGTTGTATCCAAGGCCGTTGAGAGCGTCTTTTGCGATCTTCATGATAAGTAGCGGGTTGTTTTGGCGCGAGATAAATTTGATATTTACCTTGACGTTTTGCTTGTAGGATAATCGCAGGAGCGAATTTGACTTTAAAACATTTGAGATTTTAGCGATATCGGGCTTGCCGTTTGCGTTCAGATATGCAGAGCCATCGCCAAAGAGCTGAGTTGCTTTTGCGCTATTTTGATCTAGCAAGCCGCCCACTATATCCACCACGCTACCCGCAAGGCAAAAAGCCGCGCTAGCAGTCAAAACTAAAAGCTTTTTTACCACGATTTGCCCTTATTTAGTGCTACAAATTCGTCGTATGTGAGCAATGAAACCTTGTCTTTTTCTATTAAAAATCTTTTTGGCCTATCGTCGCCAAATTTGATCGTTTGTCCGTCTATTTCGAGATTTATATTGCCATGTCCGGTTACTGCGAGCTGCTTTTTGCCTATTTCGATAGTGAAGCTATTTGCGGTATCCAAAGAGCGCTTTTTATTTTCGTCCAAATTTATAACGCCCAGCCATGTTTTTTTGCGCGGTACGATTTTTATCTCTTTGGTGTTTGCCGATAGATGCCAAATTTTATCGTCGCTTGCTTGTTTTATCTCTTTAGAAGCATCACTCGAGGTATTTTGTTCTTGATTTTGCGTGACACTTTCTTCTTTATTTGTTTGCGTGGTTTCGTTCTTATCGGTATTTGCGTTTAAATTTACTTCAGGCATAGCTACGACTACCGACGCATTTTCTTCGGTTGGTAAAATTGGCTCGAGATTTTTTATGGCGTATAAATTTTCGTCACTTGTGGCGTTTTTGCTCTCTTGTTTTGCTTCGTTTAGGCTTTTGGCCGCTTGTTGGACGGCGACGGCTCCGGTGTATGTAACGCTTTTATTCTTGTCTTCGAAAATGTTTAAAACATTACTAAAGTAATCACCTTCGTTAAGTACGTAAATTACGCCGGCAACTGCTATAATGAGTGCTAATATAAGAAGTTTTACGCCCGTATTAGAGTGCCCGCCGTCAGCGGTGTATGCGGATATCTTAGGCGATACGGATATACTTTTGTGTTCGTTCTTTTGATTGCGCTCAGACATAAATGCCTCATATTCGCTCAACCACTGCTCAAAGTCAATATCCAGCTCGCGCTCTAAAATTTTAATAAAACCTTTAACGTTTAAGCGGACCAATTTTTCAAAATTTTTATCAGCGATGTAGCCTAAGTGCTCAGCCTCTATGTGCGTTCTTCTTGAAACTTCGTTTAGTCCTAGCTCTTTTATTAAACTTACATCATTCATTTATAATCCTATCACAAAGTATGGCAAACGCAGTCGAGACGTTTAGGCTGTCCCAGTCGTTTTTCATTTTTATTCCTACTATTTCGTCGCTTTTGGCAAGGACTTTTTTGTGTAAGCCTTCGCCTTCGCTACCCATCACGAGCGCGACTTTTTGGTTAAATTTGACCTCGTGAGCGTTTTTGCCGCCGCTTGCCGTGGCGTAAATTTTAAAACCGACCTGTTTTAGTTCGTTTAGCAAGCTAAGACCGTCTTCGACAAGAGAGATATTTGCCTCGTAGGCTGCTCCGCTACTAGCTCGCAACACGCCTTCCATCGCCAAATTTTTAGCGACGACTACGACACCTCCGCAGCCCAGCGCATGTGCCGTTCGGACGATGGCTCCGATGTTTCCCACGTCGCTAAGTCCGTATAAAATCGCTATAAAATTTTGTTTTTTTATCTCGTCGATACTTTTAAACTCAAACTCCTCAACTTCGGCTAAAAAGCCTTGGTGATTGCCACCGTGTGCGAGAGCTTGGGCTTTTTGATTATCCACGCGCTTTATCGGCGCGCCGACGCCTACGATCTGTGAAAATAGCGCCTTGTCGCACTCTTTGGCGAGATAGACCGTTTTGACGCTTTTTTTGTAGTTTTTTATGATGTGCAAAAATAGCTGTTTTCCGTATATTATCATCGGCTGATAATAGCTAAAAATCGGTAAAATTTAGCTAAATTTTCGGATAAATTCGCTGTTTGTTTGAGTCTGCGAGCAAGTTTTAGTGGGTGAGCTCGGAGTAAATTTCTTTGGCGTTTCGACCTGTGATTTTGGCTAGCAGTTTAGACTTGGCTTTGGGCGAAATTTCAAGTTCCAAAATATCGTTTTGAGTGATTTTCTCAAAGGTAAAATTTGGATTTTTTTGCACGACGACGCACCACTCGCCGCTTAAATTTGCCTCTTGTAATTTTTGCGCCAACTCGCTTGCTGTGGCTCTAAATTTAGTTTCAAATTTCTTTGTTGCTTCTTTTATGACAAATATTTCTCTATCCGGCTCAAGTTTGGCAAAGTCCAAAATAAGCGAAAGTACGCGTTTGGGACTTTCGTAGATTACCGCGGGAAACGGCGAATTTAGAGCATTTTGTATAGCTGCAGCTCGCTCTTTGCCGTTGTTTGGTAAAAATCCTAGAAAGCAAAATTCCTTCTCGCAAAGTCCGCTAGCGACGACAGCTAAAAGCGCGGCATTTGAGCCGCTTAATACTTCATACGAGATACCGTTTTTTATAGCAAAATTTACGAGTGCAGCTCCCGGATCGCTGATTCCAGGCATGCCTGCATCGCTTAAAAACGCTACGTTTTTATCAAAAATTTGAAGCTCGATTTTAGATAAAATTTCATCTTCGTTATGCGTGTGTAGCGGGATAAATTTTTGTATATTTATATTTGCGTCAAAACGCGTATTTAGTAGGTTTATGAGGGATTTTGCGACTCTAGTATCTTCGCAAAAGAGTATCTCGCATTCGCGTAAAACGCTCAAAGCGCGAAGCGAGATATCGCTTAAATTTCCTATCGGCGTAGGAACGAAATATAGCAAAGGGTTATTTTAAGTTATATTTTTTCTTAAATTTATCAACGCGGCCTGCGCTATCTACGATCTTTTCGCTGCCTGTGAAAAACGGATGGCACTCTGAGCAGATATCCACTCTGATCTCGCCTTTGTTTGACTTCGTAGTGAAGGTGTTACCGCAAGCGCAAGTTACTTTGCACTCAACAAATTCCGGATGAATTTCTTTTTTCATTTTTTGTCCTTTTATCGTCTGATTTTTTAATTTTCATTTAAAGTAAGGCGAGATTATACAAAAAACTTCGTAAAAAATCAAATTTAAATTAAAATTTTAGCCGCTATGCCTAAAATCGCCGTTTGCGAGCGCAAAATATTTTTTGCTCTCAGCCCGTATTTTTTCGCGACGGCTTCTCGCTCGCTCTGGCTAAATCCGCCCTCAGGTCCGATCGCTAAAATTTCCTTGCCCGCATAGCCGTCTAGATTTTCGCCCTCAAAGTCGACAAGAGCGACGTTTGGATAAAATTTGACCAGCTCGTCCAGGCTTTTATAAATTTCAAATTTCATCAAATCGTTTCGTCCGCACTGCTCGCACGAGCTTATCAAAATGCGCTCTAGGCGCAAAAAATCAAGCTTAAAGTTTTTTTGCGAAAATTCGCCGTAAAAAAAGACGATTTTAGCCACACCCATTTCGTTTAGGCTTGGCAAGGTTTTTTCGACCGTTTTTGGATCGACGACGGCCCAGGCTAGCGCCAGATCGCTGTTTCGCGCCTCCACGTCGTGCGAAAATATCAAATTTAGCTCCGCACCCCTTTTGTCCAAATTTACGATTTCATAGATGTGGTTTTGCCCGTCGGTCAAATTTCGCACGTCGATGCGCTCGCCTACTTTAGCGCGCCGCGCCTTTAGGTGTAAAAACGCCTCGCCCTCAAGCCTAATTTGCTCGTTTTTTGCCTCTTTTGAATATAAAAATTTCATCTCACCCCGCTTGCAATGAGTATCAAAACAAAATCAGCCGCGAT
>NZ_AOTD01000175.1 GCF_000344295.2 Campylobacter showae CC57C | reverse complement strand
AAATTTTACAAAGGACGAAAATGAAAAAGGTTATCTCTACAAAAGACGCTCCACAAGCGATCGGGCCGTATTCGCAGGCGATCGAGGCAAACGGATTTTTGTTTATTTCGGGGCAGCTGGGCGTTACGCCTGACGGCAAATTTGCGGGCGAGGACGTGAGGGCTCAGGCTGAGCAATCAATGCTAAATTTAAAAGCGATTTTGGCGCAGGCGGGGCTTGGCTTTGAAAACGCGGTAAAAACGACGATTTTTCTAGCCGACATCGAGGATTTTTCGGTGGAAAACGAAATCTACGCTAAATTTTTTAGCGAGCCGTATCCGGCTAGAAGTACGATCGCTGTTAAAACGCTGCCAAAAGGCGGCCTAGTCGAGATTGAGCTCATCGCGGCGACGAAGTAAAATTTAAAATCAAGGAAAAAAATGAAAAAGATTATATTTGCGCTCGCAGTCGTTTTGATCGCGGTTTTTGGAGTCGCGTTTTACGGTTCGTCTAAAGCCAAAGAGTCCTATGACAGGGGCGTGGCGAGACTAACTAGCGAGACGCTCAAGCTTGGATTTTTTAATATAAAAGCAAACGCGGTAGAAAATGACTACGACAAAGGGCTGTTTAGCTCGCGCGCGGTGCTAAAACTCGAGCTCACCGACGGTAGAGATCCGGTCAAATTTGAAGCCAAAACGACGCTAAAACACGGATTTGCCGAGCTATTTAGCGGATTTAAGGCTCATAGCGACGTCAAAGCGCTAACGCCCGAAGCCGCGCTCTCTCTAAAGAAATTTTTCGGTACGGACGAGTTTTTGAGCATCGATGCGCTGATAAAATTTGATAAAACCCGCGACGTGACGTTAAATTTGGCCGATATCAAAACAAATGAAGATGACTCTAGCTTTGTAATCTCAAAGCCGTTTGCAAAGGCGCAAATAAAAGAAAATAAGATAAAATCCCTAGAATTCGGCTTCGGTAAAATCGGCGGCGATACGGACGGCACGGATAAGGTCGATATAGAAAACGCCTCCATGCTAATCGAGCTTAACGACTTTAAGAGCTTTGACGATCTTATCCCGTTTATAAACATACAAACCCCTTACGAAAATATAGCTAAAATCGGGCTAAAGGCCGAGAAAATAAGCTTTAACAGCGCTAGGGGCTATGATTTTCCAAAATCGGTCGACATTACCGGCATGTCGTTTTTGACGCAGATAAAGCAAAATGCAGACGCAAATCTCCTCGATACGCTTACCGACGTGAGTCTAGGCGCGCTTGACGTAGACGGCAAAAAGGCATTCACGCAGCTAAATTTGAGCCTAAACGAGAAAAACGCAAACAAAGAAGCGATGGCGATGTACGTCACTAGCCCGAAAGAGTCGGCTCTTTATAAAATTTTGATGAGCAAAAACTACGTGATGGAGGTTAAAAATTTTAGCTTTAAAAACCCAAACGGCAAGGAGCTAAAATTTAACGCCGTAGCCGATGCGTCATGGCTTGGCTCGGAAAGCAAAACGCTGCATGACGACGTAGATATCCAAACGGCGCTAAAAGCGGTCAAATTTGACGGCGAGATAAAGGTGCAAGCCGCGTCTATAACGGAGTTTTTAAGCGCGTATAAGGGACTGATGGCCGATAGTGACTTTAATCAAATGATGGATGGCATCAAGTCTTTTGAGGAGCGCATAAATTCGCTTTTTGCCAAAGATGGCGAGTATATGAGTGCGAAATTTAAGCACGATGTCGGTAGTGATGATCTGCTGGTAAACGATAAAATTTCGCTCAAAGAATTTATAATGAGCCTGATGGCGAATTAATTTTGTTTTATTTTTAGTGGACGATAGCGCTAAATTTACTGCTTCGTCCGCTAAATGAATTTTGTTTTTGCATATATATTAAGGTAAATTTCTACAAAATAAAATTTTATAAAACTCCCAACAAAAAATCGCTAAATTTTCTTTGCAACCCTCTTAATCTTCAGTATTTTTTAAGCATCCTATCTGT
>NZ_AOTD01000174.1 GCF_000344295.2 Campylobacter showae CC57C | reverse complement strand
GAAAAGTACTCGCGAGACAAGCCGCTAAAAAAGGAATAATCTAATGAAAACTATTATGTTGTGTGCTATTTGCTCGGTCAGCTCCGGCAACTGCTCCGAGGACTGCGGCTACTGCACGCAAAGCGCGAAAATAAACGCCGATATCGAAAAATACAAAATGAAAACCGCCGAGCAGGTAGTCGCCGAAGCCAAGATCGCGGCGGCAAACCACGCGCTGGGCTTTTGCCTCGTCACCAGCGGCGCAAGGCTCACGGACAAAAAGACCGAGGAGATCGCCCGCCTCGCGCGCGCCGTAAATAAAGAAGTCCCAAACCTCATGCTGATCGCTTGCAACGGCATGGCGACGCTGCCGCAGCTAAAAGAGCTCAAAAACGCGGGCGTGTTTAGCTACAACCACAACCTCGAGACCTCGCGCGAGTTTTTCCCGCAAATTTGCTCGACGCATAGCTGGGACGAGCGCTGGCAGACCAACATCGACGCCAAAGAAGCGGGGCTAATGCTTTGCACGGGCGGCATTTACGGGCTTGGCGAGAGCGAGGCCGACCGCGCGAGCTTGCAAGCTAGCCTTGCGAAGCTTGATCCGTTTTCTAGCCCGATAAATTTCTTTATCCCAAATGACGCGCTACGCGTCAAACGGCCGCCTATGGGAGCGGACGAGGCCCTACGGATCATCGATGACACCGTCCGCGCACTGCCTAACGCTCGCGTGATGATAGCAGGAGGTCGCGAGAAAATTTTAGGCGAACGCCAATACGAAATCTTTGATCATGGCGTCTCCGCCGTCGTTATCGGCGACTACCTCACGACAAAGGGCGAGGTCGCCAGCCGAGATATAACCGAGTTTAAGGCGCGCGGATTTAACTTCGCGACGCTTTGCCACTGATGCAAAATTTGCTCTTAATCGGGTGCGGCGGATTTTTGGGGTCGGTTTGTAGAGCTGTTTTAAGCGGCGCGGTCGCTAAATTTTTCCCCGATTTTCCGCTTGCTACTCTTTGCGTCAATGCTCTTGGTAGCTTTTTGATCGGCGTACTACTCTCGTTAAATTTGAGCGAAAATTTAAGGCTATTTCTAGTCGTCGGCGCGCTCGGCGGTTTTACGACGTTTTCGACGTTTAGCTATGAGACGGTGCGCCTTTTTAGCTCGGGACAAAATTTAGCCGCATTTTTAAACGCGTTTTTTAGCGTTTCTGTTTGCCTCGGGTTTTGTTATCTAGGCACCGTTATTCGCTGAAAATCTAAATTTTACCCACCGAGACCCGCACTTTTAAGAT
>NZ_AOTD01000173.1 GCF_000344295.2 Campylobacter showae CC57C | reverse complement strand
GTTGTGCTCTACCCCTGAGCTATTCCCGCATTTTTGTTTGAGAAATGAGATTCTAGCTGATTTTTGCTTAAAATTTTATTTTATTTCATCAAATTTCAAAATTTCGTAAGATAAAAATGATATAATTCCAAAATCTTTTCGATAATTGGGGTTATAGCTCAGCTGGGAGAGCGCTTGAATGGCATTCAAGAGGTCGGCGGTTCGATCCCGCTTAACTCCACCAATTAATATCTAATATTATTAACCTTCAAAAAATCCCTCAGCGCTTCGTATTCGCCGTTTTCAAAATAACGCCATTTGCCGGGCTTTAGCATACCAAGATCCACGCGGCCGAAACTAACTCGCTTTAGATCCATCACCTCAAGGTCGAAATATCCAAAAAACCGGCGTAGCTCACGGTTTTGTCCTTCGTTTATCACGACTTTTAGCTTCGTGAAGCCGCCGCTCGAGCCAAAAATTTTATAGTCCAAAAAGGGCTTAAATTCCATTGATTTTATCGCGGTTTTAGCATGTGCGCCCTTGGTAGCGTCCGCAGCAAAAAATCCCTCATTCATCGCCGTTATCACCTCGGGCGTTATCTCACCTTTTACTTTTAGGTAGTATTCGCGCTCTACGTCGCTGTTCATCAGCGCGGTAGCGATCGCAGGAGCGTCCGTTAGCAAAAGTAGCCCCTCGCTAGCGTAGTCAAGCCGCCCGATACTAACAAATTTAGCAAACTGTCGGTCCAAACTATCATAGATCGTTTTACGTCCGCGGTCGTCTTTTTTACTAACTAGCTCGCCTTTTTGTTTGTGATAAACGATCATCGTAAATTCTTTTTTCAGCCTTACTATGCGGCCGTTTATCTTCACTTTATCCTCATCGCTAACGCTAGTGGCCAGCTCGCTAACGACGCGACCGTTTACGCTAACTTTGCCCTGTTTTATGAGCTCGTCGGCCTCTCTGCGCGAATAGCTCGTGTTATGCGATATAAATTTATTTAATCTGCTTTTTTGCATTTTATAGTCCTAAATTTGCAAGGTCGTGTATATGTAAAACGCCGACCGGAATGCCGTTTTCTACGACGGCTAGTAGCTGGATCTTGTAACGCTCGATGAGCGCTAACGCGTCAATAGCCAACATCTCTTTATTATTTAGCTCTTTTGGCTTTAGCGTCGCATATTTGATCGCAGCGTCGTTTAGATCAAAGTCCTCTCTCATCAGCGCGCGCCTAAGGTCTCCGTCGCTTAAAATCGCATCCAAAACACCGTCTTTATCGACGATCAAAACTGTACCGAGTTTGCCATGCGTCATCGTATCGATCGCCTGCTTTAGGCTTGCATTCCAGCGGACTATCGGCAAATTTTCGCTTCTCATCAAGTCTTTTACTTTTAGAAATAGTCTCTTGCCAAGACTTCCGCCGGGATGAAAATTTGCAAAATCCTCTTTTTTAAAGCCTCGCTTTTCCATCAGGCAAACAGCTAACGCATCGCCCAGGGCTAACGTTAGCGTCGTCGAGCTAGTTGGCGCGGCATCTAGCGGGCAGGCCTCCTTGCTAACGTCAAGCTTCACAAACGCGTCGCTAAATTTGCCAAGCGTGCTAAATTTATCCCTCGCCATCGCGACTATCGGTACGCCAAAACGCTGCACGTGAGGCAGGATTTTAGTTAGTTCCTCACTCTCGCCGCTAAAGCTGATAGCTAGCAGCGTATCGTCCTTGCCGATCATACCCAGATCGCCGTGCATCGCCTCGGTCGGATGCATAAAAAAACTAGGCGTACCAGTGCTAGCAAGCGTCGCGGCGATCTTTGCGCCGACGTGTCCGCTCTTGCCCACGCCCGTGACCACGACTTTACCTTTGGTTTGGTATAAAATCTCGACCGCTTTTTCAAATTCGCCGTCTAAAATTTCGGCATTTCTTGTTAGCTCGTTAGCTTCGGTCTTTAGCACGTTAGCGGCTATTTTTATCATCTCGCTCATTTTGCGCCCTTACATCAGGTATATGATCGGCACGATAGTCGGGTATTTTTTGACTTTTCTAAATATATGCTTGCGGATGACTTGGCGCACCTGGCCTTCGAGCATCCTGCCGTCTTTTAAAAGCTCCTCTTTGACGTTGCTTAGATACTGCTCAAGCACGCCCTCCATCTCTTTTCTAAACTCGCCGTCTTGCTTATCGCCCACGAGTCCGTAGCTGATGACGCGAGGCTTGTTTATGAGCTTAGCGCCGTGGCGAGAGATTTGCGCGATAATCATCACGACGCCCGCTTCGGCCAAATTTTGCCTATCGATCACGACGTCGTCTGAAATTTGCTTGTTGATTTGGTTGTCGATAAAGACCTTGCCAGTTTTTACCGTCTTGGCGCGCTTCATGTATTTTTGGCAAATTTCCATCTGATCGCCGTCGCTCATCAGATAGATGTTTCGCTCGTCTACGCCACATGCCACGGCCGTTTCTTTATGCTTTGCGATGTGGTTGTACTCGCCGTGGACGGGAAGGAAAAATTTAGGTTTTATTAGACGTAGCATCAGTTTTTGCTCTTCCTGTGCGGCGTGACCGCTCACGTGTATCTCGCTAAAGTCCTGATACGCGACGCTAGCGCCTGATTTGATGAGGAAATTTAGCACCGTCGAGACGCTGCTTTCGTTGCCAGGGATCGCCTTTGAGCTGATGATGATCTGATCGGTCGGTTTTATTTTGATGTATTTGTGCTCATCGGTAGCCATGCGGTATAGCGCGCTCATAGTCTCGCCCTGAGAGCCGGTGGTGACGATCAGCACTTCGTTATCTTTAAATTTGCCGACTTCGTTAGCGTCGATAAAAATTTTCTTATCGAGCTTGATATAGCCAAGCTCCATCGCCGTGTAGAGGTTGCGCTCCATGCTGCGGCCGATGACGCAAACCTTGCGGTTGTATTTTAGTCCCCAGTCGATCGCCTGATAGACGCGGTGGATGTTGGAGCTAAACGTGCTCATTATCACGCGGCCTTTGGCTTTGGAAAATATCGCATCAAAGGTCTTGCCCACGCTGCTTTCGCTTTTAGTAAAGCCCTCTCTGTAGCTGTTTGTGCTATCGCTCATCAGGCACAGTACGCCGCGCTCGCCGTAGTAGGCTAGGCGCCCCAGATCAGTAGGGTAGCCGTCGATCGGGGTGTGGTCGATCTTAAAGTCGCCCGTGTGGATGATAGTGCCGGCCTTTGTCGTGATGGCAAGCGCGCTGGCGTCGATGATAGAGTGTGTGATATGTATCCACTCGACCTCAAAATCTCCTATCAAATACGGTTTGCGCTTTTCGACCGAGCGGAAAAGCGAGCGCTCCTGCTTTAGTCCATGCTCTTCAAATTTGTTATTTATCATACCAAGCGGCAATGGCGTGGCATAGATAGGAAATTTAAACTCTTTATAAAAGTAGGGCACCGCGCCGATATGATCCTCGTGGGCGTGCGTGATGACGACGCCTTTTATCTTATCTTTTATCTTGCGCACGTAGTCAAAGTCAGGGATAAGGATATCCACGCCGTGCATACTCTCGCTAGGAAAACTCATGCCGATATCTACGATGATCGCGCTAGTATCGGTCTCAAAAACGGTCATATTTCCGCCGATTTCGCCTAGCCCGCCAAGAGGCGTGACGCGGATCCTGTGATCGGTCGAGTTTAGGTATTTCATAGGCTCCAGGCGTAGTTCGTGGACGGCTTTGTTTGCCTCCATAGCGCTAGCTATATCTTGCTGCCACTGCTCATTACCGTTTAGCTTAGCAGGGTAAATTTTTCTTCGGCTTTCGCTGTTTTTTCGGTTTAGCTTCACCTGTTTGATTTTCGGTGTAGCGGCTTGCTTGTTAGCGTTTTTATTTTCGCCTTGCGCGCCGTTTTGGGAGTTTTGTTTGTTATTTTTACTGCGATTTTTTTTGCCGTTTTGTTTGTTAGCGTTAGATTGTTCGCCGTTTTGGGTATGCTGTTCGCCGCCGTCAAAAGGCTCTAAAAAGAAATTATCTATCACGCTTTGACTAGCTTTTTGCTCGCCGTTTTGCGCGTTTTGGTCTAAATTTTCTTGTTTATTTTTATTTCTCGGGCGAAATCTACGCTTTTTATTGCTCTTGCCCTGAGAGACCACCGCTTTTTCTTCGTTCTTGTCGTTCATTATCTTCCTTTAAATTTTTAAATACTTCTAGATAAAGATCGACATTTAGCTCATGCGGACGGATGTTTGCGCTCAAATTTAGCATGCTAAAAATTCGCTCGACTTCAGGCTTGTTATAGCTTGAACTCAAATTTTTCATTAGCGTTTTTCTAGGCGCGCTAAAGGCGATTTTGAGGTAAGTTTTAAATTTTTCGTATTCAAATTTACTCTCAAATACTCCGGTTTCGCCTATTAAATTTTTACTTTTTTGCAGTTTTATAACCGAGGAAGTTACCTTGGGCGGCGGGTTAAAGCAGCTCGCATCCACGTCAAAAAGCAGCTCGCAGCTACCTTGAAGCGAGGCTAAAATCGCCAAAGAGCTAAAATCTCTATCGCCGCTTTTTGCACTAAATTTGAGCGCGACTTCCTTTTGTATCATCACGACCAGGCCGCAACATTTCTCGTCCTCGACCGCATTTAGGATCATCTTCGTAGCGACGTAGTAGGGCAGGTTTGCCGCTAAAAAATACGGCTCATCGTTTAGGCCGCCTTCGCTCCATTGATCCAGCGCGTCTTTGCAAAAAAGTTTCAATCGTCCGTTTTGAATTTCGTTTGCGAATTTTTTCTGCAGCAGCGCAAAAAGCTCGGTGTCTATCTCGTAGCTAGTTACGCCGCAAATCCGCAAAATTCTAAATGTCAAATCACCTAAGCCAGGCCCAATCTCAACGATATTTTGCGTATCTTTGGGAATCGCTTGGATGATTTTGTTTAGCGTCGCTTCGTCGTGTAAAAAATTTTGTCCGAAGCATTTTTTTGCTTTAATATTTTCCATTTTTTTCCTAAATTTCGCCGATTTTACCCAAAAATATCTTATGTAATGATTAGATAAGTCAATTTTAGCTAAAATAAAGCCAAATTTTAGGTAAAGAAGAGCGATGAATCATTTTGCAAAACGCATAATCCCGTGCCTAGATGTCAAAGACGGACGAGTGGTAAAGGGCGTAAATTTCGTAGGTCTCGTGGATGCGGGCGATCCGGTCGAGATAGCCAAACGCTACAACGAGGAGGGCGCGGACGAGCTGTGCTTCCTCGATATCACGGCGTCGCATCTGGGGCGCGATACGATCGTGGATGTCGTGGAGCGGGTCGCGCGCAAGCTTTTTATCCCGCTGACCGTGGGCGGAGGCATACGCACGATCGACGATATCTCACGCCTACTAAACGTCGGCTGCGATAAAATCAGCCTCAACTCAGCCGCGATAAAAAATCCAAATTTGATAGACGAAGCGGCGAATAAATTCGGCTCGCAGTGCGTCGTAGTCGCGATCGACGCAAAGAAAACAGGCGAGGGCTATAGTGTATTTATAAACGGCGGCAGGCTAGATACGGGCAAGGATGCGCCTACTTGGGCGAAAGAGGCGCAAGAGCGCGGTGCAGGCGAAATTTTACTCACGTCGATGGACTGCGACGGCGTTAAAAACGGCTTTGAGCTAAATTTGACGCGAGTTTTTAGAGAGCTTGACATCCCCGTCATCGCAAGCGGTGGTGCGGGCGAAATGGAGCACTTTAAGGACGCATTTTTAGCGGGTGCGGACGCGTGCTTAGCAGCCTCTATCTTTCACTTTAGAGAGATCGAAATCAAGGTGCTTAAGAGATATTTGCGGGATCAGGGCATCGAGGTTAGGCTATGAAATTTGAACTCAAATTTAGCGCACAAAAGGGCATGGCGTGATTATTTCGGCTGGACGAAACGAAGTATTTGCATTCGCTCTACCTATGGGTGTGGGGCTGGTGGATATGAGCATAAATTTGACGACTCTTTTGCAAAAGCGAGCTATGGTTGATGGTTGCGGTAGATACGAGCAAATTTTGACGGCCAATCGGCAGCTTGACGAGAGGCTAAATTTGATTGATTCGCCTATTTTGCAAAGCGCGAAATCCTCACAAAATCCAGATAAAATTTTAAACGCATTACCGAGCGAGATTATTTTTATAGGCTCGGCAGGACTCTACAAAGAGGGGGAAGTTTTTAAAATTTACGAGAGCTCGGTCGCAGCAAATATCGAAATTTCAAGCCTAGAAAACAAGAGCTATTCGCCGATTGAGAGTGAAATCGCTTCTGTTGTTCCACGTGGAACATGTAAGGTAAATTCCTCAAATTTCATCACGACCGACCAAAATTTGGCTAATAAACTTTTCGATCGCGGATATTTTTTAGAAAATATGGAATTTTTTGCCATCCTCAAAGTCGTGCAAAAATTTCAAATCCCCGCTTACGGCATATTCGTAGCGACGAATTTCTGTGACAAAAACGCGCATGCCGATTTTATAAAAAACCACGAGCAGGCAAAAAAAGAGCTCGAAAAATACTTAAAACAAAAGGAAATCATTTGAAAAATTTGCTTGATTTTACATTAGACGAGCTAAAAGAGCAGCTCTCGCCGCCGTTTCGCGCGAAGCAAATTTTCGAATGGTTATACAAAAAAAACGCAACTAGTTTTGATGAAATGCTAAATTTGCCAAAAGATCTGCGCGCAAATTTGGCGCAGGAGTTTTACCTCGACCCGCTAAAATGCGTCAAATTTGAGCAGAGCGCCGACGGCTCGATCAAGTATCTTTTCGAGCTCAAAGACGGACTGCGGATAGAAAGCGTACTGTTGCCGATGAAAGAGGAGCTCAGTGATGAAAACGGCGAGGTGGCGCGCCATGCTCGTTATACGATCTGCGTTAGTTCGCAGGTAGGCTGCCGCATGGGCTGTTCGTTTTGCCTAACGGGCAAGAGCGGACTAACGAGAAACCTAACGCCGGGCGAAATAGTGGGGAAAATTTTATGGATAAAAAGAGAAAACAAAATCCCGTATGAGCACCGCGTAAACGTCGTATATATGGGTATGGGCGAGCCACTGGACAACCTAGAAAACGTTAGTAAAGCCATAAAAATTTTAAAGGAAAACGACGGGTTAGCTATCGCACCGCGCCGCCAGACCGTTAGTACGAGCGGTCTAGGCAGCCAGATAAAAAAGCTCGGTGAGATGGATCTGGGCGTGCTGTTAGCGATATCTTTACACGCCGTTACTAACGAGCTCCGCAGCAAACTGATGCCGATAAATAATGCCTACAAAATCGAGTCCGTTATGGAGGCGGTGAGGGGGTTTCCCATCGATATGCGTAAGCGAGTGATGTTTGAGTATCTCGTCATAAAAGACATGAACGATGGCATAAGGGACGCCAAAAAGCTCGTATCGCTGCTGCACGGTATCAAGGCAAAGGTAAATTTGATCTACTTTAATCCGCACGAGGGTAGCGAATACGGACGCCCAAACACGGCCGATATGGAGGCATTTCAAACGTACTTACGCGATCACGGCGTGACCTGCACCATCAGGCAGAGCAAGGGGTTAGATATCAGCGCGGCGTGCGGCCAGCTAAAAGAGCGCGACAATCAAACGAGCGGCAAAACAATAGCCAAGACGGCAAAATGACGCTACTTGATATATCCCAGATAGTTTTCGTTTGCGTTGTAGTTTTTGCGGGGCTCGGACTTATTATAAAGACGGCCTTTTATGACAAACGCGACCGATGATATAGCATTTTTGCTCTATGATTTTTTCTATTTTGATAAGAAATTTTCAAAAAATCCTAAAAATCTGCCTAGAAAACGAGATAGAAGATAAAAATTTAAGAGCCGAAATTTTAGATATTTTACACTTTACGACCTATTTGATACTCTGTCATCACGATAAAAAGGATATGTATAAGATAAAAAATTTCAAAAAAAGTAAAGGAAAAATTCGGCGATTATTTTCAGATCGTAAGGCAGATCGGCAAGAAATTTATAATGCAATAAAAGCGAAAATGAAACCGTAAAATTTATGAGTTACGATTAAATTTTATTTTTTAATAAATATACAGCACTCCATCACCATAGCCAAATTTATTCTACCGCCTTACGCTATCACCCACAAATTTAATCGGACTGTAAGCCTGCTGGGGCTTTGGCGTATTATACTCCCAACCGCAAGGAAGGTAACCTAAATTTAACATTCTTAGCAAATTTGTATTGAAATCAATGCGGAAATTCGGACAAATTTTACGTATGCCGCACTCTTGAAATGCGCGCAAAACAATCGGAAGCACCGAATAATCATAAGTTTCGGCCGGCAAACCGCATGTCTGAATATCTTGAATAAATCGCTCTTTTTTAGTTGACAAAATCTCCCGAGCCGCGTCAGCAAGATCATCTGTCAGCGAGTAGTACCGTAAAATTTGATCGCTAAAACGGCAAATTTCGGCAAAAATATCAAGATCGATATCGCTCCACTCGTTTCATTTTAGTAGCTTTGACAGCTGCTCAAATTTTGCAAATTTGACGCAAAACGGAGCAAATTTTTTATCGGTATCTAACGAGTGATTGCCGATATTTTTAAACCAATTTTTCGTATTTAGCTCGCTTTCAAATTCTGATTTTAGTTGTTCTATATTCAGTTTCATCTTTTATCTTTTTATTTTGATTTTGCAAAGTTGTAAAACTCATTTCTGGCATCAAATTCTGATTTTATTTTGTATTCTACGCCGTCAAATTTAAAGCAAATTTCATCAGAATGTAGTAGCAGTCTGGGAGCGCCGGTTGTCAAAATTCGCTCGCTTTCGCTCATCTCTTTATCTAAAATTTTCTTGATTTGCGGTCGCACTAGACCGTAGAGCAGTTCGCCTAAAATCTTATGTTCCACGTGGAACAAATGTAAGCGAATTTGATGCTGTCTGCCAGTGAGCGGTACGGCTCGAACCAGAGTCGCATCGATGTCGGCAAAATACTCTATCGGCAAAATCTCCGTAACTGCGCTTTTGCCGTCCTCGCAAATTCGCATTCGCATTTTCACGTCGTCATAGTCGTTTGCTAGATCCATACTCGCTTCGATACGCAAATTTTCGCTTATTTTGCCGTGCGCGAGTGCGACATAGCTTTTATAAACCTGCCTATTTTCAAAAAGCTTTTTCAAATTTACGACAGCATTTTTGTCTTTGCCAACGACGATGAGGCCGCTAGTTTCGCAGTCCAGACGATGCGCGACCGACGCCTCGCGGCCATAGAGCGACCAAATTTCATCATTTAGCGAGTACTCGCAGTGCCTGCCGTTTGGGTGACTGAGCACGCCGCTTGGTTTATCAAAAACGGCAAATTTCTCGCACTCAAAAATCGGCTTTAAACCGCGCGGATTCGTCTCATAATCTATCAGACAAATTTCACCGCTTAGCAAAGCATTTTTCTCGCTGACAACCGCGCCGTCGCAGATAAGTCTGCCTTTGTCGATTAAGCGCTGAGCTTCGCGCATTTTATAGCCGTTTTGCAGCAAAATTTCATACGCTTTTTGCCCTTCGGCACGCGCGATAAATTTATGAATATAAGGCAATTTTAACTCTTTAAATCTAAAATTTAAGGGCAAATTTAGCGGATACTAACCGGCTTTTCAGCCTAGTTTTTATATAATCTTTCCTTAAAAAATTATACAAAAATTCGCATAAAAAAGGCTAAAAATGGTAGAAAGATATTCGCGCGAACAGATGGCACAAAAGTGGAACACACAGGCAAAATACGGCGCGTGGCTGGAGGTCGAAAAGGCCGCGGTCAAAGCGTGGAATAAGCTGGGCTTTATCAGCGATGCGGACTGCGAGAAAATTTGCAAAAACGCTAAATTTGACGTAGCGCGCATCGACGAGATAGAAAAGACGACCAAGCACGACGTGATCGCGTTTCTAACGAGCGTGAGCGAGAGCCTGGGCGAGGAGAGCCGCTTCGTACACTACGGCATGACTAGTAGCGACTGTATCGACACCGCTGTCGCGCTTCAGATCAAAAGTAGCATGGAGCTCATTATCGAGGACGTAAAGGGCTTCATGAGCGCGATAAAAACCAGAGCGCAGGAGCACAAAAACACGATGATGGTCGGCCGCAGCCACGGCACCCACGGCGAGCCGATAACATTCGGGCTCGTGCTTGCGGTGTGGTACGACGAGGTCGCGCGCGCGCTAAAGATGCTGCAGGACGCCAAAGAGGTCGCAGCCTACGGCAAACTAAGCGGCGCGATGGGAAATTTCGCTCACGCACCGCTCGAGTTTGAGGAGCTAACCTGCGAGCAGCTAGGCCTAAAGCCTGCCCCAGCGTCAAATCAGGTCATCCAGCGCGATCGCTACGCCCACGTCATCAGCGCGATCGCCGTCCTAGCCGCTACCTGCGAAAAGATCGCCGTCGCCGTGCGCCACTTCCAAAGGACGGAAGTTTACGAGGCTGAGGAGTACTTCAGCCCCGGTCAAAAGGGCTCCAGCGCTATGCCGCACAAGCGAAATCCCGTACTTAGCGAAAACATCACCGGCCTTTGCAGGATGCTGCGCTCATACGTGACGCCTGCGCTCGAAAACGTCGCGCTCTGGCATGAACGCGATATCAGCCACAGCTCGGTCGAGAGATTTATCCTACCCGACGCCTTTATCACGGCTGATTTCATGCTAGCGCGCATTACGAATTTGATCGCAAATTTGGTAGTTTATCCGGAAAATATGATGAAAAATCTAAATTTAACGGGCGGGCTCGTCTTTTCTCAGCGCGTGCTTTTGCAGCTTCCGCAGCGCGGAATTTCACGCGAGGATGCGTACAAAATCGTACAGCGCAACGCAATGAAGGTCTGGGCGGATCTGCAAGAGGGCAAAAAAGCGATAAACGAAAACGGCGAGAGTCTGTTTTTACAAAATTTGCTCGCTGACGAGGAGCTGCGCGCAAGCCTAGGCGAAGCCGAGATAAAAGAGTGCTTTGATTATGCGTATTACGCTAGGCACGTGGATGGGATATTTAAAAGAGTTTTTGGAAGGCAGGGGGAAATTTAATGAAAGTAATCAAACGAAACGGGCGCACGGAAGAGCTTGACGTAAGCAAGATCAAAAAATACACGAGCGAGGCGGTCGCAGGGCTAGCAAACGTGAGCCTAAGCGAGCTTGAGGTGGATGCGAAAATTCAGTTTCGCGATATGATAACGACCGAAGAGATCCAGCAAACCCTCATCAAAACAGCCGTCGAAAAGATCGACATTGACCGCCCAAACTGGACCTTCGTCGCAGCGAGGCTATTTTTATACGACCTTTACCACAAGGTCACGGGTTTTAGCGGCTATAACCATTTGCGCGACTACCTACAAAAAGGCGAAAAAGCAGGCCGCGTCATCCCAGGGCTAAAAGAAAAATACGATCTAGACGACCTAAACGACTACATAAGGCCCGAGCGCGACCTTCAGTTTGCCTATCTTGGTATCAAGACGCTATACGACCGCTACCTCATCAAAGACCGCAGCGGCGCTCCGATCGAGCTACCGCAGCAGATGTTTATGGCGATCGCGATGTTCCTCGCGCAAAACGAACTAGACTGCCAAGGCTGGGCGAAGAAATTTTACGACCTCATATCTAAATTTGAAGTCATGCTCGCCACTCCGACGCTATCAAACGCCCGCACGACGCGCCATCAGTTAAGCTCTTGCTATGTTGGAAGCACGCCTGATAATATCGAGGGAATTTTTGATAGCTACAAAGAGATGGCTTTACTTAGCAAATTTGGCGGCGGTATCGGCTGGGACTGGTGCAAGGTGCGCGCGATGGGCGGCAGCATCGACGGACATAAAAACGCCGCGGGCGGCATCATCCCGTTTCTAAAAGTCACGAACGACATCGCCGTCGCCGTCGATCAGCTAGGCACGAGAAAAGGCGCGATAGCCGTCTACGTCGAGCCGTGGCACATGGACGTGAGCGATTTCCTCGATCTTCGCAAAAACTCGGGCGAAGAGCGCCGCAGAGCGCACGAGCTGTTCCCTGCGCTTTGGATAAACGACCTTTTCATGAAACGCGTCAAAGAAAACGCGCGCTGGACTCTCTTTGATCCAGCAGAGGTCGCTGATCTGTGCGATCTATACGGCGAAGCATTCGAGGCTCGCTACCTAGCATATGAAAACGACGAAAAGATCCAAAAAAACGTCGTCATGGCAAAGGAGCTGTGGAAGAAAATTTTAACTAGCTATTTTGAATCGGGCATGCCATTTTTGTGTTTTAAAGATAACGCAAATAAAGCCAATCCAAACGACCACGACGGCATCATCAGGAGCTCAAATTTATGCACCGAAATTTTCCAAAATACGCAACCGAACTACTACAAGATCAAGATCACGTTTGATAACGGCACCGAGCGGCTATTTGACGAAGAAGAAGACGTCACGGTCGATAGCGGTATAACCAAAAAGGCCAAAAAGCTAAGCG
Organism: Campylobacter showae CC57C; assembly: GCF_000344295.2. Lineage (GTDB taxonomy): Bacteria > Campylobacterota > Campylobacteria > Campylobacterales > Campylobacteraceae > Campylobacter_A > Campylobacter_A showae_B. The sequence goes on along the minus strand of NZ_AOTD01000173.1, from coordinate 18,339 downwards.
CGCTAGATAGTATCGGCGGCGAGCAAATTTTCATCGTCGAAAAAGAAAGCCTCGAGGGCAAAACCGCCGTGTGCAACCTCGCGAGTATAAATTTAAGCAAAATCAACAAAAAAGAGGACATCGAGCGCGTCGTGCCGATCGCCGTACGCATGCTAGATAATGTCATCGATCTAAATTTCTACCCGCACAAAAAGGTCAAGCACACCAACCTAGCCTCTCGCTCGATCGGCCTTGGCGTCATGGGCGAGGCACAGATGCTAGCCGAGCGCGGCGTGAAATGGGGCAGCTACGAGCACCTAGCGCTGATCGATAGCGTGATGGAAAATATCAGCTACAACGCCATCTACGCCAGCTCAAATTTGGCGGTAGAAAAGGGCGTTTATCCGCTCTTTGAAGGCTCAAAGTGGAGCAGGGGAGTGATGCCTATCGACACGGCAAATGCAAACGCCAAAGCGCTTCTAAACGATAGAGGCGGGCTATTTGACGAGAACGCCTGCGACTGGAGCAAACTACGCGAAAAGGTCAAAAAAGACGGCATGAGAAACGGCTATCTGATGGCGATCGCGCCGACGTCTAGTATCAGCATACTCGTGGGCACCACGCAGACGATCGAGCCCGTGTATAAGCGCAAGTGGTTCGAACACAACCTAAGCGGCATGATACCAAACGTCGTGCCAAATCTCAGCCCTGAGACGTGGCAGTTCTACACGCCTGCCTACGAGCTAGATCAGCGCGTGCTCGTGCGTGCCGGCGCCATCCGCCAAAAGTGGATCGACCAGGGGCAAAGCCTAAATATTTTCATGAGTCTAGACAAAGCTAGCGGCGGATATCTGAGCGAAATTTATACCCTTGCGTGGGAGCTGGGACTAAAATCGACCTACTATCTACGCTCCGAAAGCCCTGATAGCGAAAAGCTAAACAACGTCGCCGATCGCTCGATCGAGTGCGAGGGGTGTCAATAAAAATCTAAAGTAAAGCGATTTTTTCGCTTTACTTTAGATTTGATAACTCAGCACAACTTTCTTTGTTACCCAATTCACAGCCTTTTTTAAAAGCCGGTATAGCAATATCCTGATTATTCTTATATGCTAAGCCAATACGATAGCAAGCATAGCCATTATTTAATAAGTAAGATTTAGATAAATAGATTTATTATCTTTTATGTTAGGTAAATAACCCACATCACCACTATAAATTAATGCCAACATAAGACAACCTAATGATGAATTACTTTTATTGCAAGAAATATCAAATAAATCTAATATCATATCCAAATACTGTTTTGCACTTTCTTGTGGAATTCCACCATTCTCAAATTGTAGTAATAATGCAGATGTAACATAATTACAACTATCAGCATTGCTTTCTTTTATGCACTTTTCCATTGTAGGTATAATAATATCTTCTACTTCATTTGCTACCATAAAACTAAAGCAAAAAAAATATTAATACAAAAAACTTGTTTCATTTTACACCTCAGAATTTGTTAATTCAAATTTATTATGCCTAAAATATCTACAACAACTTTTTATCTCATCGCTTATATTTATATCCTTACTATTTCCACATATCTCTATGATTTGTATTTTTGGAAAAATTTGCTCTTTTCTATTGTAAGTTTGGTTGCAAGCATCTTTTATATCGCGAGTGTGAATTATTTTTAATTCTTCGCTATGAGATATAAAGTTATTTGTAAATTTTAAAATTCTTAAGTTTTTTAAATTTGCTAAATAAGAAGGAAATTTTGCAATAGGACTAGGAGAAATAGGATTATTTCTAGTAAAAATGTTATCTATAACCAGTTCTTCTAAAGCATCACAGTGCGAGAGTAAGGGTACAGGAAAATTTAAAAAATTGCAATCTCTAATTTCAAGTGATTTTAAATCTGAAAGATCTCTTATATTAAGCCCATCTATCGAGCTTAAGCCAGATAAAACTAGCTTTACTAGTTTACCTTCTTTATCATAAGTAGGCTCTGCTACCCCCCCCCCATATGCGAGAAATCTACCATTTTGACTCCTTTAAGCTATTTAAATTAATTTAATTTTACTGCCATATTTATAAATAGAAGCTAAAATTTTTGTAAATTTATGTTCTTATATTTGATAAGAAATTTAAAAATTTTTGTATAAAAAAGACCGCTCTCGCGGCCTTTAAATTTAGCGGCTTACATGCAGCCGCAACCGCAGCCTCCGCTTGATTTTATCGCGTCAAATACCGCGTCGTAGTTTGGCTCTTCCGTGATCTCTGGGACGATTTGTTTGTGGATAATGACGCCGTCTTTGATGACAAAAACTGCTCTAGCCAAAAGCCCAGCAAGCGGCCCTTCGCCGATGATTATGCCGTATTTTTCGCCAAACTCTCTAGCTCTAAAATCGCTACCGACTTTTAGGTTTTTGATACCCTCCGTAGAGCAAAATCTCCCCATCGCAAACGGTAGATCCATCGAAATCACACTTAGTTTGATTGCCTGTTTCGCGGCCATTTTTTCGTTAAATTTACGCGTCTCCGTAGCACAAACGCCCGTATCTAGCGACGGCACTGCGACTAGTATCTCGATGCCGTTGTTGCCGCCGACCTTAAACTCGCCTAGATCCTGTCCGACTAGCGCGACCTCTGGGGCATACGAGCCTACGAATATCTCTTCGCCTTTTAGCGCAACGTCCGCGCCGTGAAATTTGACTTTTGTCATATTTTTCCTTTGTTTTAAATTTAATCGTAACGTGGATATTACCATACTTTTAACAATGGCTGAAAAACAAAGACGTGCCGAGAAATTTAAGACGGTAGTTATCTACAAAGTGCTATACTATTTGACATCAACTATCAAGGAGTGACAAATGAGCGACAAAGAAATCCTAGCTTCGCTCGAAGCAAAACGCACAAAATGCGTCGTCTATACCCGCGTAATGGGCTACCACCGCCCTGTAGAGAGCTTTAACCTCGGCAAAAAAGGCGAGCACAAAGAGCGCGTCAAATTTTGCGAACGCAAAGCCTAACCTAACCGCGAGTAAAACGTGAAAAACGACGATTTTCCGCTTTACTCGCTCACCCCATTTACGACCCTCGACTACCCCGACAAAACGGCCTGTATAGCGTGGTTTGCAGGCTGCAACATGCGCTGCGCCTACTGCTACAACGTCCCTATCGTCACGGGCGCGGGGCAGATCAGCCATGCCGAGTTTATCAAATTTTTAGACAAGCGCAAAGGCAAGCTTAGCGGCGTGGTTTTTAGCGGCGGCGAATGCACGCTTAGTCCAGCTTTTTTGTCGCTAGCTCGCGAAGTAAAGTCTCGCAGATTTTCGCTCAAAGTCGATACCAACGGCTCAAATTTGAGCGCGATTGGGCAGGCTATCTCGCTAAATTTGATCGATTATATCGCGCTTGATTTTAAAGCACCGAAAGAGAAATTTTTAAAGGTTACCGGCTCAAATTTGTATAAAAATTTCTTACAAACGCTTGAGTTTTTGCTGCAAACCGACCTTAAATTTGAAGTTAGAACGACGGTGCACGCAGACTTGCTGGGCGAGGACGATATCTCGGCGATGAGCGAGATTTTATACGATCACGGATATAGAGGCGTTTACTATCTACAAAATTTTCTCGATACTGGCGAAAATTTCGGAAATTTGACGCAGGCTAAGGCTAAATTTGATCCAAATTTGATCCGTTCAAATTTAAAAATAGAACTTAGGAATTTTTAGTACTTTTAGTCAAATTTGACTTGCAAGACGGTAAATTTTTATTTCCAGTTATGATATTTGCTAATTTTAATAAACGTCACGATCTTCTTTAGCTCGGGCGCGTCGCTTAGAGCCTGCACTTTTACGCTATATTCGCCTTTTTCGAGCTCTGCGCGGAGCAAAACTTTATCGTGAGCAAAGCCTCAGTTTGGCGCACTGTACCATGAGCTCGTGCCGTATTTGACAGATCAAACGTTTCGGTTATGGCGCTCAAATTTTGCTTTAGCTCGTTTATTTCGCCACCTTTTGCGTAGCTTATTTTGCGGTTTTGTATGGATTTTAGCACTACTTTTAGCAATATTTTTTCGCCAGTACAGGCCGCTTTTTCCTCTTCACTCGTGCCAATTGGCTCAGGGACGCCCTGCGTCGTATAACCGTAGTATCCAGCCAGCTTAGCAGCTATAGACCTCTCGCAAAACCACTTCGTAAACTCGTCGCTGCCGTATCCCGGGAAGACCTCCTCGCTGAGCTTTTCTTCCTCTTTTTGCTTTTGCGGATCTCGCGCGTAGATGAAACTTATCTCGTAGATACCGGCCTTTTTGACGCTGAAATTTATATCGGTCGCGCTGCCGGCCTCAGGCATATCGACCTCTTTATAAATGCCGTCATCAAGCGTATCGCCTCCCAAAAATCAAATCCATAACAAAAAACGCCGCAAAAAAGCAGCAAAAATAGGTAAAATTTAACCTTCAAATTTGACGTTTTATCTGTTTGGTGCGTAGGTTTTTACCTCGTATAGCAAGAAATCATACACGCGTTGCTGCACGAGGCCTTCGTATTCGTCGGCGTCGATGAGCCTGCGTAGGTGCTCGAAGTCGATCTTTAGCGCGTAGCTTTTGTTCGCTCTGATGGCCTGATCGATCGCTAAGAGCAAGCTATCAAGCGTCATCGGGTCTTTGCGTTTGATACGGGAGACATACTCTCTGGTGGTTTCGATAAGTACGCGTTTGCGGTTCTCGTCGCCGCCGTAAATTTCGCTTGAGATATCGTATAAATTTGCAAAATCGTCCTCTTCGGGATTGAGTTTTGCCGAGATGATAGCCGCAAATATCTTCGCGCGAAACTCGAGCGAGCGGTGGTGATAAACCAAAAACTCCCTAAACAACGACAAAAATTTACATTTTATATCAAATCCCATGTTGCCGCCTAAAATATATTTAAGTAAAATTTGAGTAAAATCGCTCTTGCCCTTTCTTAGACCTGTGCAATGTCTCTTCTAGGCACCGCTTCAGGGTGGGAACACAGCAGAGCACTTAGGCTAGGCGTGTGCCGCAGTCATCTGAGAGAGGGTTTTTAAACCTGTAAAAGCGAAAAATGCTCCTTAAAATCATCGCAAACTTTTAAAAAATTCACTCCGTCCAAGCTCTGATTTTTCTGAAAAAATTTATCCATATTATTAAAACCTTCGGTTAGTTCGTTTGACTTCACGCCGTAGCTGATCGAGATCCCCGCCTCGAAAAACGCCGCGAGCTTGTCACAAAATTTAAGCGCTTTGCCGTCGATGGCGTTAAATTTATCCTCGTTTACATTCTCCATCGTGCCCTCGTGGTGTAGAGGCTTTTTCTCGCAGATCCTATTTTCAAACTCATTTTTGATAAATTTGCCGTTCTCCATGCGGATACCGAGGATATAACTAAACTCGTCTCTAAAATTTTCAGGTACGAAAGGCAAAATTTTCTCATCTATCAGGCGCATTTCGTATTCGCTGATTATCTCGTTTAGCCCTTCGATACCGTATTTTACGGGGCTGATTATATCGCGCGTTAGCGACTCGGGCAGATCGTGAAAGAGCGCGCAAAAGAAGTTATTTTCTAGCCTTGATTTGCAGGCCTTAACCTCAAGCGAGTAAAAATAACTCAAAATCGCCACGACTAGCATGTGGCCTAAAACCGCCGTTTCAGGGATGCGAGGCGTCTGCGCCCAGCGCTTTTGAAAGCGCAGTCTGCCGGCTAGATCGACCAGCTTGGCTAGCTTTTGGTTCATCACGATTTTACGCACGCCTATTAGCTCATAATAATCCTCCAGCTCCTCCTCCACGCGCGCTTTCAGCTCGTCTATGTCGCTTAGAAATTTGCTCGTTTGATAAACGATCGAAAACTCCCAGCGCGTCGCGAGATAGCTAGCAGCCTTTAGGATCAGGCGCTCTTTGGCGTGAGCTTTGTCCTTGTGCGTGAGATAGCGGCGCATCCGCTCTAAAAATTTACCGCCCTCGACGTCTTTTACGAGCCCTTCTAGGATCGTTAGGACCCAGGCGTTGATTTGCTCGTTTTTGGTTTTTTGCATCTGATGAAACACGTCCGGGCGTATATCCGTGACCACGACGCGCGCGAGAAACTCGAAAATGCCAGCCTCGATAATATAGTTCATATCGGCATTATGCTCGAGCTTTGCGATAAAATACGCAATGATAAATTTATGCGCCTGCTTATCAAGCTCGACCAAATTCGTCATCTTCGGATAGTCGTTCCAGCGCGAGATGGACGCAGCCTTAAAGATGTGCTCGATCAGCTGCGCGCTTATCATTTATCGTCCGATTTTTTCACGACGCGAGCACGCTTTTCGCCGGCAAATTCAGGCTTTTTAAAGCCATCTTTATTGCCTGTTCTTCGCGGTTTGTCGTCAAATTTATCTTTGCTCGCGCGAGGTTTCCTATCGCCGGTTTTTGTATCTCTTCTATCGGCTCCGAAACTCTTACCGCGAGAGCCGTCTTTGCTAAATTTAGACTCGCGTGCTCCGTAACCGCTTCTATCGAAATTTCGCTCGTTATCTCGAGTAAATTTTTCAAATTTAGGCGCTTCGAAGCTTTGTTCTTGCGTTTTTTTGATTATCTCGTCCGAGCAAATTTCGATCACGGTATGGACGTTGCCGCGCGGGTTAAAGTCGCCTGTGATCTTCATCCATTTTGGAGCCAGTTTTCGCTCTAAAACGTCGTAAATTTCGTTTATGCTGTCTTCGTGACTGATGTTGCGCGTCATAAAGCTATTGATGTAGAGTTTGATTGCTTTTAGCTCAACGACGAATTTAGCCGGCACGTACTCAAGATATATCGTCGCAAAGTCTGGATACCCAGATCGCGGGCATAGGCAGCAAAACTCCGGCAACGTGATTTTGATCTTATAATCGCGCTCGTGCTTGTTTTCCCAGATTTCCAGGTCTTTTTCTACGTCAAATTCGCTTATTATTTTCTCGCCGTATTTTGGCTCTATGACCTCATTTTCTTGCATTTTTTTCCTTTAAATTTCTTTTGGCTTCTCTATGAAAAAGCCCTGTGCGAAGTCGGTCTGATAGCGCTCCGCGATGTTGTAAAACTCGTCGTCCTCCACAAATCTCACGATGGATTTTACGCCTACTCTTTTTGCGGTCAAATTTAGATTTTCTAACAGAGTTTTAAATTTGTCGTTTTTGATATTTTTGTTAAATTCGATGTCATAGATAACAAAATCTATCGGCAAATATTTAAAATATTCAAAGCCCGCATTGTTGCCGCCGAATTTATTAAGTGCAAAGCGAAAACCAAGGTTTTTATACTCCGTCAAAATTTCTCTAAATCTATTTATCTCATCATATACCAGCTTCTCGCTAAACTCGAAAATAACGCGATTTGGATCGATTTTACCTAGCTGCACGAACTCTTTTATAAAATTCGTAAATTTTAAATTTCTAATCGAAACCGACGAAATTTCGATCACGATCGGATCTTCGTCTTTAAATTTAAGCTCGGATAGCTTTTTGATGACGTTTATGTCAAAAAGTACCTCATAGCCGTTTTTGTTCGCTATATTTTGCACTTTTGCTTTTGAGACGAGACCTTGCTTATCGGTGTAAACTTTTACGATGATATTTTTTAAATTTTGCCCGAAACGAAGGCTTTTAACAAGCTGAGTTTGGAAGATAAATCTTTGCATATCGATACAGTTACAGACGTCTTTTTCAAGATCGTCGGTGATGTCCACTTTATCCTCGTTATCGCTCTCGTTTAGCTTTTGAATGAGATAAGAAACCGAATTTTTGAGGCTTGCCGAGTGATTTATATCGATAGCGTCAAATTTGATCTTTAGCTCGATATTGTAGATTCCGTCGCTTAAAATGCTCTTTTCAAAAACGTTTAAAAGGTGGATGAGCTCGGTACTTTTACTCTCGCAAAATATTAGAAAATACTCGTTTGAATATCTGCCGATAAGCGTGTTTTTAGACACTTTTTCGTTTAGAAATTTCTCCAGCCGCTCGACTAGTCGTTTCAGTAAAATATCGGTGCTAACAAAGCTGTAACGCTCATTTAGATCGTTTAAATTTTCGATCTTTAGTATTAGCATATTGCCGCCGCTTTTGCCTTTAAATTTGAAAGCTTGCTTTGATAAAAGTCTTAAAATTTCATCTCTATTATAGGCTTTCGTAACTTGATCAAGCACGCTTGTTTTGAAGCTTTGGTAAATTTTATAAGCCGTAAAATAAACCTGACACAAAACCAAAATCGCAATCAAAATAATATCGTCGGTACCAAAATCTATATCTTCTTTTTTAACGAAAATATACACCAAAATGATAATGGTTAAGATAAAAATCGAGGATACCTCGAGCGCGGTTTTAAACCTATTTGATCGTTCTTTTAGTTCTGATTTTAGCATTTTACACGTCCAAATGTTTCACGTCTTTTGCGTGCTCTTGTATATAGTTTCTCCGCGGTTCGACCTCGTCGCCCATGAAGAGATTAAACGTATCCGACGCACTTATGGCGTCGTTTATGTTTATTTTTAGCAAACGGCGATTTTCCGGGTTCATCGTCGTTTCCCACAGCTGTTCTGGATTCATCTCACCAAGGCCTTTATAGCGCTGTATATAGGCGCCTTTTTTGGCATTTTTCTCGATCTCGTCTAGTACGTCTATCACATTGCCTTTTAGCTCGATGCCGCGCTCTTTTATCTTTTGGCTGATATAAAGCGCTTCCTCGTAAAGCGGGTTTGTAAATAAATTTTCGTTTACCAAAAGCTCTTCCAGGCCGCTTTCGGTTTGTACGTAAATTCTAGCTTCCTCTTCGCTGACGTATGAGTTTAGGATATTGTGCCCCTGCGCTTCCAGATAATTTTTCAAAATTTCATAAATTTCACCGTAGCTTTTTGAAACGATATCTGGATTTTCGATCATATATCTAACAGCAGAAATCACGCTAAAGCGCTTTTCAAGCTCTTTTAATACGCTTCTATAAGCCGCGACTATCTTTAAAAAGTCTATGAGATCAGCGTTTCCTATACCTTTACCTTCAAACTCGACCCCTTCGATGCCAGTTTCGATTAGAAATTCATTCAGCGCTCTTTCATCTTTTAGATAAATTTCTTTTTTACCCTTTTTATAGCGGTAAAGCGGCGGCTGAGCTAGATAAATATGACCGTTTTCCACGACTTTGTGTAAAAATCTAAAGAAAAACGTCAAAAGCAGCGTCTGGATATGGCTACCGTCGACATCGGCATCGGTCATGATTATGATTTTGTGGTAGCGAAGCCTTTCGGCGTCAAATTCGTCGCCGATACCGCAACCTAGCGCGGTTATCATATTTTTTATTTCGTCAGATTTTAAAATTTTATCTAAACGCGATTTTTCGACGTTTAAAATTTTACCTTTTAACGGCAAAATCGCCTGAAACACTCTATCGCGTCCTTGTTTGGCCGAACCGCCCGCAGAGTCGCCCTCCACCAGATAAAGCTCGCTGATCGTTGGATCTTTACTCTGACAGTCTGCTAGTTTACCGGGCAGAGTTCCTATGCTTAGACCCTCTTTTTTACGCGTTAGATCGCGAGCTTTTTTTGCAGCTTCGCGTCCGCGCGCCGCCATCAGTGCTTTTTCCATTATCGCGCGAGCTTCGATCGGGTTTTCTTCAAAATATTTACTAAGCACCTCAAAAACCATCTTTTGAACGATCGGTTTTACGTAGCTTGAGCCTAGTTTTCCTTTTGTCTGACCCTCAAACTGCGGTTCTGGTACCTTTACGCTGATAACTGCGATAAGACCCTCGCGGATATCTTCACCAGTGATTTTCGTGTCTTTTTCGCGGGCTGCGGCGTTTGCGGCGATGTAGTTTGTTATTACGCGAGTTAGACCCGCGCGAAATCCCGCCTCGTGCGTACCGCCGTCAGGAGTTTTGATGTTATTTACGAAGCTTAGTAAATTTTCGCTATAAGTGTCGTTATACATTAAGGCAAAATCGACCAAAATGTCCTCTTCGCCTCCGCTAAAAGATACCGCTTTACTTACGGCTTCGTTTTTATTTAAATCTGTTACGAAGCTTTCAAGTCCGCCCTCGTAGTGAAAACTCTCGCTTCTACCGTTTCTTTGATCCTTAAAATTTATCGTGATCTTCGGGTTTAGATAGGCTAGCTCTCTAAAGCGTTTGGTTAAAATTTCATCGTCAAATTCAGTAACCTCAAAAATACTATCGTCAGGCCAAAACTCTACCTGAGTACCGGTTCTATTTGTAGTTTTTATAACCTCAAGGTCGCTTTGAGGGATACCTTTTGAAAATTCTTGTCTATGTAGTTTGCCGTCACGTTTGATATTTACGACCAGTTTTTTAGAAAGGGCGTTTACTACGCTAACGCCAACTCCGTGCAAGCCGCCTGAGACTTTGTAAGTGTCCTTGTCAAATTTACCGCCAGCGTGAAGTACGGTTAAAACGACCGTTGCGGCTGAAATTTTTTCCGTAGGATGCATATCTACCGGTATTCCGCGTCCGTTATCGCTGATTATCGCCGAGCCTTCACGCGTTAGCTCGATATCAATCGTATCGCAGTAGCCAGCCATCGCCTCGTCTATTGAGTTATCGACGACCTCGTAGATCATGTGATGTAGTCCGCTTATGTTAGTATCGCCGATGTACATGCCGGGGCGTTTTCTAACCGCTTCGAGCCCTTTTAAAACTTTAATATTTTCCGCGCCGTAATTTTGCTGCATTATTTACCTTTGTTATTTTATAAATTTATTGGCATGATTACCGTTTTTAGCTCATTTGAGCTCACCGTAAAGGCTAAATTTGAGTCGTTAAACCCAAATTCGAAATGTTCCTCTTCGATGCTTTGTAAGAAATCAAGCAAGTATCTATTTTTCACGCCGACGTAGATTTCTTCTTCTAGTCCGGTTGCAAATTCTATCGTCGTTTTAGCTTCCGAGTTATCCTCGACAATGCTTTCAAAGCTTATGGTTTGAGGAGCAAAAACGATTTTCGTGCTCTCAGAGATGATTGAGACGGTTTTTATGCCTTCTATCATCTTATCTCTGCTTAGTCTTAGTCTTCGTTTTATCTCTTGCGGGATTACTCTGTTATAGTCTGGGAATCTACCGTTTATCAGCTTTGTAAAAAATTCGAAATTTGCGCTTTGAGCGATCAGAGTCGTATCGTCGTAGTAAATTTCGATCTTGTCAAAAAATAATTTTTGTATCTCGCTAATAGCTTTTTTTGGGATAATTAGAGAAAATTCACTCTGAGTAGGCGTTTCAAATCTAAATACGCTAAGCCTTTTCGTGTCGGTACCTACGATATTTATGTAGTTTTGCTTAATATCGATAAATGCGCCGTTTAGCTCAAATTTTGGGTTGTTATTGTCGATACTCGGAAAAATTTTCTTTAAGCTTCGTCCAAGCATTACTGCATCGATTTCAAATTTATTTTTATTTTCTATCGTAGGGAAATTTGGAAAATCCTCAAATTTATACATCGGAAGCTTATATTTTGAGTTTTTTTGTTTTATATAGAGATAGTTATTTAGCGTCTCTAGCGTTACTTCCTCGTCCTTTAAACTTCGTATAATGTCAAGCAGTTTTTTACCGTTTGCGGTAGCATTTCCTTCGTCCATGATTTTGACGTTTGAGAGTTTATAGGCTAGTCCGATCTCATGGTCGGTTGCTTTGATGTTTAAGATACCGTCTTTAGCACTGATAAATATATGCGAAGTTATAGCACTTAGATCCTTTTTTTCTAAGTAAGGATTGGTATTTGTTACGATGCTTTCTAAAGCATTTTTGTTAATTGCGACTTTCATTTTTTTCCTTTGTTTTTAAATTTCTTTTAGTAGCATTAGTAGGGGGCGTGAAAAGTTTAAAACTTCTTTTATTTGCTTTAAATAGGTCATTTGCGGCGTTAAAAAACGGTTTATTTTTTCACTTTTATTCACGTTTTTACTCTTTGGTTAAAATTTTATTCTTTAGTTCTTCGACGCGAACTTTAAAATATTCGTTCGTTTCTATTAGCTCGTTTATCTTTTTGATGCTGTGGCTTACTGCTGAGTGATCTTTCATATTAAAAAACTGAGCGATCTGCGGCATCGAGTTTGGCGTCAAATTTTTAGCTAGATATATCACGATGCGCCTAGCTTCGACGATATTTTTCGAGCGTGATTTGCTTTTCATCTCGCTTGGTTTGACGTTTAGCTCTTTGCTCACGATCTCGACGATATTTTCTAGGTTTATATTTTCGCGCTTTTCTTTTATTTGATCGCGCAGGATATTTTTGGCAAATTCTAGCGTGATTTCCTGCCTCATGAGCCTTGCGTAAGCGTTTAAATTTATTATCGCGCTTTCGATTTCTCGGATGTTGTCGCCCATGTTTGTTGCGATGTAGTTTATGACGTCTTTGTCGAGGTAAATTTTATCAAATTCGCACTTTTTTTTGATGATTGCGATTTTAGTATCGAGCTCTGGCGGTGTGATATCGGCGATGATACCCCACTCAAAACGCGTTCTTAGCCTATCTTCAAAGCCTTTTAGCAGTTTTGGTTGACGGTCTGAAGTCATCACGATCTGGCCGTTTTTAGCGTGAAGCTCGTTAAACGTATGGAAAAACTCTTCTTGAATTTTATCCGTTTTTCCTAAAAACTGCACGTCGTCGATGAGTAAAACATCGCAGTTTCGGTACTTTTCGCGAAATCGCTCCATCGAGTGGTTGTTGAGGTTATAAGTAAAATCCGTGATAAACTGCTCGCTCGTGACGCAAATAACCATTTTGCCGCCGTTTAAGCAAAAATTTCCGACTGATTGCAAAAGGTGCGTTTTGCCAAGCCCAGTCGGGCCGTAGATAAAAAGCGGATTATAAATTTTACCGAGTTGCTCGGATACGGCTTTCGCGCTTAAAAATGCAAACTGATTAGAGTCGCCGACGACGAAATTTTCAAACGTATAACTTGGATTTAGTAGGCTGCTTTGCGCTTTTATCTCTTTGACGTCCACTTTTTTAGCCGGTTTGCTTTGCGTTTTGGTCGCGGCTAGGACGTTGATCACGGGCTTTTGTCCGGTTTTTACCTCAAAAAGATGAGCGATTTTGGAGGCGTATTTGGTCTGGATAAATTTGGCGATAATCTCGTTTGGCGCGTTAAATACGACGTTCATCGAATTTGAGCTTTTTTCGTTAAATTTAAGCTGCTTGATGTAGCATTCAAATTCCGACGGTAAAATTTCTTTGGAAAGCAGCTCCAAAACCTCGTTTGCGACCAAATTTTTGCCTTTAAGATTAATTCGCTAGATTTTATCTTAAATTTGTTAAAATGGCGTTGAAATTCGTTTTTCACGCCGTGAAAAAAGCGTGAAAAACCGTTGAAAAGGATGAGATGAAAATTTTAGGAATCGATCCGGGATCGCGAAATTGCGGCTATGCGATCGTCGAAAAGACGCCCGTGAAAACAGTTTTGATCGAAGCGGGACTAATCAAAATAAAACCGAATTCTTTGCAGTATCAAATCACCGAACTTTGCGAGGGGCTTGACCTGATTTTTAAAAATCATAAATTTGACGAAGTGGCGATCGAGGACATATTTTTCGCTTATAATCCAAAAACGGTTTTGAAGCTCGCGCAGTTTCGAGGGGCGCTTAGTCTTAAAATTTTGCAACTTCACGGCGATTTTGCCGAGTACACGCCGCTTCAGGTTAAAAAAACGGTTACGGGCAAAGCCAAGGCCGACAAAGAGCAGGTGGCCTTTATGGTTAAGAAAATTCTCGGTATCACGAAGGAGATCAAACCGCTTGATATCACCGATGCTATCGCTATTGCGCTAACGCATGCGAATAATTTACGCTTAAGATAAGCTCAAATTTTTGTTTGTTATTTATTAAAATTTGGCTTCAAATTCTACCATTTTTGAGCGTAAAATTTGATTGCTTGAAAATTTATCTCCTCGCCTAATCGACTACCGTAATCCCCGCATCAGCGCAAACTTTTCGCGCCTTTTTAGATATGCCGATGCCGGTCGTCTCGATTTTTTTAAGATTAATGAAGGGCGTAAGCTCGGCGGCATCGATGTTTTTGATGTCGAAAAGCTCGTCCTCGCCGTCCCAATCAGGCGCGATTTGCAGATAAATTTCATTTCCGCCGTCAAGATATAGCTCGCTCACCTGCTCCACCAAATCCGCAGGAACCGGATAGTCCTTGAACCACTTTTTGGCTTGCGGCAGCGCACCGAAGTCCGCGTACGGATCGATGCCGCGCTCTTCGCAATACTCAAACACGTCAAATTTGGACTGTAGCAGGGATTTTTCATACATCAGCTCGTTCATCACGGCGATTTTGAAATTAAAATTTTTAAACGCTAACGTTTCGCCCGCAGCGCGCGGAAGCTTAAATTTATCGCTCGGCTTGCGCTTTAGCTTTTTCTCTTTTTGATTGATGCAGACGCGCCCTATCGGCATTTTTGCAGCTCGCACGATGTCTGCGATCTCGTCGGTGTCGCGCTTAGCAAAGCGCTCGGCAAAATCCATCGCGCCTATGCGCTCCTGCACGGCCTCCGCGAGAGCTAGCGAGATTTCAAATTTGCCCAGGTTAAGCTCCAAAAATATATATGCGCTGCGCAGCTCCTGCTCTGGCACGGCCTCAAGCGGCGGTCTGCCCTCTAGGGAAAACGCGCCGCCGTAGAGCTTGCGCGGAACCTCGTGCTTCACGCCCTTTGCGACCTCAAGCATCAAAACTATCTCGGAAAGCCTCGGTTCTGCGAGCTCTCCTGCGCGCACGAAGGCGAAAATCCCCGCCTCATCCCAAAAATAGCGGCTTTTGCCTTCCCAATCATCGATCACGCGCGGCTGACCTAGGACTTCATTAAATTTAACCAGATTAAACTCGCAGTTTACGCCGCCGATGAAAACGCCGTCCGGGCGCACATCGACGTCAAATTTTTGCTTTTTAAAAATATCAAATAGCCCCATTTTACAGCTCCTGATTTTGCGTTAAATTTTTCCAAAAAACCGTAAATTCTCGCACTGCATTTGTTTGTAGATTGTAGGCAAATTTTATATAAACCGCTCTATTATTTTAGCTCGAGATCTTGATTTACGTGATCTTCAAAGATAAATTTATGCTCCTGAGGTAGCGACTCGTAAAGCTTTAGCGAGAGATTTCTGATCTCCCAAAGCGCTGATTTTGAGCTGCGAAGCGAGAGGAAATTTTGCAAACTGCGCGCGTTTACGCTCCACGTGAGCTCGGTTTTGTAGCATTCTGGCAGGCAGTATTTGACGATGTCGAGGCTTTTTGTCGTGTTTGCTAGGATTTCGCGCAGGTTTTCTAGCGCTTTTATGCTCGCGTTATCGACCGTTTCGTCGCCCGTTAATACTATAAATCTCGCTGCTCGATCAAAGTCGCCAAGCTCAAATTTAGCCTCTTTTTTTAGCTCTTTTAGCGTGTAGCGCGTTGATTTGACGCTAAGGCTCGCCACGCGGTGACGGGCTAGCTCTTGCAGCAAGGCGCGCGAGATGCCCTGGATGTAGAAGTTGTAGGAAAGGTGCTCGAGCGTGCTGGCGTGTTTAAATTTATTGCCGACGCGCTCGATGAGCTCGACGTCTTTTTCGCCGCCGTTGTCGCCTTTTTCGAAGCTTTGCCAGCATGTGCGGATAGCATGCGAGCAGATATTTAGCGGGGTGTAATTTAGAAGCGTTACTTGCATTTTTGACTCTTTTAGTTAAATTTAGCGGTAAATTTAGCTAAAAATCAATAAAAAGGGCTTTAGGCGAAACTAAAGCCCGAAGAAATAAATTATTTTAATTGAAGCAGCGTGTTTAGCATTTCATCACTGGTAGTTATCGTCTTTGAGTTGGCTTGGAAGCCGCGCTGTACGACGATGAGCTGAGTTAGCGAGCGAGATAGATCGACGTTACTCATCTCTAGGCTTGAGGCCGAGATCTTACCGCGTCCTGCCGTCTGAGCCGCGCCGATGATCGGATCGCCGGAGTTTGCCGTGCGGGAAAATAAATTTCCGCCCTCGCTAGCCAATCCCTCGTTGTTGGCAAATTTAGCCACGCCCACTTGCGCTAGTCCTAGGCTTCGGCCGTTCGTAAATGAGCCTACTAGCGTTCCGCTTTGATCTATCCTGATGCCGTTTAGCTCGCCGCTAGCGTAGCCGTCCTGGCTGATGTCGGCGGTGCTCGAGTCGTTGTCGGTGCTGGCTAGACCGTCCATCTGAGCTGTTGTTCCTAGCTTTAGCTCGATATGTTGGCCGTCTGCTGAGCCGTTTTGCGCGCCGAAAGTTATACTAGCCGGGCTGTACGTCGCTAGCGAGCCGTCCGGGTTAAATCTCACATAGCCCGTTATCACGTTTGCAGGCTCGCCGTTTTGGTTTATGCGATTTGGCTCGGCTACTTGGATAACCATCGTCCACTCGGTTCCGCCGTTTGGCGTATAGCCGCGTTTTACGAAGTCCATTTTGATGTTGTGCTTCGTACCTAAGCTATCGAAAAGATCGGTACTAGAGCTGTGAGCAGCCATGTTTAGGCTATCTGTTACCCTTGCGGCGTTTCCTGGGCTTATAGAGCCTGAAAGCGGTGCCATAGACGCTGTAAATTTGACGTTTTCGGTTATGTTGTTTGCCGCGTTGCTAAGACCAGTGATGGTTAAATTCATATTGTGGTCGTTAACGTCGGTATTTGTGTTGGCGGTACCTGCATTACCTGTAGTGTCGTCCGTATCGTCGCCATCGTCAGAGTTAAATGCGTCGCCAGAAGGGTTTTTGATCTGAAACTGTCCGTGCTCGTTCACGGTTACTTCTACGCCGTCGTTTTTGTTGTTATTTAAAGCTGCCGTAAAGGTTCCTTGGTTAGGAGTTATGTTAGGAGGCGTTCCGGCATTTCCTACCACGGTTCCGGTGTAGTTTGTCCAGAGTCTTGCGTCTTTTTGCATAGCTTCGCGTAGATCTTCTGTACTAGTTACCTCTCTAGCCATAGCGTCGTTATAGGTATGGGTAGCATTTACTTGCGTTTTGTTATAGGTGTATTGATACGCGGTTAGGATATTAGTTGTTTTAAATTCTGTTGCATTCCAATCAGGACTAGTTTCATTGTTTACGGTCATCTTTATATTTTTAGTGTTGATGGTAGTGCCTAGATTGTTTCTATTTGTTAAAACGAGCTGATTACCGTTGATAACGCTTGCTTCTACGCCTGTTTTAGTATATTTCTCATTTATGGCCGATGCTAGTTCGCTAACGCTAGTTACGCTAGCGACTATTTTTTCACCGTTTAGCGTGATATCAAGCTGTTTTGTCGCGCCAAATCTTCCGTCCGCTGCCGCGCCGACGTTTAGAGCTTTAGATTTGGCATCTGCGTAGCTAACCCAAATACCTTGACCGGTACGGAGGTTGTACGCATCGCCGTTGTTGTTAAACAGTACTCCAAGATCGGCGCCGCGCTCCGTCATCTTTTGTTCGCCGTTTTTGTTTACGTAAAATCTATTTTCTCCGACGTTGTTTTCCTCGTGCTTTTCGGCGTCTACTTTGATGCCGTCTTTGCCCGTATCGGCCCAGTTGTGGTATTGATCGAGTTGGTAGATAGGGATTTTTTTAGCGCCTACGTCATTACCGCTATCTAAGTTTCCTTTTAGCGTGATATTTGTCGTGGCGCGAGCCGGGACGGTTAGACCTGCAGGGATATTTATATCGCTGATAGGTCTAGTCGGATCGATTTCCCCGGTTTCTTCGTCTCTCATCCAGCCTTGTACGATGTTTCCGCCGTTATCGACGAAATTTCCTACGCTATCTCTTGAAAAGTCGCCGTTTCTGGTGTAGTAGGTAGTCTTGCCGCCATCCGGGCTAACCATGAAAAATCCATCGCCCTGAAGCGCGATATCGGTTTGTTTGTCGGTAGTTTGCAAAGAGCCTTGCTTGAAAATTTTAGTCGTAGAGTTTATCTGCGTGCCAAGGCCAACTTGCATGCTGTTTACACCGCCGTGGCGATTTTGCGGACCGGTAGCGATACGCGAATTTTGATATATAATGTCGTCGAAATTTGCGCGGCTGTATTTAAATCCGACTGTGTTGACGTTGGCGATGTTGTTGCCTTCGACGTCCATAGCGATCTGGTGGGCTTGAAGTCCGGTAACGCCTGCCCAAAGTGATCTCATCATGGCTTTATCCTTTTTGAAAAAGTAAATTTTTGAGATCACTTAAGCAAAAGACGTTCCAAATTTTAAATTTGATTTAGTATTTGTGAATGTAGTGACGAAAAAGAGTGTATGAGCAAAGATTAATGGTTTTTAGAAATTTTAAGATGAGGGTCTCGGCAACTCAAATTTATAAATTTGACTGCAAAAAATCAAGGCGAAGTATCGCGAGACGGATTTAAGGGTTGCGACGTAAAAATTTAG
>NZ_AOTD01000172.1 GCF_000344295.2 Campylobacter showae CC57C | reverse complement strand
GCGGCGCTCTGGTTAAATTTGAGATAAAATCGCTTTGCGTGTTTTTTACGCCATACGCGCTGGGCTCGCGCTTTGAGCACTATTTTGAAAAGCGAAATTTGAGTTTTGAGCGCGAATTTAATGAGGGGGGCGCGATCTGGCGAGCGGAGTTTAACAGCGCCGAATTTGAGGAATTTCAGGCATTTGCGAGCGGGTTTGAGCAGGAGGGGTTTAAATTCTACACCTTGCCGTTAGCCGTGAAAGGGTAAGTTAAGAGGCGCAGAAATTCACGTTGGGTTTATACTGGACGGTTATAATTCTGATATTTTCGGATTGATGCTTTAATGATTTGATAAATTTTACTTAAATTGTTTGCGTTAAGGGGGAAGGGGCTTGAATTACGCTC
>NZ_AOTD01000171.1 GCF_000344295.2 Campylobacter showae CC57C | reverse complement strand
ATCGCCGAGTGCGCGCTTTTAAGCACGATCCCAAAAAATCCAAACGCCAACCGCTTAGATAAAAAATCAAATATCAACGCGCTAAAAAACCGCGTCGCAAAGCTGCTTTATAAAGCCGGCGTGATAGATCAAAGCGCATTTCAAAGGGCGCAAAGAGAGCCGTTTAAAAACAAACGCTACGACGCCGTTTATAAGGCCAGGCACTACGCCGCGCAAGCTCTAAAAAACGGCGTTACGCACTCAAATTTGGATCTAAATTTGCAAATTTTACTAGAAAACGCGCTAAAAAATACGGCAACCTCGCTAAAATCAAAAGACGCCTACAACGCCGCCGGGCTAATAATCGACAACAAAAATATGAGCATAGCGGCATACGTGGGCTCGCACGACTGGCACGCTCCGCAGGGGCAAAACGACGGCGTAACGATGAGTAGAAACGTGGGCTCGACGCTAAAGCCGTTTATATTTTCGCTAGGACTCGACGAGGGTTTCATCACGCCAAAAAGCCAGATGATAGATACAGAAATTTTCCTCGGAGAGTACGCGCCCAAAAACTACGACAGCAGGTTTTTTGGTATCATCTCGGCGACCGAGGCGCTAGCGCTTAGCCTAAATATCCCAGCCGTTAGCCTAAACAACAAACTGGGCGAAAACTCTCTTTACGAGCTGCTTTCTAGAGTGCATTTGGTGAGTTATTCAAAGGAATTTTACGCAGACAGTATCGCGCTTGGAAGCGCAGAGATGAGTTTGCTAAATTTAGCCCACCTCTACACGATCTACGCAAACGGCGGCGAGCTAAAACCGCTTGAAGTCGCAGGCAAGACGCTACCGGGTTACGGAAGGTTAATCAGCTCGCAAAGTGCGTATCTAACCTCAAAAATGCTCTCCTCAGCCTCCCGAAGCTATCTAGGCGTCGCGTGGCAATACGCAAAAGACACGCCTCAAATCGCCTTTAAAACCGGCACCAGCTACGGCTCGCGCGATATCTATACGATCGGCGTAAATAACGACTACACGGTTGCGGTTTGGTTTGGTAACTTTAGCGGCAAAAAGACGCAAAATTTAAGCGGATTTAGCGACGCTTCGCGCACGGTTTTTGACGTCTTTAAACTACTAGCTCAAAAGCAAAAACTCTCTTTTATGAGCGCGCCAGGCGGCATAGAGAGCAAAAAAACCTGCCTTGATGCGTTTAAATTTAAAGAGTGTAGAGATGAAGAGGATGACTGGCAAATAGACGGCGTAACGCTAAAAGATATCTGCGAGAGTATCAGAGGCGACGAAGTAGGATTTTTACTAAAAAACGGCGCAATTACTCAAGAAGATATCAAAGAAAGTCCTTGTTACTATAAATTTAAAAGCTATAAACCTCTCGTTGCAACGCCGTCAAATAATCAAATTCTGCTAAGCGATGAAAATTTAACTAAAGTTATGCTAAAATGTTACGCATATATCGGCGATGAAATATATCTCAAGATCGACGAAAACGAGTGGGAAAAAGTAAACAACGCGAGCGAAAATACATTAAATTTAACGCAAGGCAAACACAAGCTCGGATGTCTGGACGAAAATTCGAATTTAAGCGAAATCAATATCGAAATAAGGAGGTTTTAATGCGTTTAAAGTTAGTCGGCTTAAGCCTAAGCTGCCTTTTGGCATCACATTTAAGCGCCTTTACGCTTGACGGTTCAAGCAGGGCATTAGACGACGGTTCGGTGAGTCTTGGCGTAAAATATGCCCAAAGCGAGCAATCGCTCATAGGCAAAGTCACGCACAAAAAGATAATCGAGTGCGCGCCCGAGATAACGGGAGCCTTTGAGTACGGCTCAAACCAGATTTTGTTTTACCCTAAAAAGCCTCTAGCAAAAGGCGTAAGCTACTCGTGCAAAAAAGGCGAGAGCAAGGCCAAATTTTACGGCGGGGACTTCGTACTATCAAATATGATCGAATACTCCGGAGATACATTTTTGGCGGTATTTAACGACAATGTTAGCGAGGATGAGTTTGCCGCAAATTTTAAAATTTACGACAAGCAAAATTTAGCTAAGCAAAATATCAAATATAAAATCGTAGCCAAAACGCCTAGAAGCTTTCAGATAAAGCTACTTGAAAGCGGCGACAATTTGGTATTTGCGGTCTCCAAAAATCTCAAAAACGCTTCGGGCGTAAATTTAGCCGACAACTTTGAAGTCGTGCAAAAAGTAGCCGGCCCGGATGAAAATTTCGTCGATAAGCCAAAAGCCAAGACTATGTTTTTAAACGAGGTCGAGGGCGTTAGCTTAGATAACGGCAAACTAGCGGCTAGACTCTATCTTAAAGATTGGATAGATTCTGACAATATTAAAAAATTTATCAAGGTCGATGGCGTAAATAGCTTTGAAGTGAGCGATATGGAGTACACCAGCCATCAGGATGCCGACGGCGAGTATTACTACTACTATATAGACATTACCAGCAACGACTTCAAACCGCAGACAACATACAAAGTCACTTTCTACAAAGGCTTTGGCGACGACTACTCGATGCTTCGAGAAAACTCCTCATTTAACGTCGCGTTCGGCGATCTAAAACCGTTTTTGGAGTTTACCGATAGCGGCACGTATATGTCTAGCCTTGGCGAGATCGGCGTAAAAAGCGTAAATACAAACACCGCTAAAGTCGTCGTCGAGAAGCTAAAAGAGCAAAATTTAAGATACTTTTTAAATTTTACCGAGACTCCTTTAGATAACTACGCAGAGGAAGTGGCTAGCAAAAACTATGAGATCGGCGGCGCTCAAAACGAGATGCAAAAAAGCAAGATCAAGCTTGACTTTGCCGAGGGCGGCGACGGAGTTTATCTAGTCACGATCTACTACGACAAAGACAAAAGCGTCCAAAAACCGGTCTATCTAACCGATATCGGCCTAAGCATGAAGGTTTCAAAAGACGAGGTATTTTTATTTGCCAACCGCTTGAGTAAAAACGAAGTGGTCGCAAACGCGGACGTCAAAATCTACTCCGTCAAAAACAATCTCATCGCAAGCGGCATCACAAACGACGAAGGCGTGTTTAAATTTAACAAAAAAGACATCGGCAAAGACGTCTCAAGCGCAGTTTTAACGCTAGGCAAGGAGCAAAGCTTCATCGCTCTATCGCAAAATAAACGCCTAAACGAGGAGTCGAATTTAGACGCCAAAGACAGAAGCGAAATTTATAACGCATATTTGCATTTTGCTAGCAACATCATCCGCCCGCAGGAGAACATAAAAGGCGAGATCATCATCAAAAACGCGCTGTTTAAGAGCCTCTCAAACATGCCCGTTAAGCTAAAAATCAGAGATCCGCAAAACAAAGTAATCCTAGATAAAAGCATAAACACGACCGAGCTTGGCGTGATAAATTTTGACGAGCCGGTAAAGTCGGGACTAACGGGAACCTTTAAATTTGAAGTGATCTTTGCAAATAAAATCATCGATAGCTACGACTTCTCGGTCGAGTCATTCACTCCGCAACGCATCAAAAACGAGGTCAAGCTAGATAAGCAAATTTACGCTCTAGATGATCTAATAGACATAAAACTGCAAAGCAACTACCTTTTCGGCGGCGCGGCAGCTAATTTAGAGGGCGACGTGGCGTTAAATTTATATCAGCAAGATTACAAAAACGATAAATTTAAAGAGTATAAATTTAGCAACGGCGAATACGCGGCAAACGGTCTAGATCAGTTTACTAAGCCCGTAACTCTAGACGGCGAGGGTAAAGGCGCGACTGCGTTTAAGCTACAAAACAAAGGCAAAATCGCAAGCATTTTAAAAGGCACCGCGGTATTTACCATTAACGACGACGGCAAAAACGTGAGCGCTAGCAGCGACTTTAGCGTCTATCCTTTTGACGTGATGGTCGGCGTCAGAGCAAACGACACCTACATCGACGCAAACTCCAAGCTAACGCTAAATTTCGTCAGCGTCGATCCGCTCAAGGACGAGGAGCTAAAAGATAGACAAAAAGCCGTAGAGATCAAAAAAGCCATCTGGGACTACAACTACAACAAAGAAGGCTATCTAAAATGGAGCAAACGCTACGAGAAGGTCTTTAGCGATACTCTTAGCGGTAACGAATTCGTTTATGATTTCAATCAAAGCGGCGACTTCATAGTCGTGGTTTCCGATATCCTAAGCGGCCACTCGGCAAATTTAGATATCTACGTTAGCGGCTGGGACTACGGCGGCACGTTGCAACCGACAAAAGAGCTAGCAAAAGCCAAAATCAAGCTAAATCAAAAAGTCTATAAAAAGGGCGATTCGCTAAATGTAGACGTTAGCTCCGTGCTAAAAAGCGGCATCGGCATCATCACGGTCGAGTCGGAAAACGTCAAAAAGTATAAAGTCGTAAATATAGAAAATAACGTCGCAAACGCCAAATTTGACCTTGATTTCGACTTTGAGGGGCTTTACGTCACGGCATCTATCATGCGCGTAGCCGATAACGACACTATGCCGTTTAGAACCTACGACAAAGTTTATGTAAAAGCGGACAAATCATACCGAGCGACGAACGTCAGCATCGAAGCGCCCAAAGTCGTGAAGTCAAACTCCAAATTTAAAGCTAGCGTAAAAACCGAGCCAAATGCCGAGGTTACGCTATTTGCGGTCGATGAAGGCGTGCTTCAGATAACAAATCAAAAGCTAAAAAGCCCTCTTGATTTCTTTGACAAAATTTTAAACGACGGCGTGCTTGATTATGATATCTACTCAAATTTGAGCGGATTTAAAAAAGACGGTAAAGTACTAAGCTTCGGCGGCGACGCGGCGGCTGCTCTCATGGAGATGAGAATGGCGAAATTTGCCAGCCCAGTCGATAAGAAAAACGTCAAAACATACATCAAAATGCAAACCGCAAAAGCGGGCGCGGACGGCGTAGCGAACTTTGACGTAGAGGTACCGAGCGACTTTAACTCCGAGATAAATTTGGCAGCACTTAGCGTCATCGGCGACAAGCTTGGCTTTAGCGTAAACGCCGTCAAGGTAAAAGACGACATCATCCTAAAACCGACGCAAACGGCGTATTTGATCCAAGGCGACCAGGTAAACTACACACTAAGAGTGATCAATACCACTAAAGAGCCAAAAACCGTTGCTCTAAGCATAGATACGAACCTAAACGCACAGCTAGCAGTTGACAGCATCGAGCTAAAACCTAACGAAAACGCGAAATTAAATTTCGTCATCGATGCTAACGCTACGGGCAAATCCTATATAAATTTCACCGCAAACGACGGTAAAAACGGCTATACATACTCGCAAAAGCTTGACGTCATCCACGCCTATCCGCTTAGCACCTATGCTAAAAATTTCCAGGCTACCGTGGAGAAAACATTTAAGCTTGACGAGGAGTTTAAACGCATCAGGATCGACGCTTCAAGCTCTATCAAAGGCGTACTAAGCGCAAATAGCGACAAACTCGTCAACTACCCTTACGGATGCTCCGAGCAACGCTCAAGTAAGCTTTTTGAGCTAAATTTCCTAGTGCTCGGCGGAGACGATTCCAAGGAGGCTAAGGCAAAAGAAGCCGACAGAAGAAGATTTGTCGAAGCGGGTATGCAAGACGTCGTCAAGATGCAAAAAACAGACGGCAGTATCGGCTATTGGAATCAGCTAGGCTACACGAACAACTTCGCCTCGATCTACGCTATCGATATGCTATTTACGCTTGAAAAATCAGGCTTTGCGCTCGATAGTTACGTAAAAAACAAAGCGATCGACTGGCTAAAGGCGTTTGGCAGCAACGATAACTTCCAATCTCTTTACGCAGCCTACGTCCTAAGCACGCAAAAGAAGCTCGATAGATCAAAGCTAAACGCTCTATACGATCAAAAAAGATACCAAGGTAGCGCGCTTGAAGGCTACTTGATGGCGGCGATCCTCAAAAACGAGGGACTAAATAAAGAGAGCGAAAAAGTGCTAAAAGAGCTAAATAAATCAGCCTATAACCGCGAAAAAGAGCTGGCCGATAACTTTGGCTCAGAGATCAGAAACAAGGCCTTTATGCTACTTTTACACGCTAATCACTTTGAGAAAAACGCATTTAGCGACGAGCTAGCAGACTACCTAATCGCTCGCGTAGATAAGCTACATTCGACGCAGGAGCGCGCATTTACGCTAAGAGCGCTAAGAGCTTATATCAAAGACGTCTCAAGCGAGAACAAATTTAAGCTTATCGCCGACGGACACGATCTAAATTTCGACGGTCGCGGAGCTATCAACATCGCTCCTAAAAAGCCTGAGATTACTATCGTGCCTGAAAACGGCGCAGCCGTCTATCTAGGCGTTAGTGCGTCAGGCTATAAAAAGCTAGACGTAAATCACAAATTTGACAAGAAAGGGCTTGATATCTATAGAACCTTCGTCGGCAAAGACGGCAAAGAGATCGATATCAACGCGCTTAAGGTAAACGATATCATCTATTCAAAGCTATCGCTAAAAACAAATGAGTTTATCAGAAACGGCGTGATAAATGAAACGATCAGTCCTTGCCTTGAGGTAGTAAACGAAAATATCGTACCAAACGTAAGAACTGAAGCTACGAAAAACTCTTTAACTCTCGAGCATCAAAACATCGAGGACGACAGAGTTTTGAGCTTTTATAGTTTGAATGCCAGCAAGGATGCGCACGTGCTTTATACGCCTCTTCGAGTTGTTATGAGCGGCAAGTGCATGCTACCTGCGGTCATCACGGAAAACATGTACGACGAGAGCATGAGCGACTACGATCTAGCTCAGCACGAATTTATCGTCAAATGATCCTTTGCGAAGCGGTTTTTTAGCCGCTTCGCTTTCTTTGCCTATTCTTAAAAACAACCTATTTTAAACATACTATTAGCAAATTTGTAGTAAAATCCGACATTTTTTAAACAATTATTAAGGATAAAATATGGCGGAATTTTACGACGCAAAAGAAGTAGAAGATAAATTTTATAAAATTTGGGAAGAACGCGGATATTTCGAGATAGACGCGAACAAAAACATCCGCAAAGACGGCCGTAAATTTTGCATCATGATGCCGCCTCCAAACGTAACTGGTTCGCTTCATATCGGGCACGCGCTAACCTTCACATTGCAAGACATAATGACGCGCTACAAAAGGATGGACGGCTACAAAACACTATGGCAGCCAGGCCTTGATCACGCTGGCATCGCCACGCAAAACGTCGTTGAAAAGCAGCTCCTAGCCCAGGGTATCAAAAAAGAAGAGCTCGGACGCGAAAAATTTGTAGAAAAAGTCTGGGAGTGGAAAGAAAAAAGCGGCGGTATGATCGTGCATCAGATGCGAAAACTAGGTATCTCGCCGGCATGGTCGCGTCAAAGATTTACGATGGATGAGGGACTAAGGATAGCGGTCAAAAAGGCATTCGTAAATCTCTACGAAAAAGGGCTCATCGTACGTGAAAACTACATGATAAACTGGTGTACGCACGACGGCGCGCTTTCCGATATCGAGGTCGAGCACAAGGAAAACAAAGGCAAGCTTTATCATTTGAGATACTACCTTGCGGGAGAACAAGATAAATTTATCGTTGTGGCGACTACGCGTCCGGAGACTTATTTTGGCGATACAGCGGTAATGGTAAATCCCGCAGACGAGCGCTATAAAAATTTGATCGGCAAAAAAGTCGTGTTGCCGATAATCGGTCGCGAGATCGAAATCATCGCCGACGAGCACGTCGATATGGAGTTTGGAACGGGTCTAGTAAAAGTCACTCCCGCGCACGACACCAACGACTACGAGGTCGGCAAAAGGCACGATCTAAAATTTATCACCGTTTTTGACGAAAAAGGCATTCTAAACGAGCAGTGCGCGCAGTTTAAAGGGCTTGAGCGACTAGAGGCCAGAGACGCTATCGTCGCAGAACTAGAAAAGCTAGGAAACGTCGAGAAAATCGAAGACTACGAAAACCAAGTCGGCTACTGCTACCGCTGCAAAAACGTCGTCGAGCCATACATCTCAAAGCAGTGGTTCGTCAAAAAACAGATCGCAGACGACGCGATCGCAAAGGTCGGCGAAGGATTAGCCAAATTTTACCCGGCCCACTGGATAAACAGCTTTAACGCCTGGATGCGCGAGCTTCGCGACTGGTGTATCTCACGCCAGCTGTGGTGGGGGCATCAAATCCCGGTATTTTACTGTGATGAGTGCGGGCACGAGTGGGCGGATGAAGGCGAGCCGACGCAGTGTCCAAAATGCAAAAGCGCAAATTTCCATCAAGACCCGGATGTCCTTGATACCTGGTTTAGCTCGGGGCTTTGGCCGTTTAGCACACTTGGCTGGGGTAACGGCGAGGAGCTAAAAAACGAGAAATGGTTTGACGGCGATTTGGCCGAATTTTACCCAAACAACCTGCTAATCACCGGCTTTGATATTTTATTTTTCTGGGTAGCTAGGATGATGTTTCAGGGCGAAAATGCGCTAGGCAAGCTACCGTTTGACGATATCTATCTGCACGCTTTAGTTAAAGACGAGCAAGGCAGAAAAATGAGCAAGAGCCTAGGCAACGTCATCGACCCGCTCATTAGTATCGAGGAGTATAGCGCCGACGTCTTGCGCTTTACGCTTGCGCTACTTGCCGTGCAGGGGCGTGACATCAAGCTAAGCGACGAAAAGATGAAGCTCGTGCGAAATTTCACGAACAAGCTTTACAACGCAAGCAAATATCTACTGCTAAACGAGTCTAAATTTGCAAATTTAAGCGACGTCAAAATCAAAACTAAGCTTGGTAAATACATGCTAAGCCGCTTTAACGAGTGCGTGCGCGAAGTTCGAGAAAACATCGATGCCTACCGCTTTAACGACGCGGCAAACGCGATTTATAAATTTTTATGGGACGAGTTTTGCGACTGGGGCATCGAGCTTAGCAAAGCCGATAAAGGCAGCGTAAAGGAGCTTGGAGCGATATTTAAAGAGGCGATGAGACTACTAAGTCCCTTTATGCCGTTTATCTCAGAATACCTTTTTCACGAGCTTAGCGGCTCAAATTTAGGAAACGCAAGCTCGATCATGATAGAGGAGTATCCGCAGGCTAACGAGCGCGACTTGCAGATAGAAAAGACCTTTGAGCTAGTGATCGAAGCCATCGTCGCGATCCGCCGCGCAAAGGCAACCATCGAGCAAGGCAACTCAAAAATCCCAAAAGCTTTCATCAAGTTAAACGGAAACGAAAATTTGACCGAGGCGACAAACTATATCGCGCTGCTAGCCAAATGCGAACAGATCGAGTTTTGCGACGCTAAAATCGAAAACGCCGCGCGCGACGTGAGCGAAAATTTAGAAGTCTTCGTGCCGCTTGAAGGCGTGGATATGAGTGCTGTGATCATGCGACTGCGGTCGCAAAAAACCAAGCTAGAAAAAGAGATAGCAAAGCTCTCAAGTGTGCTAAATAACGAGAAATTCGTAGCCTCCGCCCCGCAAGCCGTGGTTGAAGCCAACCGCGAAGGACTGCAAAGCGCGCAGGAGAAATTCGCCAAAGTATGCGACGAACTAAAGGTATTTGGCGAGTAGTCCGCTAGTTTGAGCCAGAATTTTAAATTAAGGAGAAAAAATGAAAGGTAGCATTGGTGGATTTACTTTAGGCACGGTCATAGCCGTCGCGCTATCATGGGGAGCTAATAAGAGCATATTATGGGCGATAATTCACGGATTTTTAAGTTGGATATACGTGATTTATTATTTGCTGATGAAGTGAAACTTTGTCGCTAGTTAAATTTAAAGGATAAAAATGAGTCAAAAGATAAAAATAGCAGTTTTGGGATATGGAAATTTGGGTCGCGGCGTAGAGCTTGCCGCACAAAATAGCAAGGATTTGGAATTAACAGCAGTTTTTAGCCGCAGAAATCCAAGCGAGGTAAAAACATACGGTGCGCCGGTGTTTAGCATGGACGAAATTTTATCGCACAAGGGCAAATTTGACGTTTTGGTGCTTTGCGGCGGTAGCGCAACGGATCTTCCGACGCAAACGCCCGAGTTTGCGCAGAGCTTTAATGTCGTCGATAGCTTCGATACGCACGCGAAAATCCCAGAGCACTTCGCCGCAGTAGACGCCGCCGCTAAAAAAGGCGGAAACGTAGGCATCATCGCCGTGGGCTGGGATCCGGGTCTGTTTTCGCTAAACAGACTATTTGGCGAGAGCGTGCTAGAAAACGGCAGCAGTTATACGTTTTGGGGTAAAGGCGTGAGCCAAGGTCACTCAGACGCCATCCGCAGGATCAAGGGCGTCGTGGACGCACGCCAATACACCGTGCCGATAGAAAGCGCCTTGGAGCGAGTTCGCGCGGGCGAAAATCCAAAGCTTTCAACGCGCGAAAAGCACCTGCGCGAGTGCTACGTAGTGGTGCAGGACGGCGTAGATAAAGCGCGCATCGAGCGTGAGATAAAAACGATGCCAAACTACTTCGCCGACTACGACACGAGCGTGCATTTTATCGATCTTGCAACGCTTAAAAAGGAGCACGGCGGCATCCCTCACGGAGGATTCGTTTTGCGAAGCGGGGTGACGGGCGAGCGCGGCGAAAATAAACATTTGATCGAGTTTTCGCTAAAGCTTGATTCAAATCCCGAATTTACCGCAAGCGTGCTCGTAGCCTACGCCCGCGCGGCGTACCGCCTAGTAAAAAAGGGCGAAAGCGGTGCGTTTAGCGTATTTGACATCGCCCCTGCGCTTCTTTCGCCAAAGAGCGCCGATGAGCTAAGGCGCGAAATTTTATAAATTTATGCGGTTTTAAAAACAAGGAAAATTAGTGATAAAAATAGAAAATTTAAAGAAATTTTACGGGGCGACGCAGATCATAGATGGCGTCAGCCTAAACGTAGAAAAAGGCGAAATTTTTGCTATCGTGGGCCACAGCGGTGCGGGTAAATCCACCCTGCTTCGCTGCATAAACGGCCTAGAGGACTATCAAGGCGGTAGCCTTAAGGTGTTTGACAAAGAAATCTCGGCGCTAAAAGATAAAGAGCTAAGAGAGCTTAGGCGAGACGTGGGGATGATATTTCAGCACTTTGCGCTGATGGCGAGGAAAACGGCGTTTGAAAACGTCGCGACTCCGCTTAAATTTTGGGGCTACTCAGACGGCGAAATCAAAAAAAGAGTGAGCGAGCTACTAGAGCTCGTGGGCCTTGCAAACAAAGCCGCAAGCTACCCGGGCGAGCTAAGCGGCGGACAAAAACAGCGCGTCGCTATCGCCCGCGCTCTTGCGCTAAGCCCAAAAATTTTACTATCCGACGAGGCTACATCTGCGCTTGATCCAAATACGACGAATTCTATACTCGAGCTTTTAAAACAGATCAATCAAACGCTAAACATCAGCGTCGTTTTGGTCACGCACGAGATGGAGGTCGTAAAAAGCATCGCGCGCCGCGCAGTGCTGCTAGAAAGCGGCAAAATAATCGGCAGCGGCACGATCGAGGAGCTATTTTTAAAACCAGACGAAAAGATGAAGGAATTCCTCGGCGAGGATGAAATTTTGCCGAGCGAGGGCGTAAATATCAGGCTCTTTTTCCCAAAAGAAGTCGCACAAAATAGCGTCATCACGCACATGGCGCGCACGCTAAACATCGACTTTAACATCGTCTGGGGCAAGCTTGAAAAGCTAAACGAAAACGTGCTAGGCTCACTCGTCATCAACGTCGACCCTAAAGACGAAGCGCGCGTGACCGAGTATATCAAGCAAAGCGGCGTACTGTGGGAGGTGGCGTGATGTTTGACATAGATTTTTCTAAATTTCCCGACGTTTTCGAGCGCATTTTACTCCCGGCTATCGGCGAGACACTTTATATGAGCGTGGTTTCTACGCTTTTAGCGTTTTTGATAGGTCTAGTGCCGGCTATCTTGCTCGTTCTTTCCGCGCAGGACGGTCTGAAGCCAAATAAACCACTATTTATCGCGCTTGATATCACGGTAAATACGCTAAGAAGCTTTCCATTTATCATCCTTATCATCGTGCTTTTCCCGCTCACGCGTCTGATCGTAGGCACCAGTATCGGCACTACCGCGGCTATCGTTCCGCTTACTATCGGTGCAGCGCCGTTTATCGCTAGGCTCATAGAGAGCGCGCTAAAAGAGGTAGATAAAGGCATCATCGAGGCTGCTAGAAGCTTTGGTAGCTCAAATTTTCAGATCATTTTTAAGGTGATGTTCGTTGAGGCGCTGCCCGGCATCGTGGCTTCTATCACGCTTACGCTTATCGTTATCATCGGCTTTTCGGCGATGGCGGGCGCGGTCGGCGGCGGCGGACTGGGATCTGTTGCGATAAAATACGGCTATCAGAGATTTCGCCCCGATATCATGCTTTATACCGTCGTGATTTTAATCATAATGGTTCAAATTTTCCAATCATTAGGAAATTTTATTTATAAGATCACAAAGAAATGATTTTTTACGTCTGATTTTATTTTCTTTTAAACTTTTTTTGCATAAAATCCCGAAATTAATTTTACAGAGAAAGGATAGAAAATGAAATCAGATATGTGCGAAATGCGTCGCTTCACTCAACTTAAGTCGTCGAAAGACTAACGCTAAGCGCAAAATTTCTTTTTAAGCGCTTAGTCTTGCTAAGCATTTAAAAAGAAATTTAAGCCTCCGCTCATATCCTTTTTTAAATGCTAGCCAAATTTTAAAAAGGATATAAAATGAAAAATCTACTCAAATACTCTCTAGTCGCTCTAAGCCTAACAGTCGCAGCAAATGCCGCCGAGAAAATCGTCGTAGGCGCTACACCCGTTCCGCATGCTGAAATTTTAGAAGTAGTAAAACCAATCCTAGCAAAAGACGGCTTTACTCTTGAGATCAAAGAATTTAACGACTACTCTACTCCAAATTTAGCCACAGAAGACGGCGATCTAGACGCTAACTACTTCCAGCCCTGCCGTATCTTGAGGAATTTAACAAAAACAAAGGCACTCATCTAGTTAAAACCGTAGGCGTTCACCTCGAGCCTATGGGCGTTTATTCTAAAAAGATAAAAGATATCAAAGAGCTAAAAGACGGCAGCACCGTAGCCATACCAAACGATCCGACAAACGAGAGCCGCGCGCTTGACGTGCTAGCTAGCGCAGGTCTTATCAAGCTAAACGACAACCCACTAAAAACTCCGCTTGATATCACGGAAAACCCGAAAAAGCTAAAATTTGAAGAGATCGAGACCGCTCAAGTACCTCGCACGCTTGATGACGTTACTATCGCAGTTATCAACACGAACTACGCTCTAAACGCCAACCTAAACCCAACCAAAGACGCGCTCGTGCTTGAGAGCAAAGATAGCCCGTACACCAACTACGTCGTAGTCAAAGTCGGCAACGAAAATAGCCCGAAAATCAAAGCTCTAGACAAAGCCGTCACGAGCCCTGAGGTAAAGAAATTTATCGAGGAAAAATATAAAGGCGCGATAATCCCGACGTTTTAATCAAATTTAGCCCAGCCTGCTCAAATTTAGCGGCGCGGGCAAATTTAACGAAACGACGAATCCAAATTTAGTTTAGAGACCGCTCTTAAAATAAAACGGCGTAAAAGCTTTTACCTTTTTAGCGCCGTTT
>NZ_AOTD01000170.1 GCF_000344295.2 Campylobacter showae CC57C | reverse complement strand
ATCATCGGTCGCTCGCTTTGCGGTAAGGCTAGGGCGGCGCTAAATTTGGGCGCAGAGGATATCTTTGCGAGGCCCGCGCAGCCGCAAACGGACGAGAGCGAGGGCTACACGCTAGCTCAAAAGATCGTGGGCAGGGCCTGCGGCGTGCCGGGCGTTAGAGCCGGGCAATACTGCGAACCTGCGACTCTCACCGTTGGCTCGCAAGACACCACGGGGCCGATGACGCGCGACGAGATCAAGGAGCTAGCTAGTCTTGGGTTTTCGGCTGATTTTGTGCTGCAGAGCTTTTGTCACACGGCGGCCTATCCAAAGCCTAGCGATCTCGAGACGCAAAGGACGCTGCCTAAATTTATGAGCTCGCGCGGCGGAGTGAGCCTGAGGCCGGGTGACGGCGTCATACACTCGTGGCTAAACCGTATGGTGCTGCCAGATACCGTGGGCACGGGCGGCGACTCTCATACGCGGTTTCCTATCGGCGTGAGCTTCCCTGCTGG
>NZ_AOTD01000169.1 GCF_000344295.2 Campylobacter showae CC57C | reverse complement strand
CTTTTTACGTTCAAATTTGAAGTCAAATTTACAAATTTTAATTTCAAATTTTACTCGCCGAGACCCGTACCTTGAAAACGTCAAATTTGATTTAAACTTGCGACGCTTTGCTTCTAGAGCAAAGCAATGTCGCCACTTTTAGCGTGCAGTGGGGTTGGAGAGGGCTTGGGGGAGGAAGGAGCGACGCTTCGTAAGTAGAACCCCTTCCTCCCCCAAAGTAAAGAGAAAGGTGAACGCCAAAGGGAGCTACTTTGCTAGCTTCGATCGCAACTGCTAGCAGAACATAATTCAAGCCCCTTCCCTCTTAGCAAGAAAGTAAAAGTTGAAAGTCGTTTTATTAAATTTGCAATTTACCGTCCAAATTTAATGAATTAAATCAACAAAAAACCAAGATTTAAATCAAGATTTTTGATTTAAATCTTAGGTATAATTATCAAAAATAAGTTGAGGTAAGCTCAAATTTGCCTCGAGTAAATTTAGCATTTTCGCGGTGCGGGTCTGAGCCGTCCAAATTTAACGCAAAGCTAAATTTAAGCGCTCGGCGGCACGTAAAAGTCAAATTTAACGCGACGTAATCTCGCGGGCGTTTAAATTTACAAAGTCGCGCGACGAACTCGGCTATGCGACAAGTTCAAATTTAAGCAAAGCCGAATTTATAAAGGGCGCGGCGCGTAAAAATTGGCGGGCGGCGCGGCAAATTTGAGCTCAAATTTAACCGCGAACAAAAGCGAAACGAAATAAAATTGAAAATCTTAATACAAGGAGAAAGCTATGAACAGACGAGGATTTTTGGGACTCGGCGCGGCGCTGGGCGCGACGACGATGGCTCCTAGCCTTTTTGCTAAGGAAAACTTTACGATGTGGGGCGCGCCTGCGATCCCTAGCGTGATAATGGCAGTAGCAAGCATACAAGGCGAGCTAGCAAAGACGCACGACGTGAAGCTGCGCATCTGGAACACTCCGGACGTCCTGCGCGCGGGTGTGGCTAGCGGCGATATAAAGGTCACTATGTCGCCCTCAAACGTCGCAGCGAACCTGCGAAATCAGGGGTTAAATTTCGCGATGTTAAATTTACTCACGCTAGGCGTCATGAATGCGATGATAAAGGACGAGAGCATCAAGACGCTAGAGGACTTCGTCGGCAAAAAAATCATAATGCCGTTTAAAAACGATATGCCCGATCTCGTGCTACGCGCGCTTTGCAAGAAACGCGGCATAGACGCGAGCAAGCTTGACATCACGTACACCCAGACTCCGCCTGAAGCGGTGGGGCTGTTTATCCAAAAGGACTACGACGTGCTTATCGTGCCGCAGCCTCTTAGCGAAGCGACGATTTTGCGCGGTAAAAAAGCGGGCGTAGCTGTGCATTACGGGCTTGATTTTCCTAAAACTTGGGGCGAGAGCTTTAATGCCAAGCCATACATCCCGATGGCGGGTATCATCGTCAATGTGGACTACTACGAGGCAAATCGCGCGCTTTTTGAGACGCTGCACTCCGATCTAACGAGCGCGCTAAAATGGATTCTAGAAAACAAACAAAGCGCGGCTAAAATCGGCGCCGAGTATCTGCCGGCTCCAGAGCCTGCGCTAGCCGGGGCTTTTGATAAAGCAAATTTGACCGTAACAAAAGCGCATGAGTTGCAAGACGACGTAATGGCTTTTTTTGAGCAAATTTTTGAGTTTAATCCAAAGCTTCTGGGCGGTAAAATGCCTGATAAGAGCCTGTTTTTATGATACTCGTCGATAACGTCAAAAAAGACCGCGGCGCGTTTTTGAAGGTCGTGGACTACCTTTGGGGCGGCTTTAGCGGATTTGCGACGATCGCGCTTATCATCGCGCTTTGGCAGATCGGCAGCGAGCTGGGAGGGGAGTTTTTGCTCCCGGCTCCGCAGGCTGTTTTCGTGCGGGCGTACGAACTTTTGGCGGATTATAAAAACAGCGAGATAAACATCACTCTCGTGCGCTCGCTAGTAGGCGTCGGCACGGCCTGTGCCATCGGTATCACGCTGGGGTTGGTTGCCGGAGCATATAAAAGCTTTGCCGCGTTTTTAAAGCCGGTTATCACGACGCTGCTTTCTATGCCGCCTATTATTTGGATCGTTTTAGCTATATTTTGGTTTGGGTTTGGAAACGCGAGCACTATATTTACGATCATTATCACGGTTTTGCCGCTAACCTTTGCTAGCTCGATGGTCGGTATGATGAGCGTTAGCGAGGAGCTAAAGGAGATGTTTGACGCGTATAAACTGGGCATTTGCAAAAAGATTCGCCACCTATACGTTCCGCACCTAACCAGCCATATCATCAGCTCTCTAAGCGTCGCCGTAGGCATGGGCGTAAAGATCGTCATCATGGGCGAGCTGCTAGGCGCGAACGACGGTATGGGCGCTAAGATCGCAAATGCTAGAGTGATGCTAGATACCACCGAGGTGATGGCCTACGTCGTGCTTACTATCGCTATCATTATGCTTTTTGAGTATCTGGTTATCGAGCCGCTAAAGATCACGCTAATGCCGTGGAAAAGGTAGTTTGCTATGCTAGAACTTCAAAATTTAGAATACGAAATTTTACGCGATAAGGTCGTGCGCGATTTTAGTTTAAAGGTCGGCGTGGGCGAAGTAGTGACGCTGTTTGGCGCGAGCGGCTGCGGTAAAACCACGATCCTGCGCCTGATCTCGGGTCTCATAGATCCTCGCAAGGGAAAAATAATCAATAAATTTAACAAAACGACCTATCTCTTTCAGGAAAATCGCCTGCTCGAGTGGAAAAATGCGCTCGAAAACGTACTGCTCGTGATGGATGAGCCCGATGAAAAGACCGTACTAGAGCTCTTTGCTAGACTTGGACTAACGGAAAAAGACGCGCTAAAGTACCCAGATGAGCTAAGCGGCGGCATGCGCCAAAGGGTTGCTTTCGTGCGGGCGATCGTGACAAAGCCCGATTTGCTGCTGATGGACGAGCCGTTTTCGGGGCTTGATTATGATATGAAAGAAATCCTGATAGACATCGTCACGCGCCGAGTCGAGGAGGGCATGAGCGTCGTGCTGGTGACTCACGATAGGATGGAGGCAGCCAGGATGTCTAGTAAAATTTGCTTTTTAGCGAGTAAGGGCGCGGTGATCGAGCGCGAGCTGGAGCTTGACCTTGCCTTTTCGCAGCGAGATTTTGCCTACGCTAGCGGCGTGATAGACGAAAATTTTAAAGGAAAAATCTATTATGATTAACGACTTTTTTACTCATCCGATGAGAATTTTTTTCCTTACGAGCGCGGTTTGCGCGGTGCTGGGCGGGGCGATATTTTTTACGCCCGTGGATTTTATTAGCTGGCACAAATTTATCTTTTTGCACCTTGTTGCAGCCCTTGCGTATGCAGGATTTTTGCTAACGGGACTAACTGATTGGACGAACTTTGGCGGAGGGCTTAAAAAGCACGCCTACGTTATGTTTTCGTTTTTTGCGGCGAGTTTTGTTAGCGCATTTTTTAGCCTGTTTGCGGCGCACTTTTTTATGGCGCTTTTTTGGGCGTATCTGGCAGGGCTTTGCGTTTATATGATCTGGCTCGACCGTAACGACGATCAGCTTGGCGTTTTAGCATTTTTACTCGGCATTTTGGGCTTTGAGATTTACTATCTGCTTAGCGGCGAGGAGAAATTTTTAAATTTACAAATTCATCTGCACGTTATCGCGATTTTGCTCGTATCTTTTCGCGTTAGCGTGGTGCTTGGCAAAGAGGCTCTAAACCGCGAGCCTGGCATGCAAGACGCGGCTTTCGTGCCAAATTTCGTCTATAAAAACATCGCGATCGTTAGCGTTTGCGCGTTTTTGTTAGCGAGCCTGTTTTTTGAGGGCAGCAAGGCGGTAAATTTTGTCGCGATAGCCTGCGGTAGCGCGATTTTAGCCAAGCTAAAAGAGTGGCACTACAAGGAGCTTTTGCGCCATAGCTTCGTGATTTATTACTACCTGATGCAGCTTTTGCTAGCCGCGGGCTATGCCATTTACGGCGCGAGCGGGATTTTGGGGCTTGGGCTGGAGACAAACATGCTACACGTCATCGCGCTAAACGGCATTATTTTTAGCATTATGCTTATCTTTAACATCGCCGGCCTGCGCCACAGCGGGCAGGAGCTTGAGTTTTTACGCCTGAGCAAGATCGCCTTTGCGTTAGTTATCATTGCTGGCATTTGCAGGGGCTTTTTGGCTTACGTTTGGAGTGGATTTTATATACATTTACCGGCAACTCTCATCGCCGTAGCGTTTGCGCTTTGGTTTATCGACTTTTATAAAATTTTTAGAGATAACGAGTTTAGCGATGATCCGGAGTAGGCTAATCCAGCGTCCTTTTATACCTAGTGAGCGATATGGCCGTGCTAACGCATAAAAACGCCAAAATCGCGGCCAGGTCGTAGTAAAAATCGCTAAGCTCGGCGCTTTTTAGCCATACGCCTCTAATGATACGCAAAAAATGCGTCAGCGGAAAGCACTCGCCGATAAATCGCGCCCACGCGGGCATCCCGTAAAAAGGAAACATAAACCCCGATAGCAGCATCGAAGGCAAAAAGAAAAAATAAGTCATCTGCATCGCCTGCAGCTGGCTGCGAGCTAGCGTGCTAAAGGTAAAACCCACGCCCAAATTTGCAAGCATCAGCAAGGTGCAAGCCGTAAAAAGCGCGCCCCAGTCGCCGATAGCGGGTAGCCCGAAAAGAAGCCTAGCTATAAGCAAAAGCGCGCCCACTTGCAGATAGGCTATGAGCAGGTAGGGTAAAATTTTGCCTATCATCACCTCGGCTGGGCGCAGCGGAGCGGCTAGGAGATTTTCCATCGTGCCGCGCTCAAACTCCTTCGTCACCGAGATACTCGTTAGCAGGATCGTCGTTAGCGTGAGCAAGATACCCATGAGCCCGGGGATGATCTGATAGCGCGTGAGTAGCTCCGGGTTGTAGCGAGAGTGCGCGCGTAGCTCAAATTCCGCTCTAGGCTGCGCGTAGCCGGGCTTGTCTCTAGCTAAGACCTGCTCAAAAGCTATTTGCAGCGCGGCCGCGGCACCCGAGTTTGCCGATGGGTCGGTGGCGTCGGTGGCGATTAAAATTTTAGGCGTTTGGCCTCGCATGAGGTCGCGTTCTAAATTTGGCGGAAAATAGATAATAAACTGCGCCTCGCCGCTTTGCATCATGGCTTCGGCTCTATCTGCGTCCGCGCCGACGTTTTTGACGTCGAAAAACTCCGTATTTTTCATCGCGCTAACTAGCGAGCGGGTGAGCTTGCCGCCGCCCTCTGCGATCACTACGGCTGCTGGCAGGTGGCGCGGGTTGTTGTTTATCGCGTAACCAAAAAGCAGCATCAGCATTAGCGGCATCGCGATGATCATAGCTAGCGTCGCGCGGTCTCTTAAAATTTGACGAAATTCCTTAACGACCATCGCCGCGGTGCGAGAAAACGAGATAAATTTCATCGCCGCTCCTAAAATCGCTCGTCTTTATGAAGCTCTAGCAGGTGGATAAAAACATCCTCTAGACTTGCTTTTATCGGTCTTAGGCTTAGCTCGTTTCGCGGTATTTCTAGGGCTTTGACCGCTTCTTGCAGCGCGGCTGCGTCCTTTGCCGTGACGTGATAGCCGTTACCGAAAGCTGAAACGCTAAGCGCGGCGTTTGAGGCTAGCAGCGACGCCGCTTCTCCCGCTCTATCTCCGCTTAGCTGCCAGACGTTTAGATCGTAGCCCGCGATGATGTCTGATTGCGTGCCGCGGGCTAGGATCTTGCCGTAGGCGATGTAGATGAGCTCGTGGCAGCGCTCGGCTTCGTCCATGTAGTGCGTGGAGACTAGCACGGTGATGCCGTCC
>NZ_AOTD01000168.1 GCF_000344295.2 Campylobacter showae CC57C | reverse complement strand
CGCAAATTTAACGCCAAAAGCCTACTTTTTCTCGATAAAAAGCCCGGCCCAAGTCTGCTGCGTCGCCATCGCCTCGACGACGTTGATATTGACGCGGCGAGGCATATTTAGGCAGTTTAGCACGATCTGTGCGATATCCTCGGCGGTTATGTACTCCACGCCCTCGTAAACCGCGTCGGCTTTAGCCTTATCGCCGCCGAAGCGAACCTCGCTAAACTCGGTCTTGCAGATGCCAGGAGCTATCTCGGTCACGCGTATGCCGGTGCCGCGTATGTCGGTGCGCAGGTTTCTGCTAAACTGCTTTACAAACGCCTTGCTAGCGCCGTAAACGTGGCTGCCCGGATACGGCCATGCGCCCGCGGTCGAGCCTAGGTTAAAGATATAGCCGCTCTTTCGCGCAATCATAAGAGGCAAAACGGCCTTGGTCGAGTATAAAAAACCTTTGATATTTGTATCGACCATCGTCTCAAAGTCCTCGATGCTAGTCTCCGCCGCGCCTTCAAGTCCCAGCGCCAGGCCTGCGTTATTTACGAGCACTTCGATATCGCGAAACCCCTGCGGTAAATTTGCCACGCCGTCAAAAACCGCCTTTTTATCGCGGATATCTGCGACGATTATGTGCGTATTTCCAAGCTCCTTTGCCAGGGTTTCGAGCCTTTCTTTACGGCGAGCCAGCGCTACGATCTTGTAGCCTTCGCGGCTGAGCATCCTAGCTATCGCCTCGCCAAAACCCGACGTAGCCCCAGTAATAAAAGCCGTTCCTTTCATATTTTCTCCTTATTCGGTGATCAAATTTGACTCAAGCCCCATCGCCCTTAGATACTGTGCGTTGATCTCTTTTTTGCCGATGATCGCGTAGTCTAGGGCGTTTAGTCCGTTATCATCCACTGCCTGCACGTCCGCGCCGTTATCTACCAAAAGCTGCAATATCTCCACATCCGCCGCTCCCGCCGCGCTCATCAGAACGCTTTTTGACGCCTCGTCAAAGTCGCAGAGCTTCACGAAGCTTGGTAGCTGGACGCTCAAATTTGCGCTATATGCAAGCTTGGTACTCACGTCTATCAGCCTTTTGTTTACTAGCGCTCCGTTTTCGAGGAGAAATTTAACCAAATTTATGTCATTTAGCTGCACAGCCTTAAAAAGCGGAGTGACGCCGAGCAGATTTGCATAGTTTACGTCCGCGCCGCTGGCAACTAGAAGCTTTACATTATTTAGATTTTTGAGTGCAAAAAATAGCGAACTCTCAAAGCCGTAGTTTAAATTTACGCCTGCGCGCAAAAACTCCTTTATCACGTCCTCGCTTTTTTCGTAAAGAAGCGCGACGTTAAAGGCGTTTTGCAGCGAGCTTTGCGAGACGGAGCCGGAATATATCGCCTCATTTATGCCGTATTTTGTAAAAGTCGGGTCGCTAACTTTTCTCGCAAACTCGTCCATATCGCCGTTTTGTAGTGTCGCGGCGGCAAATTTTAAAAACTCGTTTGCAACCTTTGAAGCGTAATAAATCGCGCTGCCTTCGTCTATTTTGAAATTTGATTTATAGTAGCTTACTAGCGGCTCAAGAGCGGCATTGTAGTCTTTGTTAAAGTCCTTAAAAACCGTGAAGTTACTTAAACTTTGATGTCCCCAGTAGCGAAGCCTGGCTCTGTTTTGCGATACGAGTTTTTCGTATTCATCGGGATTTTCTAGCTCTTTAGCATAAATTTCGGGCGCATAGGAGGCTTTTAAAATCTTAAATTTAAACTCGTTTAAATTTTTAGTCGCCAAATTTCCGACGCAAGCAAGGCTTTCGGCGCGGATCTTTTGAGCGGCCGAGAGTAAAATTTGAGCCTCTTTTATCCCCAAGATAGAGTCATTACAGTTTGGCTCAAATTCTCCCGAAAAAGTTAAATTTTGAGAGAAAAATCGCTGCTTATCAACCAAAGCGTCATCGCAGTTAAAATCTGCAAAAACAAAAGAAAACGACAAAAATATCGGCAAAATAAATCTCATCGTATGCCTTAATATCTTTTAATTTTGATAATTCTACCAAAAAATAATTTGGTAAAAATAAATTTACCGCTCATTAAAGCAAACGTCCGCAAACGCGGCTTTTAGCTTCTCGTAAAGCGGGGTAAAAGGAACGCCGTTTACGCGTACCTCGGCGATGGAGGTGATAAAATTCGTATCGCCGCTCCAGCGCGGCACTAGATGATAGTGTACGTGCTCTGCAATGCCCGCACCCCCTGCTTTGCCTAGATTCATCCCGATATTTACGCCAGCTGCGTTTAGCTCGCGTTTTAAAATTTTTACGCCCTCTCGCACGTAGGCGCTCATTTCAGACCATGTCTGCTCGTCTAGGCTTTCGATATTATCGGCGTGTACGTACGGGATCACCATAAAGTGCCCCGGCGTATACGGGTAGAGATTCATAATCCCAAAACACCGCTTTGCGCGGAATAAAACGCCCGTCTCGGCGTCTTTTTCGGGGTGATTTACGACGTTGCAAAAGACGCAGCCCTGCTCCTTTTTACCAAAATATTCGCTCCTCCACGGTGCGCAAATGTGCTCCATCTCAGCCCTCCTTTACGGTTTTTACGGCTTTTGCCAAGTCCTCTTGCTTCATAAAATGCTCGCCTATCAAAAACGCGTCGGCTCCTTGCGCGTGAAGTTCTTTTAGCTGCGAGTACTCGTAGATACCGCTTTCGGCGACGATGACGCTTGCATTTTTGATTTTAGAAAACAGCTTCTCGCAAAGGCTCATATCCATCTCAAACGTACTTAAATTTCGGTGATTTACGCCGACTATCTTTGCGCACGCAAAATTTGACTTTTCCACGTCCTCCTCGTCGTGCGTCTCGACCAAGGCCTCAAGCCCCAAAGAGCGCGCGTAATCAAGCAACCGCTTTAACTCATCGGCGCCAAGAGCCTTTGCGATAAGTAGGATAAAATCAGCCCCATAAACGAGCGCTTCTAAAATTTGATGCTCGTCTACGATAAAATCCTTTCGAAGCAGCGGCAGCGAGCTTTCGCGTCTGATGGCCGCCAGATACTCCAAATTTCCTTTAAAAAAATGCGGCTCGGTTAGAACCGAGATAGCGTTTGCGCCGCCTTTTTCATACTCTTTAGCTATCTCTACGGGCGCGAAATTTTGCCTTATTAGCCCCTTGCTAGGGCTTGCTTTTTTGACCTCGGCGATGATACGATACGGCTCGTCTGCGCTGCTTTTTAGCGCCTTTACCGCGTCTTTTATCTTGCGAGGATTTTTTGCCGCAAGCTCTTGCAGTTTTTCAAAAGGTGTTTGCGCTTTTCGCAGCGCCAAGTCCTCTTTGGTACGCTTGATTATCTGATCTAGTATCATTTTTTACCCTTTTTTAAGCACCCTTTAATAGCGTTTATGTGCTCTTTGCCCTCGGGCGAATTTACAAATTCCTCGTTATGAAGAGTTTGCCTCATTATCTCGTCAGCCTTTTTGCACTCGCCCAGCTTATAGTATCCCCACGCTAGCGAGTCTAGATAAAACACCGATCCTGGCTCTAGTTTAAGGGCTCTGTTTACTAGCTCTACGCCCTTTTTTGCGTCTATATCGTGGTCGATGAGTAGGTAGCCGTAGTAGTTTAGATATAGTGCATTATTTAGCTTTACGGCCGATTTTTCAAAGTTATTTATGACTTGCTTTAGGCTATCTTTATCTATCTTTTTAGTTTGTTTATCGGTGTCTCTCTCGTATTGATATATCGCCATTTTAGCTTGATATTCGAGATTAAAGCTCTTATCAAAGGCTTCCTGCGCCTTTTTATACGCCTTAGCAAAATCCCCCGTCGCGGCGTAAAGATCCATCAAAGCATCATCGTTGTAGGAGTATTTTTGCAAAAATTTGATCGCCGCGTCGTAGTTTTTTTGATAGACGTAGACGCCAAGCGCTTTTTCGAGATAGATTTTTTCTTTCGTCGCTTCATAAAGCCCCTCGTAAACATCGATCATATCGGAGTAACGGCCGTCTTGTGCGTAGATATCCACTAGCGCCGTGCAGGTCTCTACCTCGCAGCCATCTATACGGCGCGAGCTCTCTAGGTATCTGATCGCCTCTTTTTTATCGTTCATTTTATTGTATAAAAGATCGACTATTCGCAGCAAATTTTCCACGCTCCTATCTAGTTCGTACGCGCGCTCGAGCTCGCCTAGAGCAGCTTTGTTGTCGTTTTGCATCGAGTAGACGGCAGAGAGCATGACGTGATTTTTAGAGACGTCCTCTTTTTGGACGAGCTCTTTCATTATCTTTGCGGCTTCGTCCAGTTTGTTTTCGCTCATCAAATTTGCGCCCTGTATACGAAGTACGTCCACATCGTCTTTTAGTACCTTTTGGCTGAGCGCTAAAATACTTTTAAAATTTACATTTTTAGAAAAAAACGCGAGTCTGAGCGCCTCTTTTAGATAGTCCGTATTTTTAGTTTTTTCGTAAAGCTGCTCGTAAAGCTCGGTCGCCTCGTCGTGTTTGGCGTTTTCGACCGCCATTAACGCCTTGATAACGTATAAATTCTCGTCAAAACCGTCTTTGGCGGTAGCAAAACAAACAAGCAAGGTCGCCAATATAAATTTTAAAATCGCCTTATTCCCGCGCATTCTTTCTCCAATTCATTGATTTTATCCTTAAAATAGTCCCAAAACGGAAAGGTGCGACACTGACTCGGGCGAAAGTCGTAAACCAAGCAGTTTTTTGCCGTTTCGTCAAAAAAAACGCACGCAAATCCGCCCTCATAGGGCTTTTCTTTGAGGCTAAATTTATATCCGAATTTATCTAAAAATCGCGATCTAAACTCGTCCTCGTTTATTTTCAAATGTTCCGCTAGCGCCGAGATTTCCGCTGAGCTTATCCATATATAGCCGCTCTCGCCAGTGCAGCACTTACCGCCGCACAGCTCGCACTTGCTAGGGTCAAATTCATATCCAAAGCCGCTTTGTCTTAGTAAATTCACTCTAGCGCGTCCTTACTTTGCGTATTTGCCGCAGCAAAAATCTTAGCTGCCTTTTTACTATAAACGCCGCCTTCAAAAACAACAATCGGAGGCAAAATTTGAGCTAAGGATTTTGAGCTTTTTTTAGCTTCGATTAGCGCCAAATTTGCTGCGCCGTCCGCTTTTGGATACACAAAGCAAAGCCTAGTAAGCGTAAATTTAAATTCGCTCAAACAAAGCAAAATTTCAGCTAGGCGCTTCGCGTCGTAGCAAAAGCTAAAAACTCCCCGCGGCTTTAGGAGCGAATTTGCGCTCCCTACAAGCTCGCTAAGGGGCAAATTTTCGCTGTATCTAGCGGCGCGCAGATGCTCGTTCTCACTTTTTTTTGCGCCGTCATGATAAAAAGGCGGGTTTGAGACGATGAGATCATATCTTTTTTCACTCTTAAATTTAGCAAAATCAGCCGATATAAACTCGGCTTCAAGTCCATTTTGGCTAGCGTTTGCGGCGGCTAAATTTACGTTAGCTTCTAAAATATCAAGCAAACTGAGTGAAATTTTGGGAAAATCGCGCTTTAAAAGCAGCCCCAAAACCCCGCTACCGCAGCCAACCTCTAGCACCTCGCCGCACACTCCACCCTCACGGATAAAGTCATACAAAAACATCGTGTCACTATTGTAGCGGTAGCCGTTTTTGGGCTGAGTGATTATCATCTATATACCTTGATGATAAATCCTTGCTTATCTTGAGACGTTATAATGTCGTTACTGTACGATATGCGGGAAAAGTCACCGAATTCATCTTTTATCATCTCGCCGGCCACCTTGGCGCGCTCTTTGCCGATACCAAAATTTGCGTATGAATCGATCTTTTCAAGCTCGTCTTGCGGGATCACTTTTGCCGCTTTTGACGTGGCGATAAAGTTACCGCGGCTAACTATCGGCGTGATCTCAAAATAATAATTTGAATTATAACTCTGCAAAAAGTCGCTTACCTTGTTTTTGCAAACTTGCGTCGGCCTGTCTGAGCCCGCGCTCATATCCGAGCACTCGACCGAGGCGATGAAAACAACTTTTTTAGGAA
This sequence comes from Campylobacter showae CC57C, assembly GCF_000344295.2. Taxonomy (GTDB): domain Bacteria; phylum Campylobacterota; class Campylobacteria; order Campylobacterales; family Campylobacteraceae; genus Campylobacter_A; species Campylobacter_A showae_B. The sequence continues at coordinate 2,416 of NZ_AOTD01000168.1, read as the reverse complement.
CTTCGGCTCTAAAATTTAGCTGGATTATCTTTTTTAGATTTTCATTTTCGCTCATCAGCTCTTCATTTTTGGTTAGTATCTGCGCCACTTCGCCCTTTGCGATGTTTTTTTGCGTACTTGTTTTAGCTAAATTTTCCTTCGTGTCGCTTAGATCTTTAGCTCCGTCTTGTATCTGTTTTCTTAAAGTCGCGAGCTCTGCGTCTTTATGCGTCAAAAGCTCATTTAGAGCGTCTAGTTGCTCTTTATTTTCCTTGGCTGTTTTGATGTCGTTTTCAACTAAAGTCGTGATTTTGTTATTTAAAATTTTATAGTTTTGGATATTTTTTTTACCAGCGGCGATCTCGTCCGCTAGCAGTTCTTTTTGGATATTTAGCGACTCGTTTAGCTCTGTAACCTTAGCTTCCGCACTTTGCAGTGAGCTATCTTTTTGCGAAATTTGATCTTCCAACTCGTAGATTTTAGCCTTTAGTTCGGATACGTTTCGCTCGGTCTCTTGGCGCTCATTTTCGAGCTGATTTTTTAGCTTTTCAAGCTCGGTTTTATATATAGCCTCGTTTTGTTCAATCTCTTTTTCAAATCCTTGTTTTTCTTTCTCGAGCTTTGTGACTAACTCTTTATTCGTCGCGTTTAGCTCATCATTTATCGCTTTTAGTTTAGCTTTTGACTCGGCTTTTTTGTTTGCGTTTTCAAGGCTCGCTTCAAGCTCGCTTATTTTTTTCTTGTCCGCGTCTTGTTCTTTTTCTAGGGCGGCGATCCTATTTTTAGATAAATTTTGAGCATTTAGAGCCTGAGCGTTATATTCGCTAGTGATCCTTTTTATCTCGCTATCTTTTAGGCCTAGCTCGTTTGCGAGTCTAGCATTTTCGCTCTTTAGTTTTGCGGCCTCCTCGGTCGCCGTTCTTAGTTCGCTTTCAAATTTAGCTCTAGCAGAAGTCGCTTCATTTTTTAGCTCGTCGTTTTGAGCCTCCAACCTTTTTAGTGCATTTTGGCTCTCGTTTTGCGTTTTAGCACTTGATTTGTCAAATTCGCTCTGCTTTTTCTCAAGCTCGGTTTTTAGAGCTTTGATCTCGCTACGAAGAGAAGTCAAATTTTGCTCTAAATTTTTATTTTTCTCATTTTCTTCTTGCGCTTTGGCTAGTTTTTTATTTAGCTCGTCGATAGCGCTTATACGCTGTTTGTCGTTAGCGCTGGCGGCTTGTTTTCGCCTGGTTTCCAGCTCGGCTTTTTGATCGCTTAAGATATTTGAGATTTCTAGATTTTTACTCACTAGATCGACGTTATCGTCATAGAGTAGCTTATTTTGAGCGCGCAGGACGCGGATTTGCTCTTTTAGCTCGTCCTCGTCGCCTAAAATAGGTGCGTCCGTATAGTTCGCATCCAAATTTTTAGCATATTTTTCCTGCGGCAAAGCTTGACTTAGGATGGCCGAATTTGTCTCGTCCGTACCGCCTACGCTCTCGTTTTTAGGCGCTTCTTCGACGTTCATTATCTGCACGGCGAGCTCCGTAGACTTTGCAGAAGGCTTCGTAAACTCGAAATACAAATAATACCCGCCCAGCGTGAGCAAACAACCGCAGATAAAAAATAAGACTAAATTTAACGCTCTCAACTCTATTTTTCCTTGATGTCTTGGACTACCTTATGCGCGTGGTTTAGCGCGAGCACGATCGAGCCGCCGTTTTTTAGCACGATATCGCCGCCGATATATAGCCCGCCGACGCTGCTTTCATAGTGCTCGTTTACGACCGGATCTTTATCTGCGTCAAGCTCCACTCCGCATTTTTGTAAAAAATCCACCGGAGTTGAGCCGCCGATAGCGTAGACAACCCTATCGTAGACTCTGATTTTTCCGTTTGAAAAGTGCACTCTCACGCGTCCCGATTCGTTTTCTATCTCGGTGATGTCGTGGTTTAGTCGCACTTTTAGCTTATTTGCTTTTTCTAGCTCCCATAGCGCCGTTACGTTTACGTCATTTACGCGACTAAATTTATCCTTACGGTAAGCCAGCGTCGTTTTGTTGTATTGGCATAGCTCGATAGCGTACTCCACGGCCGAGTTTCCGCCGCCTACCACGAGCACTTTTTCGCCGCTAGAACAGGAGTTTAGGTTAAAATTTATAACGTTATTTAGCGAAGGCGGGATTTTGTAGTCCGGCTTGTTCGGGCGTCCCATTTTACCGATACTTATCATCACGTTTTTGGCTTGATAGTCGCCCTTTGCGGTGTGCACGAAAAACAAACCGTCCTTTTTCTTTACGCTTTCGACCTCGGAGTTAAACACGGCCTCGATCTTTTCCTCGTCTAGCAGATTATCGAAATAATCAAGCGTGCTCTCTTTCGTGCCGTCTTCAAAGGACACGATGCCGTGAATGGTGCTGTCTTGACCTTTGTACTCCTTATCCACGCGCTTATTGTCT